>JAFRSP010000066.1 GCA_017427525.1 Clostridia bacterium
GCGGTTGTATTTTCCCGTTCGGAGCGGTATAATAGAGGAAATTGTCGATGCGACGACAGTCTGCAAGGGAGGTGACCGCGCCGCATGGGACGCATCATTGCCGTCGCCAATCAGAAGGGCGGCGTCGGGAAAACCACCACGGCCGTCAATCTGGCCGCTGAACTGGCCCTCGCAGGTAAAGAGGTGCTGCTCTGTGACTTCGATCCGCAGGGGAACGCCACCTCAGGCCTTGGGGTCCGGAAAAAGGGCCTGACCCACTCGATCTACACCGTGCTCTGCGGAGACGATCTGCATGCGGCCCAAGCTCTGGTCTCCACCCCCGTGGAACATCTGGCGCTGCTGCCGACCGACAACAATCTGGCTGGAGCGGCCATCGAGCTGGTCTCCCAGCCCGACCGTGCCACCCGTCTGCGCGACCGCCTGCTGCCGCTGCGCCACCGCTTTGATTTCATCCTGATCGATTGTCCACCCTCGCTCGAGCTGCTGACCCTCAACGCCCTCAACGCGGCAGACAGTGTACTGGTGCCCATTCAGTGCGAGTTTTTTGCGTTGGAGGGGCTCTCGCAGCTCATGAATTCGATCCGTCAGATCAAAAAGCTCTACAATCCGGAGCTGACCATCGAGGGCGTGCTGCTGACCATGTACGACGGGAGGCTCAATCTCACCGTCGAGGTGGCGCAGGAGATCAAGCGTTTCTTTGCCGACAAGGTGTATCCCACCGTCATCCCGCGCAACGTCCGTCTCAGCGAGGCGCCCAGTCACGGCCTGCCGGCCTGCCTGTACGACAAGTATTCGCGCGGCGCACAGGCCTATCACGCCTTTGCGCAGGAGTTTTTGAGTCGTCAGCCTTAGCTGCGGCGCATTTTTCCATGATTTTCGCGTGCGCGAGGCCCGCGCTTCGCGCAGGTTTGTTTTAAAAGGAGGTGATTGGCATGACAAAACCACGGCGCGGACTCGGCATGGGCCTTGACGCACTCTTTGACGCAAGCGCCATTGAGGTGGAGGGCGGCACGCTGCGCATGGTGCCGTTGTCAGCCATCGAACCGAATCCCGAGCAGCCCCGCCGCGAATTCGACGAGGAGAAGCTCGCTCAGCTTGCCGATTCCATTTCCCGCTACGGGGTGCTGCAGCCCCTGCTGGTCCGAGACCTCGGAAACGGCCGGTATCAGCTTGTGGCAGGGGAGCGCCGCTGGCGCGCCGCCCGCATGGCCGGCCTCACCGAGCTTCCGGTGCAGCTGCGCCAGCTCGAGGGAGGAGAAGAGCTCGAGGTCTCTCTGATCGAGAACCTCCAGCGCGAAGACCTCAACCCCATTGAGCAGGCCGCCGGCTATCGCCGTCTGATGGAGGAGTTTTCCCTCACCCAGGAGGAGGTCGCCCTCCGCGTCGGCCGCTCCCGCAGCGCCGTCGCCAACACCCTGCGCCTGCTCACGTTGCCGCAGACCCTGCTCGACATGGTGCGGGAGGGCGCTCTGAGCGAGGGACACGGCCGCGCTCTGGTCGGTCTTCCGGAGGAAAAGGCCCTGCCGCTGGCCCTTTCGGCGGTGGATCACGGGCTCTCGGTGCGTCAGCTCGAAAAGCTGGCCGCTGCCGCTTCCCGGGAGGAGAAACCCGCCGCTCCCGCCAAGTCCTCGGGCCGCGCCCTCTATGCAAAGCAGCTGGGAGAGGCGCTTTCCGGCCGTCTCGGCCGCAAGGTGCAGCTTCACGTCGGCGCAAAAAAGGGCCGACTGGAAATCGAATACTATGACAACGCCGATCTGGCCTCGCTGCTCGATCAACTGGGCATCCCTGTGGAGCTTTAGGCAAAACCCCGCCCGTGCACTGTTTTTCCGGTTTGCGGAACCTTTGATTCTACTATCTTGATTCAAAATCCTTTGGTTTTTACTTTTATTCTTTTAAGGAGGAATTTCCATGCTGGATATCCGACTTCTTCGCACAGAAACCGACCGTGTCAAGACACGACTTGCCGACCGCGGTACCAGCTACGACGCCGAGATCGACGCCGTGCTCGAGCGGGACGATGCCCGCCGCGCCCTGATTTTCGACACCGAACAGCTCAAGGCCCGCCAGAACGAGGCCAGCCGCCGCATTCCCGCCATGAAAAAGGCCGGCGAATCCACCGATGCGCTGATGGCCGAAATGTCGGAACTCTCTGCCAAGATCAAGGAGGACGACGCCAAGGTTTCCGCGCTCGACGCCGAGATCCTCGATCTTCTCGCCCGCATCCCCAATCTGCCCGACGACAGCGTGCCGGTCGGCGCCGATTCCGACGACAACGTGGAGGTGCGCCGCTGGGGCGAGCCCAGAACCTTCGACTTTGAGCCCAAAGCCCACTGGGATATCGGCAAGAACCTCTCCATCCTCGATCCCGAAAGCGCCGCCCGTGTGACCGGCGCGCGCTTCCATTTCTATCGGGGCTTGGGCGCCCGTTTGGAGCGCGCTGTGATCAACTTCTATCTCGACACCCACACCTCTCGCGGATATACCGAGGTCTTTCCTCCCTTTATGGTCAATAAGGACTCCATGTTCGGCACCGGTCAGCTCCCCAAGTTTGCCGAGGATATGTTCAAACTCGAGGGGCTCGACTACTACCTGATCCCCACCGCCGAGGTGCCGGTGACCAACTATCACCGTGAGTCGATCCTTGATGGAACCGCGCTGCCCTTCAAATACTGCGCCTATTCGGCCTGCTTCCGCGCCGAGGCCGGCTCCGCCGGACGCGACACCCGCGGTCTCATCCGTCAGCACCAGTTCAACAAGGTGGAGCTTGTGAAGTTCGCCCATCCGGATGACTCCTTCAACCAACTCGAAAGTCTCACCCACGACGCCGAGTATGTGTTGCAGCAGCTCGGCCTGCCCCACCGCACTGTGGTGCTCTGTACCGGCGACATGGGCTTCGGCTCGGCCAAGACCTACGATATCGAGGTCTGGCTGCCCTCTTACGGCCGCTATGCCGAAATCTCCTCCTGCTCCAACATGACCGATTTCCAGGCCCGCCGCGCCAACATCCGCTTCAAGATGAGCCAGAAGGACAAGGCCCAGCTGGTGCACACCCTCAACGGCTCGGGCGTGGCCGTCGGCCGCACCGTGGCCGCCATCCTGGAGAACTACCAGAATGCCGACGGAAGCGTCACCGTGCCGGAGGTGCTGCGTCCCTATATGGGCTGCGACGTGATCCGCTGACCCGCCCGATTGGACGAACCTTCCAACTCGATTTGTATCTCGACTACGGTGCGAGAGGGAGCCTTCCCTCTCGCACCTTCTTGTTGTCCCCTGGGAAGGGGGGAACTCCCGAAGGCTGCGGGGGGATCCGGCGGCTGCTTCTGCCTCCTGTCTGCGCTGAGACAATGTGCAGCCGCTTCCTCCGCCGCAAAGGGGCGAACCACCGTGTTTCACGTGAAACACTCTACGCGAAAGACCCGTTTTAAAATCCGTTTCCGCAGCTTTGTGGTTTTGGCATTATTTTCCATTTATGCTCTTGCGTTTCCTCTCTCCGGCGGAAGGCGCGCTTCTCCTTTTCCCGCTGCCCGCAAAGGAAGCGAAAGGCGGATCTCTTCCGTTCAGGCTGCCGGAATACGCCCGCCTGCAAGATGAAGCACCGCAGAAGCCTGCCTTTCGCCGCAGACTTACGGGAGCCCGCGCTGTTTTTCTGCGCGGAGTTTCGATATGAAGGCCGCAGGCCCCTACCGCAGGCTTTTCTTCCCCTCTTTTTCCCGATTTTTCTATCTTTTTCCCAAAGACGTTAGAAAAACGCAATTTTCTTCTTCCAATTCTCCCTGGTCTCTGATAAAATGGACCTGTTAGTCACTCGGTCATTTTTATTTTCACTCTGTCCCGATTCACAGAAAAAGGGGAGGATTCTCATGCAGCAAACCATCTCACAACCGAAAACCCGCAAATTCTTCTATGGCTGGGTCATCGTGCTCTGCTGCGCACTGCTCATGGCCGCCGGAACCGGCATTTTTGTCAACTGTATCGGCATCTTTGTCAAGCCGGTCTGCGACGACCTCGGCTTCGACCGCGGCCCCTTCACGCTCTATACCACCATCTCCAACTTCACCGGCATGGCGGCCATGCTGGTATTTGGCGAGCTCTACCGAAAATATCCCAGGCGCATCCGGATTTTCATCACCATGGGCGCCACCATGGGCTGCCTGGTCTTTCTCGGCTATTCGATGTCGTCCAAGCTGTGGCATTTCTACCTGCTTGCCTTCTGCTACGGTACCGTTGCCACCACCCTGGCGGCCATCTCGGTGACCACGCTCGTCAACAACTGGTTTGTGGACAAGCGCGGCTTTGCCACCGGCCTTGCCTTTGCCGGCTCCGGCGTGTCGGCCGCCATTATGACCCCTCTTCTCACCAGCGTTGTGGCCGACTACGGCTGGCGCATGGGCTATCGCACCATGAGCGTTGCGGCTGCGATCTGCCTGATCCCCGCCCTGCTGCTCATCCGCCTCAGCCCCGCCGACAAGGGGCTGCTGCCCTACGGCGTGGAGGCGACTGTCGGCGAAGACGGCGAAACGCCCTCCGCCCCCGTGATCGTGCAGACCGGCCTCACCCGTGCGGAAGCGATCAAAACTCCCACCTTTTATCTCCAGGCGATCGGCATCTTCTGCCTGAGCCTCACCGGCATGGGCATGTCGACCCACGCCATCGCTTATTTTACCGACGTCGGCTATTCCTCTCTGACCGCTTCCACCGCCATGAGCCTGGTCATGACCATCATGATCGGGGCCAAGATCCTGCTGGGCGCCGTGTTTGACAAGCTGGGCTCGGTGAAATCGGCCATCCTGACAGGACTCTGCATGCTGGCCTCCATCATTTCGATCCGGTTCGCAGGCCTCGCCCCCTTTATGCCCTACGTGTTCTCGGTCTGCTTCGGCTTCGGCTACTCCACCCTGACCGTGCCCTATTCTTACCTCATCGGTCAGAACTTCGGCACCCGCGAATTCTCCTCGATCTATTCGCTGATCTGCACCCTGGGCGGATTTGGCGGCGGCGCTGCGGCCACCCTCACCGGCACGCTGTATGACCATTTCGGCTCCTACCTGCCTGTGTGGACTCTTTACATCGGCACGGCCTGCCTTGCCATGCTCTTCCTCACGCTGGCCTCGATCACCGCAACGGCCAAGGGCTACAAAAACCGCTGAGCCAAGCTGACTTCATGCATTGTACACAAAGCGCGCCTGCCGGCATTCCGACGGGCGCGCTTTTTCTCTAAGGGGCGGGGCTTTCCCGTGCGGTTCCTGTCACGGTGCGAACTGCATCCCCTGCGGTGTTTGGCTTTTGCTCTTTGCCCGTTTCCCTTTCTCTTTTTGACCGTTTTTTTGTTTTTTCTTGTGAAAAAGCCGGCGTTTGTGCTATACTCAAAAAAGATAAAAAGATCGGGGGGCATACCCCCGCTCTGGATTTCTGCCGATCCTCGGCTATCCCGATACAGAAAGGTTGTGCATCCCCTATGGAACAGGTTTCCGAGGCAAACACCCCAAAAAAGGGCAAGCTGTTTTACGGCTGGATCATCGTGCTCTGCTGCACGCTGCTGGTGGCCGCTGCCACCGGAGTTTTTGTCAATTGCCTAGGTATCTTCGTCAAGCCGGTCTGCGATGATCTGGGCTTTTCCCGCGGCGCCTTTACACTCTACAACACCATCGGCGGACTCATCGGCATGGTGGCCATCCTGTTTTACGGCGAGCTCTATCGCCGCTATCCGCAGCACATCCGCAAGTTCATCACGCTGGGCGTGATCGGCGGCGTCTGTGCCTTCTATGGCTATTCCATGGCCACCAAGCTGTGGCATTTTTATGTGATCGCGGCGCTTTACGGCACCGTCTCCATGACGCTGGCCGGCATATCGGTGACCACCCTCATCAACAACTGGTTTGTGGACAAGCGGGGCCTGGCCACCGGTCTTGCCTTTGCCGGCTCCGGCGTGTCGGCCGCCATCATGACCCCCATTCTGACCTCCATCGTGGCCGACCACGGCTGGCGCATGGGGTACCGCACCATGAGCATCACGGCAGGGCTGCTGCTGATCCCCGCCGTGCTCTTTATCCGCGTGTTCCCCTCCGATAAGGGGCTGCTGCCCTACGGCGTGACCGAAGATCAGGTCAAAGGGGAAAACGAGGGCGCTCCTAAGGTGATCCAAACCGGCCTCACCCGTGCGCAGGCTGTGAAAACCAAGGCCTTTTACATTCAGGTCGCCGGCATGTTCTGCCTGGGGATCGTGGGCATGGGCATGTCGGGCCACGTGATCGCCTATCTGACCGATATCGGCTATTCCTCGCTGACCGCCTCCACCGCCATGAGCCTGGTGATGACGGTGATGATCGGCGCCAAGATCCTGCTGGGCGCGGTGTTTGACAAGATCGGGCCGGTGAAATCGGCCACCCTGACGGGGCTCTGCATGCTGGCCTCTATCGTGGCGCTGCGCTTTGCCGGCGCGGCCCCCTTTATGCCCTATGTGTTCTCCCTTTGCTTCGGCTTCGGCTACTCCACCCTGACCGTGCCCTATTCCTACCTCATCGGTCAGAACTTCGGCACCCGGGAGTTTGCGGCCATCTATTCGCTGGCCACCATGGTCTCCGGCCTCGGAAACTCTACCGCCACCACCCTTTCGGGCACTCTCTACGACCTCATGGGCTCCTACATCGGCGTTTGGACCCTCTATATCGGGGTCGCCGTGGCCGCCACGGTGCTGCTCACGCTGGCCGCCAAAATCAGTAAGGACAAGGGGTATAAGGACTTCTAAAGGATTTTTCGTCCCCTCGTGGGGAGGTTTCAAACAAAAGGGGCAGGGTGTCGCACCCGCCTCCGCAAGAAAAGAAACCTCTTGTCTCTGCCGAGGCAGAAAGAGGTTTCTTTTGCTGCCGTTCTTCTATGGTTTCGGCAGGTCCCCTGAACAAACCTGTTTTCTGAGGTGACCCAACATGGAAAAAAGTGAAAAGGGCTTTTTGAAGCGCCTTGCTGACAAGCTGTATGGCGGACTGAGCATGAGCTGGCCGGCGGTGATTCTGTTTGCTGTCGCAACGGCGGTTTTGACCGCTGTGTTTTTGGTCGTTCCCGTCTTTCAGGACACTTCGTTTGAAAGAATGGGCGTTACCTTTGAGGCCTGGATCTTCTTTGCCGTTTTCCTTATGGCAAACTGCAAAACACCGCTGGAATCCGCATGCAAGACCTTTGTCTTTTTCCTGATCAGTCAGCCGCTCATCTATCTGTTTCAGGTCCCTTTTTCCTATATGGGGTGGGGCCTGTTCGGGTATTACAGATACTGGTTCATCTGGACGTTGTTTACCTTTCCCATGGCCTTTGTCGGCTGGTATATCAAAAAGAAAAACTGGTTCAGCCTGCTCATCCTCCTGCCGGTCCTCTTTCTTCTCTCCAGCGATTCCTTCCATAGCTTTCGGGAGGCGTTCGCGCATTTTCCGCATTTGATCGTGACGGCCGTGTTCTGCCTCGCACAGGTGCTGCTGTATCTTTTCGTCTTTACGGAAAATGCCTGGCAAAAGCTGATCGGTCTAATAGTCCCTCTGTTTGCCGTGGTCATCCTCCTGCATGTCCAACCCCAAATCGAGATCAACGGCATGAACTTTCTTCCGGACAATCCGATCCTGACGGAAAACGCCACGGTTGCGGTGGAAGACAAAGAAATCATTGTTGCGATCGAATCCTTCGGGGAGGACAGTATGATCCGCATCCAGGCCAAGAAGTACTGCTCAACGGAATTTGAAATCAAAGACGGAGAGAACAAATACCGCTATACGCTCGACATCTATACGGACGACAAGGGCCACAGTCAAATCCAAATCACGCCGAAGAAGTAGGCTCCGGTCTGCATCGTCCCGACGTCTGCCGGATCGATCGGTGCGATGGGATGGGCTGCTTTCGGCGGCGCTTGGCGGGTCTTCTTCCCGTTCGACCGTTTTTTCACAAATCAAAAGCTCCCCGACCGCAGCCGGGGGGCTTCTTCATTTTGCTCGGCGAGGGATTCAAGCCCGCTTTTCCCCTCTGCGGAGAGGCAGGCGACTTTATCTCTGCCTGTTTCGGCCGCAAGGGGCTTTTTCTCATTTTTTTAAAGGAGTCTCACAGACGGTCGCGGATCACGGCGATCACCTTTCCGAGGATCACAAGCTCTTTTGTGTAGATCGGCGGGTAATCGTCGTTTTCCGGCTGGAGGCGAAACCCGTCCTTTTCCTGAAAAAAGCGCTTCACCGTGGCCTCTTCCTCCAGAAGCGCAGCCACGATCTCGCCATCCCGCGCATCGGGACGGCGCTCCACCACCACGAGGTCGCCCTCCAAAATGGCGGCGCCGATCATACTGTCGCCCTTGACGCGCAGGGCAAAGAGCTCTCTCCCGCGGGAAAATCCCGCATCCACCGTGAGAAAGCCCAGATCCTCCTCCACCGCAAGGGTGGGCATGCCGGCCCGCACGCTGCCCAGTATCGGAACCCGCACGGCGGAATTTCCCTGGCGGTCGGGCAGGGAGATCGACCGCTTCTTGCCCTGGTCGAAGAGGATGCGGCCCTCTTCGCCGAGCTGCTGCAAATAGAGAAAGGCCGAAGAAGGGGACTTCAGATCGGTTCCCTGACAGACCTCCCGCACGGAAGGACCGTATCCATACTGTTCAATGTAGGCGCGCAGAAACTGATAGACGCGTTCTTTCGTTTTCTCTCCCTTTTTCAAGGGGGCCACCTCCTACAACTGAAGCTTTTTTTCAGTATAACACAGCCGATCGATAAAATAAAGAACAAATTTTTTATTTTTATCTCCTGTTTTCGGAGCTTCCCTCCTTTTTTCGAGCGCTGTCCTCCTCGGGCAGACGCTTTGCGGGGACCTCTTTTCCCCTTTGTTTTTTTCTTCTATGCCTCAGGAAATCCCGCCTATTTCGCTCTTTTCCAGCCGAAAATCATTTTCGCACGGCATCCCCAAAAAACCGCTTAAAATTCCGGTTTTTCCTTGCAAAAACACCCTGCTTTCATTGCAATTAAATTTCTAATATGATATAATATTTTTGTTCATTTTATCTGTGGGAAATCTTCCACTTTTTCTTTTTTCGGCTTGGTTTTTCAATACAAACCCCTTAAACAAGTCCGCCAAACAGGGAGAAACAAACCTATGAATTCAGTGCAAAATGTTTGGGACGCCGTGTATCAGAAAATACATGACGCGTATTCGCCGACGGCGGCGAATACCTGGTTTGCCGGCGCGCAGCCGCTTGTGATGAATTCCAAGCAATTCAAGCTCCAGGTTCCCAGTGATTTTCAAAAGGAGATCATCCTCTCTCGCTTTTACGAACAGCTTTCTGCCATTTTTGAGAGCGTGATCGGATTTCCCATTGAGATCGTCATTTTTAGCGAGGAGGAACAGGAGGAGCGCAAGCGCATTGCCGAGCGTATCGTAGACTATACCGATATCACCAGGCACTCCCTTAGCCAGGACGACTACACCTTTGAAAACTTCATCGTGGGCGGCTCCAACAAGCTGGCGGAGGCGGCCTGCCGCGCCGTTGCCAACCACACCGAGGATTCCTTCAATCCGCTCTTTATCTACGGCGGCTCGGGACTTGGAAAAACCCATCTGCTCTGTGCCATCCGCAACAGCGTGCGCACCAAAAACCCCGGAATGAAGATACTCTACCTCAAGGGGGACGATTTCACCAACGAGATGGTGGAGGCCATCAGTCAGGGTGTCGCTGCCCGCAGGGCCTTTCGGGAAAAATATCGCTATCTCGATATGCTTTTGATCGACGATATTCAGTTCATCGGCGGAAAGGAATCTACGCAGGAGGAATTTTTTCACACCTTCAACACACTTTATGAGGGAAAAAAACAGATCGTTTTGACCTCAGATCGTCCTCCAAAGGAGATCAAAACTCTGGAGGAACGCTTGCGCACCCGCTTTGAATGGGGTCTGATCGCCGACATTCAGCCACCGGACGTGGAAACCCGCATCGCTATTCTCAACCGTAAGGCACAGGATCTTGGGGTAGAGCTCACCCCGGAGGTGGCCGATTTCATTGCGCAACGACTCAAGAAAAACATCCGTCAACTGGAAGGGGCCATCAAAAAGCTCAAGGCGCTGGTGATTTTAGACCATGTGGAGGTCAATCTCACCTCAGCTCAGACCGCCATTCGCGACGTGCTGAGCGACAATGTGACGGTGCCGATGCTCATCGACCGCGTTTTGAAGGAAGTCAGCTCCTATTTCTCATTGACCATCGACGATCTCTGCAGCAAAAAACGCTCAGCCGATATCGCCTCGGCACGGCAGATTGCCATGTACCTCATTCGGGAAATGGCCGATGTGTCGCTCGCACAAATCGGAGACGTCTTCGGCGGCAGAGATCACACAACCGTGCTGCACTCGGTCAATAAGGTGGAGGATGAAATGGAGACCAACCCCAGCCTTAAGCGCGACGTGGAGGAAATCCTGCACAACGTGAAGGCGGCCGGCGAAGAGAATTAAATCATACTCCTTTCCTTTTTTCCACATCTTCTTTCTTTTCCACATTTTCTTTTCCACAAGAATTTTACCCTTTAGAAAAATTTATTTTCTTTCCACGATTTTTCCCACGAATTCTCAACAAAAAGCAAATCCTATTTTTCAGGCGACTCTAAGCCTGTCCCACTTTTTCACCTTGTCCACCGTTTCTACTGCTGCTACTGTTTTTTCTTTTCTTTCTATTTTTTACCCGCGCCGGAAGCATCCGGCGAAGACTCCGAATAAAAAAGCTGTTTTCATAAAACAGCGCCGCGTCTTTTAGACAAGAGTCAACACCGAAAAATAAAGGAGGTCCTTTTGATGATCAAATTCACCTGCGGCCGCTCGGTTTTGGCACAGGCGGTGTCCACTGCATCCCGCGCCGTGCTCAATCGATCCTCTATGCCGGTTTTGGAGGGACTTCTTCTACATCTTTCCCGCGGCGTTCTTCAGATCACAGGATATGACATGGAAATCGGCGTTCGTTGCTCCATTGCAGTGGAGAGCAGCGATGAAGGAGAATTTGTTATCGCTGCGGGAACCTTGAACGACATCCTCCGTAAGCTTCCTGAAGGGGAGGTCGTGGTTGAGGTGGACCAGAGTGAGGTGACCATCACCTCCGGTTATTCTGTTTTTAACATTTTGAGCTTAGACGCCTCCTCTTATCCGCCGGTTGAGATGAAACGGGAAGGATTTCATTTTTCGCTGCAGCAGAAAACCGTGCGCTCTCTTGTGCAGCAGACGGTTTTTGCGGTTTCCCAGAGCGACAGCAAGCCGGTACATACCGGCTGTCTCTTCCATCTGGAGGGAGAGGATCTTGAGGTCGTGGGGTTGGATGGATACCGTCTGGCCATCCGCAGAGAAAAACTGGCCGTTCCGGTGGAGGAAACGCTGGAATTTGTGGTGCCGGGCAAAACGATGCTGGAATTGGCTCGTATTTTAAACGACAGTGAGGAAGAAGTTACCATTTGGCCGACCCGGCGCAGCGTGGTGGTGGAGACCGAGAATATCATTCTGGTCACCCGCACCATTGAGGGAGAGTTTCTCAATTATAAGAACGCCCTTCCGAAGGAGGAGATGCTTGAGCTTCGGTTCCAGGTGAAGGAATTTTTGGAGTGTCTCGACCGCACGTCGCTTCTGATTTCGGAAAAGCAGCGTTCCCCGCTGCGTCTGCTCTTCCAGAGGGATGAGCTCACCCTGACCTGCATCACGCCGATCGGCAGCGTCACCGATAAGCTGATTTTGGAATATCCCTATGAAACATTGGAGATCGGCTTCAACAACCGCTTTTTGATCGACGCCTTTAAGAATACAGAAGCGGAAGAGGTTCGGGTTTTTGTTAAGAGCAGTCTTTCTCCCATGGTGATTCAACCGGTAGAAGACGATCATTTTCTCTTTTTGATTCTCCCTGTGCGGCTTCGGGGATAGCGTTTTGCGGGAGGGTGCTCTTCGCCGAAGGCAGAGCATCCTTCTGATTATCCCAGACCTGATGAAAAAGAAAAAAGTCCGTATTTTATTAAGATACAGACTGTTTTTTGTGGAAAAGTGAAGAAAAAGAAGGTGAATCCATGCGCAAAATCCCCATTGAAGAGGTTGGAATCCATACGGAGTCGATCAAGCTGGATTCCTTTCTGAAGCTGTGCAGCCTTGCTCTTTCCGGAGGAGAGGCCAAGGAGCTCATTCAAAGCGGCGCGGTTCGCGTGAATAAGGAGCAGGAGCTGCGGCGCGGCCGTAAACTGGTTCCGGGGGATCGCATCGCCCTGCTGGGAAGATTGTTTTTGGTGACGGAGGAAGAACCTCCGGAAGAAAACAACTGAAGATTTCAAATTATACAAAATGAAATTTTTCTCTTTATATTCCATAATGGATAATATAGCAGATAAACAAATAAGAATATTACTTTATTAAAATACTTATTGTTATATTAATTTGGAGTTTTTCCGCATATGAAGGAGGGAGAACGCAATGTATGTGAAAGAGATTTCGCTTTCTGATTTTCGAAATCTCGGCAGACAGAGCGTTTCTCTTTCGGAGCATGTGAATTTGTTTTATGGGGAAAATGCTCAGGGCAAGACCAATCTGCTGGAATCCGTTTTTTTACTCTCCTGCCCAAAGGGGTTTCGTCAGGGCAAAGATCGGGACTATATCGCCTTCGGAAAAGAGAGCGCGAAGGTCCGTCTGAATTATGTGGCCTTCGGAAGAGAACAGCAGATCGAGCTTTCTCTCTTTTCCGACGCCAGAAAGAGCATCACGCTCAACGGGATTCCCATCCGGCGCAGCAGCGAGCTGGCCGCTCAGTTTTGCACTGTGCTGTTTGTGCCGGGACATCTCAACCTGGTCAAGGGGGGACCGGAGGAGCGCCGCCTCTTTCTCGATACTGCCATCTCCCAGCTCCGTCCGAAGTATCAGCGCGCGCTGGCCGATTACGGTCGCGTGATCTCTCAGAAAAATATGCTTCTCAAGAGGGGTGCAGCCGACCGTTCTCTGCTCGAGGTTTGGAACCAGCGCCTGATCGAACTGGGGAGCTATCTCACGCTGCAGCGCGGGAGCTATGTCCGCAAGCTCTCGGCCGCGGCGGCGGAGCACCACAGGCGGCTTTCTCGCGGGGAAGAGCTGCGCTGTGAATACCGCTGGTTTCCGGGTCTCCCCGGCGGAGAGGGTATCACCGACCTCTCTGTGGTGCGCGAGGTCTTTGCTTCTGCTCTGAAGCAAGCGGCTGAGCAGGAGTTTGAGCGCGGTATGTGCCTGGTTGGCCCCCATCGCGATGATTTGGAGCTGCTGATCGACGGGCGTTCGGCCCGACTGTTCGGCTCGCAGGGTCAGCAGCGCAGTGTGGCGCTGTCGCTCAAGCTGGGGGAATGCGAACTGGTGGAGCAGACGGTGGGGGAATCCCCCGTTTTGCTGCTGGACGACGTGATGAGTGAGCTCGACCGTTCGCGCCAGCAATATATTCGAAGCAACCTGAAAAAAAGGCAGGTGCTCATCACAAGCTGCGCCAGAGCGCACGCTTTGAAAACGGCAGCCGCCTTTTCTGTGGAAAAGGGGAAGGTGATCCGTCTTTTTGCAAAAGGGGAGGAGAACCGGTAGGCAGGCGGCTCCCGCTCAGATAAAAAAGGAAAGTACGCCTTTGAAAAAACGGCTGGCAATCTGCCGGAACCGCTTTATTTCGGGGCGGCAAAGAGGGGAAAAAGCATGTATCTCCACTTGGGAAAAGACGTAGTGGTTCGCGCCGCCGACGTGATCGGCATCTTCAATTTGGAAACCAGCACGGTGGGGCCGATCACCCGCGGTTTTCTGGCGACAGCCGAGAGGGACAGCCGGGTGACCAATGTTTCGCCGGAGCTGCCCAAGAGCTTTATCCTCACGCTGGAAAAAGGTGTGGAGCGGGTGTATATTTCCCAGATCTCTCCCGCCACGCTGCAAAAAAGGCTGGAAAATTACTCCGAGCAGTGAGGGGTTTCCTCTTTGAAAAAGAAAGCGCAAAGAATAAAAAGGGAAAATTCCGGCGGTCTTTCCCGGCGTTGTCGGGGAGAGATCCCGTTTAAAACGGCTGAAACGATCGTGAATCGGCAGGGAACCGCCCTGCTGTGCCCTCCGCAGGAGCGGAATAGTAAGGAGGAAACGTTTTGCAGGAAAACAAGAACAAAGAGCTGATGGAGGCGCTGGCTGTTGAAGCGGCTCACGCCGAAAGTGAAGTGGAAAGCATGCTGGAGCAAGCGGGAGAGGTATCTCACAAGGTGGACACCGTATACGACGAAAGCCAGATCCAGGTGCTGGAGGGACTTGAGGCCGTGCGCAAGCGCCCCGGCATGTATATTGGGTCCACCTCCTCCCGCGGCCTGCACCATCTGGTCTATGAGATTGTTGACAATGCCATCGACGAGGCGCTGGCCGGCTACTGCACCCACATCGAGGTGCGCCTGCTGCCGGACGACGTGGTAGAGGTGGCCGACAACGGACGAGGCATTCCCACCGGCATCCACCCCAAAATGGGGATCTCCACCCTGGAAGTGGTGCTGACCGTGCTGCACGCCGGCGGAAAGTTCGGCGGCGAGGGCTACGCCTTTTCGGGCGGTCTGCACGGCGTGGGCTCCTCGGTGGTCAACGCGCTGTCGGAATGGCTGGTCGCCGAGGTGCGTCAAAACGGGGCGCGGCATGTGATGCGCTTTGCGCGCGGCGTGCCCACGGGGCCCATGGAGGTCGAACCCTACGAGGGGGAGAGCGGCACCACCATCCGCTTCAAGGCTGACGCCGAGATCTTTGATGAAACCGAATACTCCTTTGATATCCTGCTCTCCCGTCTGCGGGAGCAGGCCTTCCTCAATGCGGGGCTGCGCATCACCCTGCGCGACGAGCGGGGAGAGGAAAAGACTGAGCGCGTGCTGCACTATGAGGGCGGCATCCGCTCCTTCGTGGAGCACATCAACAAAAACCGTGAGCCGCTGCACCCTTCGGTGATCTATCTCGCTGGAGGACGCGGAGACTCCTTTGCCGAGATCGCGCTGCAATACAACGACCGCTACGACGAGGGCCTCTATTCCTTTGCCAACAACATCAAAACCACCGAGGGCGGCATGCACGAGCTAGGCTTCAAAAACGCGCTGACCCGCATTCTCAACGACTATGCCCGCCGCCAAAACCTGCTCAAGGAAAACGACAAGAACCTCTCGGGAGAGGACGTGCGCGAGGGCATGACGGCTGTGATCAGCGTGAAGCTGCGGGAGCCGCAGTTCGAGGGGCAGACCAAGACCAAATTGGGCAACGCCGATATACGTTCGCTGGTGGAGAGCCTGATGAACGAAAAGCTGACCGCCTTTTTCGAAGAAAACCCCGCCACCGCCCGCATCATCATCGACAAGGCGCTCACCGCCTCCCGTGCCAGAGAAGCGGCCCGCAAGGCGCGGGAGCTGACCCGGCGCAAAACCGCGCTCGACGGGCTCTCACTGCCCGGCAAGCTGGCCGACTGCTTTGAGAAAAATCCCGAAATGACCGAGATCTTCATCGTGGAGGGCGATTCGGCAGGCGGCTCTGCCAAAGGAGGCAGGGATTCGAAATATCAGGCCATCCTTCCCCTGTGGGGAAAGATGCTCAACGTGGAAAAGGCGAGGATCGACCGCGTCTACGGAAACGACAAGCTCATGCCGGTCATCACGGCGCTGGGTGCCGGCATCGGGCAGGATTTCGATCTCTCCCGTCTGCGCTACGGCAAGGTCATCATCATGGCCGATGCCGATGTGGACGGCCTGCATATCCGCACCCTGATGCTGACCTTCTTCTTCCGCTTCATGCGGCCGCTGATCGAGCAGGGACATGTGTATATCGCGCAGCCGCCGCTCTACAAGCTGGTGCGGGGACAGCAGATCCGCTATGCCTATTCCGACCGTGAGCGAGACGCCGTCAGCGAGGAGCTGCGGGGCGGCAATCGAGACGCCAAGGTCGATATCCAGCGCAACAAGGGCCTCGGCGAGATGGACGCCCACGAACTGTGGGAGACCACCATGGACCCTGAAAAGCGCATCCTGATCCGGGTGGATATGGCCGACGCCGCGCTGGCCGACGAGACCTTCACTGCCCTGATGGGCGATCGGGTGGAGCCCCGCCGCGCCTTTATTGAGGAATACGCCAAAACCGCCGTCAATTTGGACGTGTAAATCGTCGATGAAGCCACGGTTTGCGGCCCCGGCGGCGTTTTGAGAAAAGGCAGCAGCACCAAAAGGGAAGCAGCCGCGTTCTCTGTGCGCCTCCCACACGCGAAATCAAACACCCGCCTTCACCGGCAGGAAAGGAAACCGAACCATGAGCAAAAAGAGCCAGCCCCTGGAGGGAAAACCCGCCAATTATGAGCATCAGACCATTCTTCCGATCGATATCAACACCGAGATGAAGAAAAGCTATATTGAATACGCCATGTCGGTCATCGTGGCCCGCGCCCTGCCGGATGTGCGCGACGGACTCAAGCCGGTGCACCGCCGCATCCTCTATACCATGTATCAGGATGGACTGGTGCACGACAAGCCCTTCCGTAAGTCGGCCACCACGGTGGGCGCCGTGCTGGGCCGCTTCCACCCCCATGGAGACGCTTCGGTCTATGACGCGCTGGTTCGCCTGGCGCAGGACTTTTCGCTGCGCTATCCTCTGATCGAGGGCCACGGCAACTTCGGGTCCATCGACGGGGACCCGCCGGCCGCCTACCGATACACCGAGGCCCGCATGAGCCGCATCGCCGACGAGCTGCTGGCCGATATCGAGAAGGACACCGTGGACTTCATGCCCAATTTCGACGAGCGGCTCAAGGAGCCGACGGTGCTTTCGGCCCGCTTCCCCAGCCTGCTGGTCAACGGCTCCTCCGGCATCGCCGTGGGCATGGCCACCTATATCCCGCCCCACAACCTCAGAGAGGTCATCGACGCCGTGGTCTATCAGATCGACCACCCAGACTGCGGCGTGGACGAGCTGATGAATTTTGTCAAAGGGCCTGATTTTCCCACCGGCGCCATCATCAAGGGCACGGCCGGCATCCGCCAGGCCTACCTCACGGGGCGGGGCCGCTGCCGCGTGATGGCCCGCGCCGAGATCGAAGAGGCCAAAGAGGGTCGCTATCGCATCGTGGTGACCGAGATCCCCTACCAGGTCAACAAGTCGCGCCTTCTGGAGCAGATCGCAGACTGCGTGAAGGACAAGCGCATCGAGGGCATCTCCTATCTGGAGGATGAATCGGGTCGAAACGGCATGCGCATCCGCATCGACCTCAAGCGCGACGCCAACCCGCAGGTGGTGCTCAATCAGCTCTACAGCTATACCCAGCTCTCTGATACCTGCTCCTTCAACATGCTGGCCCTGGTCGACGGACAGCCGAAAACGCTGGGGCTCAAGGAGATCCTGCACCACTATATCCGCTTTCAGGAGGAGATCGTGGTGCGCCGCACCCGGTTCGACCTCAAAAAGGCGGAGGAACGCGCCCATCTGCTCGAAGGGCTGCGCATTGCGGTGGATCACATCGACGAGGTGATCCGCACCATCCGGGAGAGCTACGACGACGCCAAGACCCGTCTGATGGAGCGCTTTTCGCTCACCGCTGTGCAGGCGCAAGCCATTCTTGAAATGCAGCTGCGTCGTCTTCAGGGGCTGGAACGGGAGAAGATCGAGAGCGAATACCGGGAGCTCACCGAAAAGATCAAGCGATATCGCGAGATTTTGGCAAGCGAGGCGCTGGTGCTCGACATCGTGAAAAATGAGTCCATCGCCCTGCGCGACAAATACGGCGACGACCGCCGCACCTCGGTGGAGATCGACTACGACGAGATCGACTTCGAAGATCTGATCGAGCAGGAGGACTGTGTGATCACCCGCAGCCATCTGGGATATATCAAGCGGCAGCCGGTCTCGACCTACCGCGCGCAGCGCCGGGGCGGCCGGGGCATCACCGCCATGTCCACCCGGGAAGAGGATTTTGTGGAGGATATCTTTATCGCCAACACCCACAGCTATCTGCTCTTCTTCACCGACAGGGGCCGCGTCTACCGCCTCAAGGGCTATCAGATCCCCGAAACCGGACGCACCGCCCGCGGCACCAACATGGTCAATCTCATCGCCCTGGAGCAGGACGAGAAGATCACCACGGTGCTGCATCTCGACGGCTTTGATGCCGACAAGTATCTCACCATGCTCACGCGGCGCGGCACCATCAAGCGCACCGCGCTGCCCGAATATGACACCGCCCGCAAGGGCGGCCTGATCGCCATTCTGCTGGAGGAGGGCGACGCGCTGGTCGACGTGCGCATCACAAACGGCGAGGACGAGCTGGTTCTGGCCACCCGACAGGGCAAGGCTATCCACATCAGAGAGAGTGCCGTGCGCGCGATGGGACGCGCCGCCCACGGCGTGCGCGGCATCGACCTGGAGCCGGAGGACGTGGTGGTCGGCCTCTGTGTGGCACGGCCCGATACCACCCTGCTCACCGTGACCGAGGGCGGATACGGCAAGCGCAGTCCTCTTTCGGAATACAAGCTGCAAAACCGCGGCGGCAAGGGCATTCTCAACTACAATATCACCGAAAAAACGGGACCGGTCGCCGGAATCCAGATGGTGGAGGAGAGCGACGACCTCATGCTGGTGACCGACGGCGGCATCGTTATCCGCATCGACGTGGCAGAGATCCCGATCTACTCCCGGGTGACCCAGGGCGTGCGGGTCATGCGGCTGGACGAGGGCGTGCGCATCGTCACCATCACCCGAGCTGAAAAGGAAGAAGAGGTCGTTTCAGAGGCCGAGGAACTCGATGCAGCAGAAGCCGCCGAAGTTTCCGAAGCCCCCGAAGAGGGGCAGGCGCAGTAAACAAGCCTTCCGAAGACGGATCAAAGGCGAACAGGCGGCTTTTTCGCGGGCCAGGCTCCGCGGAAGGCTGCCCTTCCGTGAGATTGCAGCCTGCCTGGCGGAGTCCCTCGGCCGGTCCGACTCCGTCGGAAAACGCCCGGGCAGACCGCTGTAAGCGGAAGACCGGGCAAAAGAAGATCATTCTTCCGGGGACAATCCCCGGAAACGCAGAGAGCGCCTTTTATGAGGGCTCCCAGACGAAAGGAGAGATCCATGACAACAACCGGGGCAAAATTCTTTGACCGCACGGCAAAGGTGATCCGCGTGCTCACCGTGCCGCCGATCGGTGCGCTGACGCTGGTCTCTTCTCTCTATTTCAAACGGAATGAGGATTTTGGTTCGCGCCTTGCCTATTTGCTGGCCGTGCTGTTTTTATCGGTCTTTCCCACGCTTGCCTATCCGCTGCAGCCGATTCTTCCGCCTTTCCGCGGGCGCGGAAGAGAGGGGCAGCGCAGTCTTGCGATCCTCATGTCGGTGATCGGATATTTCCTGGGAATTGTTTTTGTCTGCTTCACGCACGCAAGCAGCATGCTGCTGACAGTCTATATCGTCTATGTGGTGTCGGGCGTGGGCATCGCGCTTTTCAGCAAGGGCCTTCACATCGCCGCCAGCGGCCACGCCTGCGCCGTTGCGGGACCTGTGGCCGGAATGACCTATTTCCTCGGGCCGCGGGCGCTGCTGATCGGCGTGCCGGTGTTTCTGCTGGTCTGCTGGTCCAGCCTGCGTCTGAAGCGGCACACGCTGGTGCAGTTCCTGCTGGGCGGGGCGATCTCGGTCGGCGCGCTGCTGCTCACCGCGCCCATCGTTTCGCTCGTGAGGAAATAAAAAAAGAGCCTCCGGATCCGGCGGCGGGGCCTGTGCGAGGCCGCGGCGCCGCTCCCGGCCCTTGATCCGTCGGCAGGGCTGAAGAGAAAAGAAAGGAGACTCTTATGACGACGCACGAGCGGCTGCAAGCCTTTTTTGAGGCGGAAAACGCACGCGACTTTGAAGCCTACCGCATGTTTCTGCACCCCGACGTGGTCTGGCGCCTCTTTGGCAGCGAGACCAAAACCATGACCGGGGCGGAGGAGTATCTCCGCGCGATCCGGCAGGCCTATCGCGATTCCGAGGTTCGGTTCACCTGCGAGAAGATGCTCGTCTCGGAGGACGGATCCCGCATCGTCACCCTGCTGCGCAACGACGCAGGGGTGCGGTCGCTGGACGTGTTTGATTTCTGCGAGGGGCTGATTGTGCGGGAATATGAGTTTATCCTGGGCGCTGAGCCGAAGGCATGAGAAACCGGGGCAAGGGGTCCCTCTCCCTCGCGGCTCCGGCAAAGGGGCGGCAGATGCGAGGTGGGCGCAGCACAAACCGGCGCGCCGCGGAAAGAAAAGGCCGGTCCTCCCAAAAGAGTGACCGGTTTGGGACGCATACCGAAACGAGAGCGTAACAGAAAAGTCCTGTGAAAGCCCTGTGCAGCGCAGTCCTTGCCAAACGAGAGATAAGCTGCGACCGCATGGGAAAAGAAAGTTTGCGTAAAAAAAGGGAGCCGGAGCTCACAGGGGCCGGCTCCCTTTTTCATCACAAGAAACAAAGCGCAGACGAGAAGACGCTTCTCGCCCGCATACGAGGAAGAGGGAAAAAAGAAAACCGCTGTGCAACGAAAGCTGCACAGCGGAATACTTACGAAGGAATCTTAAGCCTGAGCGGCCTCAGAGGCCTTGGCATCGTTGATTTCATCGAACTTCTTCAATTCGACCGGAGAAGACTTCAGGGCGTTGAGCATCAGGAACATGATCAGAACGCCGCCCACAGCGATGGTCAAAAAGCCGGGGACATAGGAGTGCGCCCAGTCATAGACCGAGGCGGAAAGCGGAACGCCGATGGCGCTGCCCATACTGACGAAGGGCTGACAGACGCCGTAGACGCGGGTATACTCTCTGTCGCCGAAGATGCGGCCGGTGATGTAGGGCATCTGCATGGTCTGAATGGCGTTGGCAAAACCGAAGATCACGGCGAAAATCATGGGCAGAGGAGTGCGCTTGGCAAAGGAGAGCAGCACGGCCGAAATGGAGAGGCCGGTGGCGAGGAACACGGTGGTGAACTTGATACCGATGGTGTCATACAGACGACCGACCAGGATCTTGCCGGGCACCAGGATCAGCATAGAGAGGGAGAACACGCGGGCCGCATAGGCGGAATCGAAACCGGAACTGACAAGATGGCCGATGATGTTGTTCTGCACGCCCATGCCGCAGGCAGAGGTGAGGAACAGGGCAAGAACATAGCACCAATAGGTCTTGGACTTGAGGGCCTGCGCGCGGGTCATGCCGGAGACCTTGACGGTGGGCTTCTCAGACTCGGTCTCCTGCAGGGCGACGGTTTCCCAGCCAAGAGGCTTGAGGCCCATATCCTCGGGCTTTTCCTTGATGAGGAAGGTGATCACGGGCACCGTGATGAGGAAGAAGACAATGGCCAGCTGCACAAAGCCGGAGCGCCAGCCGGAAGCCTCGACCGTGGCGGCCACAATGGGGGTCATGATCGAACCGGCAAGACCGGAGCCCGCCAGCGCGATGCCCATGGCGGTGCCGCGCTTTTCAATGAACCAGTTGGAGAGGATACGGGCGATCGGAACGCCGGTCAGCATACCGGCGAAGATGCCCTTGATGGTGGCGATGATGTAGAAGTGATACACGCTGGTGGCACGGGAATAGCTGAACATACACATGCCGATGATGCAGCAGCCGATGATCATGTAGGGCTTAAAACGGTGATTTTTGAAGAACTCGCCCCACAGAGGCCCCATGAAGAGGCCGCCCAGCATACCGAAGGAACTATAGAGCGTAAAGGTGCCGCGGGCGACGCCGAGGTCCGCGCAGCAGGGAACGATGAAGACCGATAGGGTGTTTCCAATGATGCCGACAGCTGCGGCCTGGACGCATAGACAGCCCAGCACGACAACCCAGCCATAAAAGAATTTGGGTTTTGATTGCTGCATGAAGAGATTCCTCCTGAACGTGATGATGATTCAAAACTTTGTACATTATACCACCCTTTTCAGAGGGTTTCAACGATTTTATTCAAAGTTGTGACTTTGAAGTAAGAAATTATGATTTTTCCGCGAAAAAGGGAACAGAAATAAAAAGTGGAGAGACGGCCCGCGGATTTCGATGCAAAAAAGAATCGAAAGCGGCAAGGGGCGGCAGAAAGCAAGAAAGCAAAAAAGGGCCGTCTCTTGAAGAGACGGCCCCGGAAAACCGGACACAGAGATGCGCGGGGGATGCAAAACGGGGAAATCGGATTATTTCGCCTTGCTCAAAACGAAGCCCACCTTTTCATAGATCTCGCGCACCTTCGCTTCGGTGATGGCGCGGGCCTTTTCGGCGCCTATGGCCATCACGTCGTCCAGATAGGCCTTGTCGCGCAGCAGCTCCAGGCTCTTCTCGCGCAGCGGGCGCAGCAGCTCGATCACGGCTTCGGCCACGGCCGGCTTGAAGACGCCGTAGCCCTTGCCTTCGAATTCGGCCTCCACCTCGGCGAGACTCTTGCCGGTGACCGCCGAGTAGATGTGGATCAAATTGGTCACGCCCGGCTTGTCTTCCGAGACGATCACGCGGGAGTCGCTGTCGGTCACGGCGCGCTTGAACTTGCGCAGGATATCGTCCGGCGAATCCATCACGAGGATGTAGGCGTTGTCGTTGGAATCCGACTTGCTCATCTTGCGGGAGGGATCCTGCAGGCTCATGATCTTGGCGCCCTCCTTGGGGATGTAGGCCTCAGGCACCACGAAGCTGCCGGGGAAACGGTTGTTGAAGCGGATGGCGATATCTCTCGCCAGCTCCACGTGCTGACGCTGATCCTCTCCGACCGGCACGATGTCGGCGTCGTAAATCAGAATGTCGGCCGCCATGAGAACGGGATAGGTGAAGAGTCCGGCGTTGACATTGTCGGAATGACGCTGGCTCTTGTCTTTGAACTGGGTCATGCGGGAGAGCTCGCCGAACATGGTGAAGCAGCTCAGGATCCAGCTGAGCTTGGGATGACTCGGGTTGTGGCTCTGGACGAAAAGAATGCACTTCTCGGGGTCCAGGCCGGCGGCCAGAAGCTGGGCGAAGAGCTGATAGGTCTGATCGCGCAGCGATTCGGGATCCTGCCAGACGGTGATGGAGTGCAGATCCGCAATGCAGTAGCGATTGTCGAAGGCATCGCTGTCCTGAATGTCGACCCAGTTCTTGATTGACCCCAAATAATTTCCGAGTGTGATCTTGCCGCTGGGCTGAATGCCGCTGAGGCTGACCTTGGTCTTCTTTTCCATTCCAGAATCGCTCCTTTTCACCAAATTTTCCAAGAAAGAAACCCGGCGCGGCGCGCAAAGGTCAGATGCGCACAGGCTGCCGAATCTCCCTTATTATACCAAACCCGCGAAGGGCTTGCAAGACGAAATGCAAAAAGACAGGCGCCGGAGCCCCGCCCTCGCACCCAGATGCGCCCCGTCAAGCGAGGGGCGGCAGGAAAGAGAAGAGCAGCCACACCGCAAAAAAGGTGATGACGTTGGAGAGGCTGTTGAAGAGGGCGGCGGCGTTGGGGTGAAAATCGTATTCCGCGCAGTAGGCGATGCTGTTGATGGCCCCCGGCAGCAGGAAGAAAAGGGCCAGCGTATAGCGGGTGAGGGGGGCGAAGGGCTGAAAATAGAGCAGCGCCGCCGTGCAGAGTCCGCCGGCCAGGTAGCGCAGCGCCAGCATGTTGAAAACCAGCCGGCGCTCTTCGTTCGACATATTGAAATCCAGCGTCATGCCGAGGGCGAGCAACGAAAGGGGCGTGTTGATTTTGGAGACCAGGTCGGTAAAGCTGTAGCAGAAGTCGGGAAGCCGCAGGCCCGCCGCGGCCATGCAGAGCGCCGCGATCAGAGAGAGCAGCACCGGCGAAGTGGCCAGCCGTTTTCCCACGGCGCGCCAGTCGGACCCCTGCTCGGTATAGAACTGGGCGTGGGCGAGGCACAGGGCGTAAAGGGTGACCGAATTGCCGCCGTGGACGGCCACCATGATGGGGGTCGCGGCGGCCCCCAGCAGAGCCTCGGCCAGGGGGATGCCGATAAAGGCTACGTTGATGCCGGCGAAGTTGAGCACAGCCATGCCCTTCTGGGTGCGGGTTTTTCCCCGCAGCAGCACATAGACCAGGGCCGAAAGCATCAGCCCGAACAGGCAGGTGACGGCGAAAACCGAAAAGTATTCCGGCGTGAGGGTGACGTTTTTGAAGTTGGAGAAGATCACGCAGGGGATGACCAGCGTGATGACCAGCTTGAAGTAGACCTTGTAGTCGTCCTGCTTCACAACGCCCCAGCGCCGCAGCAGGTAGCCCGCCAGGATAACGGAGCCCAGCAGTGCAAAGACGGAATTGACGGGTGACATGGGACCCTCCTTACTCAGACCGGGGCAGGGCGCTCCGGCAGACGGGCGGCCCTGCCGCAATGCGTGCCGACGGCAGAAAAGGCGCGCGGCGCGGCGGAAAAGCAGCCGGTATCTTTGTCCCCTATTGTAGCAATTTTCATGGGCAGATGCAAGGGCTTTCGCGCCGAGACGGGGAAAAGGAAGGCCGCTTTGCGCGGCACGCAAGAGGGGACGCTGCGCGGGATGGTGCGCACCTTTTGCCGCGCAAAGGCGGGGAAAAATCTTTTTCGCCCTTTCTTGCCCTTTTTCGAGGAATACGCTACAATAGGAGACGTTGAACCCCACTTCCCTCTGCGGAGGCGCCGGCGCGCGCTCTTTCGTCGCAGAGAGATCTCACGGAAAAGGAGCGTTTTCCCATGCAGACACACCCCCTTGCCGCAGGAAGAACCGGCACGGCCCTTCGCCGCGCCGTGCGCTTTGCGGCGCTGACACTTGCGCTGCTGCTCTGCCTCTTCTTTGCCTCCTGTGAAAAAGAGGTGGAGACCTCTGCCCCTGTTGCGCCTGATCAGGTCATAACGGACGACGGTCAGACCTCCGCGCCCGAGCCCGTTCCGGCGCCCGTCAATCCCCTCACAGGGCTGCGGGAGAGGGCCGACTACCTTCCGGCGCGCCCCATCGCCGTGATGATCAACAACCTCAAGAAGGCCACCCCGCCCCGCGGTCTCTCGCAGTACGACGGGGCTATCGAAGTGTTGGCCGAGGGCGATATCGACCGCATCATTGCCATCTTTTACGATTATGCGTCCATCCCCGAGCTGGGCTCGGTGCGTTCGGCGCGCGACTACTATCTGAAGCTGGTTCGCCCCCTCGACCCCATCATCCTGCACTATGGCGGGAGCGACGCCGCCTATATCTATATCAAAAAGAACAAGCTCGACACCTTAAACGGCATGGAGGGCGAGGTGGACGAGCTGCTCTACTGGCGCGACAAGCAGCGCATCAAGCAGGCGGGCTATGAACACAGCGTTTTCACAAGCGGGGAGAAGATCGCTCACACCATCGAGACCCTCTCCCGCCGCACCGAGACCGAGAAAACGCAGCCCTTCTTCCTCTTTGCGCCGGAGGGGGAGGCCATCCCCGCCGGAAGCCTCGGGGGAGAGAAGATCACGGTGCCCTTTTCCAGCTATATCGAACCAGTGTTTGTCTACGATGCCGAGCGGGGCTGCTATCTGCGCAGTCAATACGGAGCGCCGCATGTCGATGAGAAAAACGGCGAGCAGATCACGGCCGACAATCTCTTTGTGCTCTTCGCCCCCCACCGCGAGGTGGGCGACCAGGCGGGGCATATCGAGGTGACCACGACCGGCAGCGGCAAGGGCCTCTATTTCCAGGGGGGGACCGGTCGTGCCGTCACCTGGAGCAGAGCGGGCGAGACCGACTTTTTCGAGTTTGCCGACGAGGCGGGAGAACCCCTCGCCGTGCAGCGCGGCAAGGTGTGGATCTGCATGGTCAAGCCCTCGGCCGAGGTGCGTTATGAAGGCGGCGTGCAGGAAGAATCTCAGGAGTGATGAAAAGAACGGCGCGGCAGCCTTTCGGCTGCCGCGCAGCCTTCAGAAGAAAAAGGAGGGTGAGGCCGTGCAAAAGGAATCACAGAGGAGCCGGAGCGCCCAAAAGGCCAAAGAAACAGAACGAACCGAGCCCGCCGACCGATATGGCGGTTGGGTTGCAGACGAGGCGAACCGCCTGAAAGGGCTGGCGCAGGCGCTGCTGCTCTGGTATGACCGCTCGGCCCGTGTCCTCCCGTGGCGGAGCGACCCCACCCCCTACCGCGTGCTGGTCAGCGAGCTCATGCTGCAGCAGACCCGGGTGGAGGCGGTGATCGAGGCCTTTACCCGCTTTGTGACTGAGCTGCCCGACTTTGCGGCGCTGGCCGCCGCCGATGAGCAGACGGTGCTCAAGCTGTGGCAGGGACTGGGCTACTACAGCCGGGCTAAAAACCTGCATCGGGCAGCCCGCGCCGTGGCGGAGATCTACGGCGGCGAGCTGCCGGCCGACTATGCCGCCCTGCGGACACTGCCCGGCATCGGCGACTACACGGCGGGGGCGGTGGCCTCCATCGCCTTCGGCTTGCCCCATGCCGCAGTGGACGGCAATGTGCTGCGGGTGCTGGCGCGCCTGTGCTGCGACCGGGGAGAGGTCTCCTCTCCCGCCGCTCGTAAAAAGGCGGCCGCGCTGGTGGAGGCCCTCATGCCGAAAACGCGCTGCGGAGCCTTCACGCAGGCCCTCATGGAGCTGGGGGCCACGGTCTGCCGGCCGACCGGCCGCCCCCTCTGCGAGAGCTGCCCGGTGCGTGCTCTCTGCCTGGCCGAAAAGGCGGGCTGTCAGCAGGAGCTGCCGGTCAAGCGGCCGGCCAAGCCCCGAAGAGTGGAGCGGAAAACGGTGCTGCTGCTCTTTTGCGGCGGACGGCTGGCCCTGCAGAAGCGCGGGGACAGGGGACTGCTTGCCGGGCTCTATGAGCCCCTCACCCTCGAGGGCAGGCGGGAGAGAGCCGAGGTGTTTGCGGCGCTTACGGCGCTCGGCGCAGACCTGGAGGGCGCGGCCTTCACCCCCCTCGGGGAGGCGGCGCACCTCTTCACCCATGTGGAGTGGCGCATGACCGGATGGCGGGTGGAGCTGAAGACGGAAAAGGGGCTGGGAGACAACCTGGTCTTTACCACAAAGGAGGAGCGAAAGAGCGGCTATCCGATCGCCTCGGCCTACCGCGCCTATCTGGAGCGGGCAGAGGAGGGGGAAGAGGCTCCCGCGACGTAGAAACAGGACAAAAAGAACGGCGGACAGGGATGCAGGCTGCCCGCCGCGGCGGCCGCCCCTCTTCTTTTGGGCCCTGGAAGCTTTGGTTGACAGAGCCGCCGGGCGGTGCTACAATGTTGCAGTGTTACACCTTGCTGCCCGACGATGCAAACAAAATGCCTGCAAGGGTGCGCTTCGGGACAGAGGAAAGGCGCCTGCCCGAAGCCAAAGCCGCGTGAGGCGTTCTTTTTTATGCGGCATTTTCAGCTTTTTCGCGGGAAACCTGCCTGCAAGAAAAGCTGCGCACGCTTCCCGCCGCCCGGCCGCATCTGCAACAACAGGGTTTTACCCGATCGGATACAACAATCAGGAGGAAATCGATTTGAACACGCAAACCCAGCCCGCCGAAAACAAAATGGGGGTCAAGCCCATTTTGCCGCTGCTGCTCTCCATGTCGCTGCCCAGTATGGCCTCCATGCTGGTGCAGGCGCTCTACAATATTGTCGACGGGATCTATGTGGCCCACATCGACCCCGACGCCATGACCGCCATTTCCCTTGCGGGGCCGGTTCAGATGCTGATGATCTCGATGGCGGTGGGCACCGGCGTGGGCGTGAACTCTCTCATCTCGCGCCGTCTGGGGCAGAAGAACCAGAGGGACGCGAACGCGGCGGCCACCCACAGTCTGCTGCTCGCCGTCTTCACCTGGATGGGCTGCGCGCTGCTCGGCCTCTTCTTCACGGAGACCTTTTTCCGATTTTTCTCCCCCTCGGAGCGCATTTTTAACTACGGCGTTTCCTATCTCTCGGTGGTCACAGTCTTTTCGCTCGGGTTGTTTCTCCAGGTGGCCTGTGAGAAGATCTTTCAGTCCACCGGCAGCATGCTGACCGCCATGCTGCTGCAGCTTACAGGAACCGTCATCAACATCGTGCTGGATCCCATTTTGATCTTCGGACTGCTGGGCGCGCCGAAGCTGGGCGTGCGGGGCGCGGCCATCGCCACGGTGATCGGGCAGGTGGTCGCGGGCTGTGTGGGACTCGCGATCCTGCTGCGCGGAAAAAAGGTCGCCGTGCAGGTTTCCTTCTCCGGATTCAGATGGAACGGCCGCATTGTCAAAGAGATCTACGCCGTGGCCCTGCCCTCGATCTTGAATCAGTCGATCGGCAGCCTCACGGCAGTTTGCTTCAACACCATTCTCATGAGCTTTTCGCCGAACGCCGTCTGGGTGATGGGCACCTATGCCAAGCTGGAGAACTTCCTCTTCATGCCGCTCTTCGGGCTCACCCATGGCATCCTCCCCCTCACCGGCTACAACTTCGGCGCCTGCAACCGTCAGCGTATGCGGGAGACCCAGCGCTACGGGCTTTTGATCGGCTGCGCCATGATGGCGGTGGGCACCCTGGTATTCTGGCTTTTCCCCCGCCAGCTGCTGGGCCTCTTTGCCCCCACCGAGGAGCTGCTCGAGCTGGGCGTGCCGGCGCTGCGCACCATCAGCATCTGCTTCCCCTTCGCCGCCATCAGCATCGTGCTGTCCACCGTGTTCCAGGCGGTGGGCAAGGGGAGCTACACCCTCTGGATCTCTCTGCTGCGACAGATCATCGTGCTGCTGCCCTGCGCGTGGGCGCTCTCTTTTCTGGGCCTGCGGTATGTCTGGGCGGCCTTCCCGCTCTCCAACCTGTTTTCCACCAGCACCTGCGTGCTGCTGATGCGCCGCCTCTACCGCACCTATATCGACCCGATTCTGGATGGCGCCGCCGCCCAGATCGCCTGAGAAAACCGCCGAAAGCAAGGCAGCCGGACAAAAAGCCTTTGTCCGGCTGCCTTTTCAAAAGAGGGGAAAAACTCAGATCACGCCCTTGAGCGCCAGCACAAACAGCACACAGGTGATCAGCAGCGCGCCGGAGAGCAGTGAAACGCCGATCGAGCCGGTTTTGCCCGAAGCATTTTCCGTGCGCTCCTCGGGGGCCAGCCGCGCGGCGCGCAGCGCGCCCACCACCGGCTTGTAGAGCAGCATGGTGATGGCGGCGTTGAGCCCGCCCTTGAGCAGGTTGAAGGGGAGAAAATAGGGGATCAGCATATCGGCGATGGCCTCGCGGGGCATGCCCATGTAGATGGGGGTGAGGAAATAGTTCCACAGCAGCATCACGCCGGTCATCACAAGGGCGCCGCAGGCCAGGGCGAGGAAGGCGCCCTTCTGGGTGCGCTTTTTGGAGTAGATCCAGGCGGCGGTGCAGACGAAGGCGGCCGAGGAGACCAGATTCATCACGCATCCGATCACGCCGGTGCCGCTGATGGGCAGCTCCAGCACGGCGACGGCTGCCGACATAAAGAAGCCTGCGACCGGACCGTATAAGAGCCCGCCGATGGCCAGCACGACATCCTTGGGGTCGTACTTGAGAAAGAGGACCACAGGGATGCGGCCCACCAGCATCACGAGGTAGGCCAGCGCGCAGAGCATGGCCATGGAGGTGATCGTTCGGGTTTTTGAGGTGGTGGAGTTCATAGCATACGCTTCCTTTCCAGCTTGAAAATACGGTGGCCCGGGCTGAAGCGTGCTCTGCGGGGAATCCGGCGCAGGAAAATGCGGCGCCTCTTCTTCGAACAAAGCAAAAAGCCCGCCGAAGGAGGCCTTGGCGGACTTGGGAGATCGCAAACGGTCGTGCATGGCCGGCCCGCCTTTCAGGCGTGCCGCCGCACGGAGTTTCACCTTTTCCCATCCAGACTGTAACTGTCGGTTCCGGAATTGCGCCGGATCCTGCGGCAGTCCCCATCGGGGAGAAGCCGCTTGCGGACTGTGACCGCCGGTCGGGACTTTCACCCGGCCCCAAAGGCTTTCTTCAGGGCCTATTGTAGCGCGCTGCCATGCGGTTGTCAAGAGGGGAAAGGCAGGGGCCTGAGGCCGGGCTCAAAAGGCCTCGGCCGGCGCAGAGAAGAGAGAGAGAAGCTCGCAGGAGACCTTCCCCTCGAGGCGGGAGGCGATCCAGCCCGGCACCTCTTCGGGGGAGAGCGAAAGGGCCTCCGCAAATTCGCCGAACAGCAGATCTTCGGTGCGCCGCATGAAACGGGCGTCGATTTGGCCGAATTTCTTTTTGAAGAGGCTTGCCTGGCGGCGCTTTCGATAGAGCGCCAGCAGCAGGGAGAGCATGGTGGCGCAGTCGTGGGTGGAGAGCAGCGCTTCGTAGTGGGAGGAGAGACCGGTCAGGGAACCGCTGGGGAAGGAGAACTCCGGCATCTGCGGCAGGGAGCTGACCAGACGGAGCACCTCCTGCTCTGTGAGGATCGGCCGCATGAAGACCGGGGCGTCGACCGGAGCATAGATGATACCGGTTTGGCCGAGAGGACGCAGGACATAGTAGAGCCGTTCCTCCCCCGTATCGCACAGATCCAGAGAGCACAGCTCCTCCACGGCACAGACGCCGCTGCCCCCGTATATGATGCGTTGTCCCGGCTCAAACATGGGTTTCCCACCTTTCTGAAAGGCGGCACGGGAAAGCCCGCGTCGTCTCCTCTATTTTACCATAAAGTTTTGGAATTGTGTAAGAAGAAATTTGAATCAAAGCCGGGAACCAGGGAAGAATTTTAAAAATCGGGGAAAAACAGGGAATCACCGGAAAGTCAACGGCTTAGCGAGGGGCGCAGAGATCCCGCACCACGGCGCTTGCCAGCAGCATCCCTGCGGCCGGCGGCACAAAGGGGGCTGAGGCGGGGGTATGCCGGCCCTCTCCGTCGGGCGGCGGCGAAACGGGGGGCTCTTTGGAGTAGACCACCTTGAGCTTTTGCACCCCGGCCCGCTTGAGCCGCTGCCGCATCACGCGGGCCAGCGGGCAGACCGAGGTCTCATACAGATCGGCCAGGGCGAGGGCCGAGGGGTCGAGTTTGTTTCCGGTGCCCATGGAGCTGACAATGGGCACGCCCGCCGCCTGTGCCGTGAGGATGAGCAGCTCCTTGGAGTCGACCGAATCGATGGCGTCGACCACATAGTCGAAAAGGGTGAAGTCGAAGAGGGAGGCCGTGGAGGCGTCGAAATAGATCACCTTGGGGTAGACCTCGGTATCCGGGCAGATGTCGGCGGCCCTTTCGGCCATCACAAGGGCCTTTGGCCGGCCGATCGTGCTGTGCAGCGCCAGGAGCTGACGGTTGAGATTGCTGGGCTCCACGCAGTCGGCGTCGACCAGCGTCAGTCAGCCGACCCCGCAGCGGATCAGAGATTCGGCGGCAAAGGAGCCCACGCCGCCCAGGCCGAACACAGCCACATGGCTGCGGCGCAGCTTTTGCAGCGCCTCTTCCCCAAGCAGCCGCACCGTGCGGGAAAACTGCTGATCCATGTAAAAAACCTCCCCGGCGCCCCGCATTGTGCGCAAAGGCGCTTTTTTTAATCATATCACAGAATCCCTGATGCGAAAAGGCCGCATTTTCTTGGCAATAGCGCTTGCGAAGAGGAATTCTATTTGTTATACTAAATTTAAATACGCTAACGAAAAACAAACGACAGCGTTTCGCGGAGGGTTTTTCGGAGGTTTGTTCGGTGAAGATCTGCCCGGCAGGGTCAAATGATGTTGATCAGGAAGGAAGTCTTTCAGCATGGCTCAGTATGTGAAGCCCAGAGCGCCGTTTCGAATGAAAAAGCAGGTTCACCTGCTTCTTTTGGCGACTGCTTTGCTGCTTGCGGTGCAGGCGGCGTTCCTGCTCGGCGGCACGGTGCGGAAGGCGTCGCCCACTCTGCCGGATGGCGGGCCGAATGCGCTGGAGCTTCTGCTGAAGAAGCAGGCTGCCGAAAAACAGGAAGAAAACGACCCGAAGCCTGAGCCGGCCGGGCCGGAAGCCGCCGAGCCTGCGCCTTCGGTGCAGGAGGAGGCAGCCGAACCCGCGCCCGAACCCAAGCCTGCCCGCATCGCCCTGACCTTTGACGACGGGCCTTCGGCCTACACCTCCCGTCTGCTCGACGGGCTGGCCGAGCACGGAGCCAAGGCCACCTTCTTTGTGCTGGGGAGCAGGGTTTCCGGCAGGGAGGAGCTCTTGAACCGTATGGCGGCGGAGGGCCACGAGATCGGGAACCACAGCTGGTCGCATCCGCAGTTTAAAAACATGTCGGAGGGCGGCATCTCGGGCGAGATCGTGCGCACGGCCGACGCCATCGAAAAGGCCTGCGGAAAACGCCCCTATCTGGTGCGGCCCCCCTATGGAGACGTCAGCGCCGTGGTGCGCCGCGCTCTGGGCGAGCCCCTGATCCTGTGGTCGGTCGACCCGCGCGACTGGAGCCTGCGCAACACCGACAAGGTAGTGGACGCCGTGCTTTCCAAGGTCTCTGACGGCGATATCGTGCTGCTGCACGATATCTATTCCACAAGTGTGGATGCTGCGCTGGCGGTACTCGACCGCCTTGCGGAGGAGTATGACTTTGTAACGGTCAGCCAGCTCTTTGAAGAGGCCGGCACGCCCCTTGCCGAGGGTAACCGCTACAGTCAGGCGGGTCCCCGCACGGCTGCGCAGGAATAGCTTGTAAAGCGAGACAGAAAGAAACCGGCATCCCCTGCGCCGCGGCGCAAGGGGTGCCGTTTGTTTGTATGAAGGCCAGGACGCGCCCTGCCATCGAAGCGCAGGGCATGGGAAGCGGCCTTGTTTGCGGCAAAAACTCCAGCGGGAGTTTTGAAAAAGCGGCGAGCTGCCGCAAAAAGGAGAGATCCCCATGAAGGTCACACTAATGCAGGCGGCGCTGATTTGGCTTGCCGCCGCCAATCTGATCAGCTTTGCGCTCTTTGGCTGGGACAAACACCTGGCCAAAAGAGAAAAATGGCGGGTGCCGGAGCGCACCCTGTTTCTTTGGGCTCTTTTGGGCGGCGCGCCCGGGGCCATTTTCGGCATGCGGCTGTTTCGCCACAAGACCAAGCACAAAAGCTTCACCATCGGCATTCCGCTCATCCTCGCGGCGCAGGCGCTGCTTGTGATCTGGCTGTGGATGCGGGGCGGCAAGCTCTTTTGAGGGAGAGCACGCTTCGTTTTTTCGGTTTCTTGACCTTTTGCCCGCGCGGCGGTATAATGTCCCCTGAGGATGTGATACACGGTGAAACAGATCATCGCGCCGGTTGCGGCGCTTGCTTTTGCGATCGTGCGCGCCTTTTTGGCGGGAGCGCTTGCCGAGCCGGGAACCGGATTCATGCCGCGCGGCGCGGGGCTGTTTGTGCTGACGTTGCTGGCGGCCGCCGCTGTGGCCGGATGGCAGTGGAGCCGCGGCATTCCCGCCTCCTGCCGCCTTGGCGGAGGGCAGGAAGGCGGCGAGGAGGAACCTGCCGGCACCGGCAGGGCCGACACCTTGGGCGTGCTTTCGATTCTGCTCGCCGCAGCCGGACTGTTGGCCGGCGCGGCGCTGGCCTTTGTGTGGCGGGGCCGCCTGTGGCTGCCCGTGGTTGTGTCGGCGGTGGTCTCGGCGATTTGTCTGACGCTGCTGATCCCTGCGGCTTCCGGACGTCGGCTGCGAGACAAGGCGGCGATGGAGGGGCTCCTGCTGCTGCCACTTTCGGTCTACGGGATGTTTGCCCTGCTCTATGCCTATCTGGCGGGGAAGAATCTGATCTATGTGCAGGAGAACACGCTGACCCTGCTGTGCTGCGCCGCGCTCCTGATGGCGATCTATGCCGACAGCCGCTGCTGGGTCGGGTTCGAGCCGGTGCGCCGTACCGTGTTTTGGCTGACGGCGGCCGCTTTTCTGTGCACGGCGGCCAGCCTGCCTATGACGCTGCTGCGGCTGACCACGTCGGTGGTCAGCACGACCTCTGCGCCGGGGCTCGATCTGGTCAATGCTGGCTTTGCCCTCTACCTGTGGCGGCGGGCGGCCGCGCTGCAGGAATTCGGCATCCGTCTGAAAAGGGAGCGGAGAAAGCAGGCTCCGACGGATGCGGGGGAATGACCCGTGCGGGGTGAGAACGCAGAGCCTGCCATGGCGCAAAAAGAAACACAAAAAAAGGTTCGGGCTGTTTTGCCCGAACCTTTCTTGTTTTCGCGGAGGATGCTACGGCGCGATGCTTTTTGCAGAGACAGGGTGCTGAAAAACGCGAAAGCGTTTACGGCACAGAAGGGGATTCCTCCCTCCAGGGCAGGCGGATAAGGGAGAGCTCGATCACAAAATGCTCCTCTTCAAGCGGCACGGGAGGATGCGAGTCTGCGAAATCGATGGAAACGCCCGAAACTTGCGTTGCCTGAAAGCCTTCGCGGCTCCCGAGAACCAGATACTGCGGGCCGAGGTAGAAGATGGTTCCGTCCCCATTTGGCGCCAGGGGCATGGCTTCAAAGGGCTTTTCGACGGAGATGCCGAGCGCCTCAAGCGCCTTTGCGACCTGGGGGTAGGCCGAACGAATCTGCCGCATGTAGTTTTGGCAGCGGGCGCAGGGGCAGAGCTCGTCCGGTTCAAGGGCTGCATAGTAGGCTTTTGTCCTTTTCAGATCCATACCCTTCTCCTTTCGTCTCAAAAAAGAAAGGGCAGAGGGAAAGCTCCTCTCTGCCCGATCTTCAAAGCCTCACCGCGTCTGCAAAGTCCACCGAGGGGTAGGTCTCTTTCAGCTCTTTGAGGCTCCCCTCAATTCCGGTGCCGCCGGAGGTGGCGAAGAGGTGCACCCGAACCTTGAGCAGATCCGCCTGATCCAAAAAGGTGTTGATGATGCGGGGATGGGTGTACCACCAGATCGGATATCCGAGCCAGAGCTCATCCACGCCGCTCAGATCCGGCAGCAGCTCGATCTCGGGACGGGAGCTCTTGTCGTTTTGTTCCTTCACGTTTCTGCTGGCATTGTCCTGCCAGTTCACGTCGGCCGCCGTGTAGGGAACCTTCGCCTTGAGCTCAAAGAGGTCGGCCGCGTGCTCCTTTGCCAGCTGCTCGGCCTTTGCCAGGGTCGTGCCGCCATACGAAAAACAAACCACGAGTTTCTTCATCGTTTTTGCTCCTTTCTCACTGTGAAATCAAAGAGGTTTATGCAGGCCGGAAAGCCGGCTGCTACTTGCCTTTTGAGGATTTGCCTTTGCCGCCGGCGATCTTTGCGGCTTTGTTGTTGCCGCGCTTCTCCTTCTCCGTGTTGAAATATTTATCTCTGATCTCCTTCGGGAAATACGAAGCCGGTTCCGAATACAGAATTTGTTTTGCCATTTTTGTTTCCCGCCTTATTTTGATTTCAGGGGATTGCTGACCGCGGTCGACGAGCGCGCGGCTCACCCGGGAAGGGCCTCCTCTTCGGACAGGAGCAGGCGGGTGGCCTCGAGCTCGAGCGCCTCGCTGCGCCGGAAGGATTCGCCCGCCATCTCATAGCGCAGGGCGAAAAAAATCTGCCGCTCGGCCTCGAGGGCGTCGAGCACCGACTCCCGGTCGAGGGCGGGGTGGGTCTTGCACAGCTGCTCGGCATAGTTGCCGGCACGGTAGGTCTCGCTGCCGGCAAAGCGGCTGTTGTGCACCTCGAGCAGCGGAAGCAGCAGGTCGCGGCGGATCTGTCCCGTCAGAGCGGCGGCCTCCAGCAGCTCGCCGCTGTCGGCAAGCTGAACGGTACGGATCACCAGCGCCCAGAAGGCATTTTCCGCCCGCTGGAGACGGCCGGCGGCGTCGGGATCCGGAACTGCGGTTCTGGGCCGCCACTCCCAGAGCGGCTCGGCCTCGCGCGGGCAGACAAAGCCGCTCTCACAGAGGGCGCGCATCAGCAGCGGGGGCTCTTGCTCAAAGAGGCAAAGCAGCCCGTCTTCTCCCTCGCGGGCCATAGCGGTCAGCCCTTCGAGCTTCTCTGCCAGACGAACCAGCAGCGCTTCGCGCAGGGCCGCCCCCTTTTCGGTGCAGAGCAGCCAGAGCTGCTGCGCGCCTCCCAGCGGCGGCAGGCGAAACAGCGCCGTCAGCCCGCTCTCCCGGGCGGCAAGCCGGGCCAATTGGGCAAAGCGACCTTCCATGGGGCGCGCCTCCTTTCCGATGCGGTTTTCCTTAGAAGGATCTTGGGCGAAGAGAAAGCCGCTACCGGTTCCCCTTTGCCCGGTTGTGCATTTTGCATGACGGATCTTATCTCTCCGTCTCCTTTTTCAGTTTCTCCACGCACTTTGCGATCACGGCGGCGACCGTGGTATCGTGCTCGGCGGCGTAGATCTTCAGAAACTTCTTATTTTCAGGAGAAAGCGCGATATTCATGGAGACCCGTTCCCCGTTCACGGAGCTCCGATCCTCGCGGAAAAGCTCCTTTTTTTTCTTTGACATGACGGTACCTCCTGTTTGCATATATAGTTTTCTGTGCATCTATGCATAGAATACATGAATTTTCCAAAAAGTTCAATCTTTTGAAAAAATTATACCACGAAAAAGGGCGCTGCGGCAAGCAAAAAGGCCCTTTGCGGAAAAAGAACTGGACAGGGTTCCCTTTTGCTGCTACAATCGGAAAAACAGCATGTGGTCTGCTCTTGCAGGCCGAAGCAAGACGAAGGAGGAATGGAACATGGCGGAGCCCAAGGCAGCCATTCTGGCAGGAGGATGTTTTTGGTGCATGGTGATGCCCTTCGACGGGAAAGAGGGCGTGCTCTCCATCCGATCGGGCTATACCGGCGGCACGGTGGAAAACCCCACCTATCCCCAGGTGAAGGCCCAGACCACCGGCCATGTGGAGGCGGTGAAGATCGAATACGACCCTGACCGCATCAGCTTTTCAGAGCTGCTCGATGTCTTTTGGCGGCAGATCGACCCCACCGACGACGGAGGGCAGTTCGGAGACCGCGGCAGCTCCTATCGCACGGCGATCTTCTATTTTGACGAGGAGCAGCGGCAGGCCGCCGAAGCCTCCCGCGCCGCAATGGAGGCCTCGGGAAAGTTCGCTGGCCCGATCGTGACTCCCATTTTGCCGGCCGCTCCCTTCTATGAGGCGGAGGAGTATCATCAGGATTATGCCAAGAAGGAGCCGGAGAAATATGCCGACGATTTTGCCGTGAAGCAGCGTAAGGCCTTTCTGCACGAGCTCTGGGACGAGGCTTGAAAATCTGTCGGAAAAGGCCTCCGGCCCGCGGCAGATGGGAGAAAAAACAAGAAAAGGCGAAGGGAGAAATCCCTTCGCCTTTTTGCTTTTTGCAGACAGACTTATTTCCCGATCACCAGCTCCGCGATTTGCACGGCGTTGGTGGCGGCGCCCTTGCGGATCTGATCGCCGCAGCACCACAGCGCAAGTCCGCCGGTCTCGCTGGCGAGATCGGCGCGGATACGGCCCACATAGACCAGATCCTGATCCGAGGTGTCGAGCGGCATGGGGTAGAGGCGGTTTTGCGGATCGTCGACCAGGCGGCAGCCGGGCGCCGCGGCAACGGCGGCTCTGGCTTGCTCCAACGAGACCGGACGCTCGGTTTCGATCGAAACCGAGACCGAGTGTGAACGCACCACAGGGACCCGCACGCAGGTGCAGGTCACCTTCATGGCGTCGTTGTGCAGGATCTTGCGGCCCTCGTTTTGCAGCTTCATCTCCTCGCTGCTGTAGCCCTGTTCGTTAAAGGAGCCGATCTGCGGGATGAGGTTGAAGGCGATCTGATACGGGAAGGCTGAGCAGGAGACCGCCTCTCCGCGGGAGAGGGCCTCTACCTGTTCCTCCAGCTCCCGCATGCCGGCCACGCCCGCTCCGGACACGGCCTGATAGGTCGAGGCGATGATGCGGGTGATGGGGGAGATCCGGTGGATGCCGGACACTGCCATCAGCGTGATGATGGTGGTGCAGTTGGGATTTGCGATAATGCCCTTGTGCCAAGCGATGTCCTGCGGGTTGATCTCGGGCACCACCAGCGGCACGGCGGGATCGAGACGGTAGGCGCTGGAATTGTCCACAACCACGGCTCCGGCGGCCGCCGCGTGGGGGAGAAGCTCCAAGGCGACGTCGTTTTCCGCGGCGCCCAGCACGATATCACAGCCGGAAAAGGCCTTGGACGTGGCCTCTTGAATTTCCACCTGCTCGCCCCGGAAGGACAGCGTTTTTCCGGCGCTGCGGGCAGAGGCCAGCGGCACCAGGGAGGAGATCGGGAATTTGCGCTCCTCTAAGATTTTCATCATTTCACGGCCGACTGCACCGGTCGCACCGAGCACGGCAACACGATATTCTTTCATGGGAAGACCTCCAGTTGAAGAGAGTTGTATCGGGCGGCCGCGGGACTCCGCGGCGGGAAAGAGGGGATCCGGCGGGAACCCTGCAGAAAAGAAACTACAGGGCGGCGTGCGGCGCTTGGTCTGCCGGCTCCACAAAATTGGAATAAATGGTGCGCAGCGCCGTTTCGAAATCTTTGTTTTCCACGCCGACGATGATATTGAGCTCATCGCTGCCCTGGGCGATCATGCGGATATTGATCTTCGCATCACCCAGCGCCGCAAAAAGCCGGCCTGAAACGCCGGGGCGGTAGCTCATACCGCGTCCCACCACGGCGACCAGAGCGATGGAATCGACGATGCGGATATCGGCAGGGCGGCAGACGGCGCGGATCTCGCCCACGATGTCGTAGAGGCAGCTCTCGACCTGGTCGCTCGAGACCACCACCGAAAAGCTGTCGATCCCGGAGGGAATATGCTCCACCTCGACCCGGTATTTTTCAAAGACCTCGAGGGCGCGGCGGATGATGCCGAGATTGTCCTCATGCTGGTTTTTGGAGACCGTGACCACGGTAAAGTTTTTCTTTCCGGTCAGGCCGGTGATAAGGGCGCTGCTGTCAGGCAGATCGGCGGCATCTTCTCCGCAGATGATGGTGCCGTCGTCGTCCGGCGCGTTGGTGTTGCGGATGTTGATGGGGATGCCGGCGTCCTTCACGGGGTAGATGGCGCCTTCGTGCAGCACGTTGGCCCCCATATAGGCCAGCTCCCGCAGTTCGGGATAGGTGATGGTGTCGATCCGGCGGGGATTGTCGATGATGCGGGGGTCGGCCATCAGGATACCGGACACGTCGGTCCAGTTCTCATAGAGATCGGCGCCGGCGGCGGCGGCCAGCAGGGCGCCGCTGATATCGCTTCCGCCGCGTGAGAAGACCTTGATGCGGCCGCCCGGCAGGCTTCCGTAAAAGCCGGGCATGACAAGGCGCTCGTGTTCCTGCAGGGCCTCGCGGATGGCGGCGTAGGTCTTTTCCGTATTGAGCTTTCCGTCGAAATCAAAAAGGACAAGCTGTGCGGCGTCGACAAAATCAAAGCCGAGGTATTCGGCCATCATGCGGGCGGTCAGGTACTCCCCGCGCGAGACCAGCTCGTCGACCGAAAGGCTTTTGTCGAGCCTGGCGCGAAGCTTTGCGAAATCCTCCTCGATGTTGATCTCGAGCCCCAGCTCCTGCTTGATCTCGAGATAGCGGGACTCGATGAGGGAAAACACCGATTCGCAGGAGACGGAATACTGCAGATGCGCATGACAAAGATAGAGCAGATCGGTGATCTTATTGTCGTCCTTGCTGCGCTTGCCGGAGGCAGAGACGACAATCAGGCGGCGCGACTCATCGGCATCGACGATGGATTTGACTTTTTGGAACTGCTTTGCGTCGGCCAGAGAGGAGCCGCCGAATTTTGCGACTTTCAGCATGAAACAGGAATCTCCTTTTTTGAATTGGGGGGCGAAACACGGCCGCGGAAGGCCGCTTCGGTCCGTACGGGGATAGATCAGTCGAGAAACCGGGCGGCAAACAGGGAATCGTCGAGCTGGAGCAGGCGATCCCGCAGGGGGTAGAAGCGGGAGGCGGGCAGCTCCCCGGTTTCCAGCGTGACGCGGCCGGGCGCGCGGCAAGTCTCCTGAATATCGGAGCCCAGAGCCTCGCAGGCCGCCTGTGCGGCCTCCTCGCGGACACGCAGCCACCAGCGCCCCTTGAGCAGGGAGAGATCGGAATGCAGCGCCTTTCCCGAGCGGGGCCGGCCGCGGCCGCCCGACTCGATATCAAGCAGGTCCTGCACCACGGCGTTGGCGGTGGGAAGAGAGCCTGCGCCCTGTCCGTAGAATTTCAGCGCGCCGACGCTGGGGGCCTCGATGCAGGCGAGATTGTAGTTGAGGGGAACGGCGGCCTCGAGGGACTGGTTTCCGACCAGAACCGGTTCCACCGTGCAGCAGAGGGAGTCGCCCTCCCGCCGGGCAAGGGCCATCAGCTTGAAGACCCGCCCCATCGCGGCGGCGTCGGCCACATCGGCGCCTGTGATGCGCCGGATGCCGAAGACCGGCACATCGTCAAAGGCGGGGGCGAAGGAAAAGGCCACGCCGCAGGCCACCACGGCCTTGTTCTGCACGTCGAGCCCGTCGATATCGGCGGTAGGGTCGGCCTCCGCATAGCCCAGAGCCTGCGCCGCGGCCAGCACCTCGCCGAAATCCGCGCCCTCGGTGGTCATGCGGGAGAGGATGTAGTTGGTCGTGCCGTTGAGGATGCCGGAAAAGC
>JAFRSP010000067.1 GCA_017427525.1 Clostridia bacterium
GTCCTGTTTTTCCAGTGCGGGAGCTCTTTTGATACGGCGCATCATTTGTGTTAACAGATCGATTCAAGCCAGGAATAGTGGAGGGGATTGTCCCTTTCTGCACAGCTTTCATTATCCGCGGTGCGATACATAGGAGCGGCTGATGCCCAATCCCTGCGCCACCTCCCGCTGTGTGCATTCCTTCTGCCCGCCCAAACCATAGCGCAGCCGCAGGATATGGCGTTCCCGTTCATCCAATTCCGTTTCCAAAAGCTGATAGAGCCGCTTGACATTCATTTCAAGCAGAACCTGGCTGAAGATGGCGTCCTCAGAACAGAGGATATCATAGAGCGAGAGGGTATTTCCGTCCTTGTCTGAATCAATTGCCTCCGATAGGGAGATGTCGCCGGCAGTTTTTCTCAGGCTGCGGAAATACATGAGGATCTCATTTTCAATGCAGCGTGCAGCATAGGTTGCGAGCCGAATCCCTTTTTCGGAATCGAAGGAGTCCACCGCCTTGATCAGGCCGATGGTACCGATGGAAATCAGATCATCCTGATCGCCAGATGTATAATACTTTTTCACAATATGCGCGACCAGACGCAGATTGTGTTCGATCAGCAGGGAACGCGCATGAGCGTCCCCCTGTTTGGCGAGGGTGAGACATTCCGCCTCCTCTTCGGAGGAGAGGGGACGGGGAAAGGAACTTGGGGCAGAGAGGGAGAGAAGCAAAAAAATGCAGTTGAGAGAAAGCACGGCTCCGGTTAATAACAAGGTGACACCTCCAAACGTCGGATCTGAGAGAACAAATAGGAGACAAAGGAAGGCGGCTGCAACAGTGCTGACTTTACTATATGCCTCAGGCAGGGGAAGGGTGCCTGTCTTTTGCAATCCCACCGTCATCTTTTTTCAAGGGAAGATCCGGAACCTTTTTCTGCGGTTTTTCGTCTTACGTTTCAAATGTCCGCATTATGAATTCACACAAAGAAAGAAGAGACGAAACGACAATCGTCACTTCGTCTCTTGGGGGAAAAGACAAAACTTGAATATTCCCGAAGGCGGCCTTGCCGGATCAAGGGATTGCCGCTTTTTGAAAGGAGTTTAAAAAGGGATCTTGTTGTCGGGCTGGGGCGGAGTCAGTCCCATGCCGGAGACCACCGGCAGCATCACGCGGAAGAAAACCAACAGAATGAGGATTTCAATGGGCAGCATGAGCAGGTTCTTGGTCAGGCTCTTGGCAAGGTAGTAAAAATAGCCCTTGGAATAGAGCATGGCACTCCAAAGACAGTTGAGGCCGACATTGACAAGAAGGTTGACTGTGAGTTTGCAAAGCACGATCCGTCGCACCGTGATGCGGGCGCGGAAGAAAAAGAGGGCGTAGACAAAGGAACCCAACATCGCGGTGAGGGTATAGCCCGGGAAAAATGCGCCTCCCATGGGGTGGAGGAGGAATCCGAGGATGTCGGTGGCAAACCCGGTCAAGAGCCCGATAAAGGGGCCGTAAATCAGGGAGCCTAAGGCATTTAGGAAAAAGCCGAACGAGATTTTGAGGTTTTCTCCTACCATGATATAAAAACTGGTGATGGCAACCCGTCCTGCCACCAGGAGCGCGGCCAGAACGAGAAGACGCAGATCTTTCATACAGGCTTTTGCGTCGCGCCAATAGTTGAGGTGAAAGGGACTGCGGTATAGGGTAGACGGAACTGTTTTCTGCATATTCTCAACTTGCCCCCCTTTCGAAATTGAAATGGGCCGGAAAGGACGACCCATCGTTAAAAGTATACCACAGAATCCTTTCCAAAAACAAGAACGCAATGCGCGGGAAAAATCGGGCCGGCGGTCTGGCGTTTTTGGTAAAGTTGTGGTACAATATCTGAAAAAGGTAAGAACAACGGGAGTTTCCCGCATACCTTTTGCAAGGATTTGTTTGCGCCGTTTGTTTACGGCATGTTGGAGGAGTTCTTTCATGAGCCAATCAGAAGAGAGGGGCCTTCCCAAACGAAGAGCCTCTTCAAAGAAAAAACAAAGGAAAAAGAAGCGCAGTGTGTTTTGGCGTGTGCTGGGCACTCTGTTTCTGATCTGTTTTTTGGCAGGGATGATCGTGCTGGGGTCCCTGTACTACTATGTCGTCAACTATCTCGACCCACAGATGGATATCGATCTCGATAGTTACAAGCTGGCCTATACCAGCTATGTCTATTACACCGATAAAAACGGCGTGGAGAACGTGCTGGAGACCCTCTACGGGGATGAAAACCGTGAGTGGGCAGATCTGGCGGATATCCCGAAGTATATGCAGGAAGCCGCCGTCTCGATCGAAGATGAGCGCTTTTGGGAGCACAACGGCGTGGACTGGAAGCGCACTTTGGCAGCGGTAGCGAATCTGCTGACCGGCGGTTCCGGCGGACGATTCGGCGCATCGACCATCGCACAGCAGGTCGTGAAGAATGTCACAGGGGAAGACGATTACAGTATGATGCGCAAGATTGAGGAGATCCTGCGGGCCCTCAATCTGAATAAGAAGTATTCCCGAGAGGCGATCTTAGAGTTTTATCTCAACACGGCCTATTTCGGGCAAAACACAAACGGTGTGCGTGCGGCGGCCAAGGTCTATTTTGACAAAGACGTCAGCGATCTTTCCCTGGCCGAGGCTGCCAGCATCATCGGAATCACGAAGTATCCCAGCCGCTACAACCCCTTTCTGCATGAAGACTACAATAAGGAGCGGCAGGAGACCGTGCTCTGGAAGATGCTGGAGCTCGGGAAGATCACCCAGCAGGAATACGACAGCGCCAAGGCCGAACCGCTCAATTTCCAGCGTGAAAAGGTGCTGGAGCAGAACAAAGTGCAGAGCTGGTTTGTCGATGAAGTCATTAAGAATGTGCTGAACGACCTGGTCACGCAGAAGGGCTACACCTCGGGGTATGCGACCAACCTGCTCTATCAGGGCGGACTTCGCATCTATGCGACCATCGATATGGAAGTGCAGGAGACGATGGACAGGGTCTTTGAGGATATGTCAAGCTTCCCGACTTTGAAGGGAACCGAGCAGCCTCAGGCCTCTATGACCATTCTGGATCCCTATACGGGTGCAGTGCTCGGGATCGCAGGCGCCCGCGGCGAAAAAACGGCGGCACGAATTTTCAACTATGCAACCGATGCGAAACGTCAGCCGGGCTCCACGATCAAGCCGCTGTCCGTCTATGCGCCGGCCCTGGAATACGGCGTCATCACAGAGGGCGACGTCTATGATGACGCTCCCGTGAATATCGCGCGGCGCTACCCCCGCAATTACGACAGCTCCTATGCGGCATATAAGGGCCGTATGGATGTGAAGCATGCGGTCTACCGCTCGGTCAACACGGTCCCGATGGCGATTCTTGAAAAACTCGGAGTGGATCGTGCCTTCGATTTCATCACCGAGAAGCTGGGCGTCACCACGCTGGTGCGCAGAGAAGTGATCGGCGGGTCGGTCAAGAGCGATGTGGATCTTGCGCCGCTCTCTCTGGGAGCCGTAACCCACGGCGTGACCAATCTGGAAATGGCCGCCGCCTACTGTGCCTTTGTGAACAAGGGAATCTACAACAAGCCTTACACCTATACCAAGGTTTTGGCATACGACGGTACCGTTTTGCTCGAGCACAAGCCGGAACCCGTCTATGCCATGAGCGAGCAGACGGCATGGCTGATCAACGATCTGCTGCAGGGCGTCGTGCGGGAGGGTACCGGAACGCCGGCGCGTTTGTCCAACATGTCGGTGGCTGGAAAGACCGGTACCACCAGCGACGATGTGGACCGTTGGTTTGTCGGCTATACCCCGTATTATGTCGGCGTGGTCTGGTTCGGCTACGAAGTTCCCAAGACCATCCGATATTCCGGAACAAACCCTGCGCTTCAGGGCTGGCTCAAGGTTATGAAGCCGCTCCACAGCGATCTGCCGAATCGCAGTTTCTTCTCCACCAGCGGAATCGTTTCTGCTTCCTATTGTATCGACAGTGGAAAGGCCCCGACGGCAGCCTGCTACAACGATCCGCGGGGAAGTCGGGTCGCCTCCGCCCATTACAAAAAAGGAACGGCGCCGGGGGAAACTTGTGATGTGCATGTGCCGGTTGAGCTTTGTGCAGAATCCAATATGATCGCATCCCCTTATTGCACAGAGCGAAAAACGGTCAGCCTGCTCAACATCAAACGGGAATATCCCTATAGCATCGGCATTACGGATGCGCAGTACACCTATCTTCCCTTGCCGGTCGGGTTTGCCTATCCGACAGACAGCTCGATTCCGGTCTATCAGAGTCTGTTGTCGCCCGGTACGAATCCTGGATATTCGCCCGGCGCAGGGAATCCGATGAACCATATCTGCTCGATCCATGGCAACGGAATTGTCGCGCCGCCTGAGGACGGTGAGCTCCCGCCGGAAGAGCAGGGAGAGGGTGCGCCGACAGGGCCCGTTGATCCTGGCGCATCGGGGGAGCAGTCGCCCAGCACCCCGCCCGTAACGATTCCGACAACGCCGGCGACCCCTGCGGACCCCGGATCGCCCACCGTTCCCGTAACGCCCGTGCAGCCGGCCCCTGAAGAACCGCCGGTTGTGCCGGAAGAGCCCATCCCATATGAGCGGCTTCCTGAAGGGTTGGAATGAAAGAAGGAAGGAAGGCAGCAGAGGCACTTTTCGTCTCTGCTGCTTTTCTTTGAAAGTGTGCCGGCTCTGATACTCCCTGTCCACGGGGAACAGGCACACGGTCAACAGGATGGGTCGAGGCTGCGTGGGATATCCTTTCAATCCCAAAGTTTTTGTGTCGCGGCGGTCGAAATAGATTCTGCACAAAGCGGAAGAAAGCAAAGAAATGCCGAAGCGGGTTCTTTCGAAACCGACGAAGCGGGAGCGCAAATAAATCAACGAAACACTGGAAGAACATATAAAGAATTATTGAAAATATCCGAGATAACGTGAAAAATAAAGTAATTCTATTAAAGCAAAAGAATTTGATTTTTTTCATTTCTTTCGGGAAAATGGTATTGACATTTCAGGGGGCTTCGTGTAAAATAAAAAAGCACCAAACACAGATGGGGGAGCAGATGGGGGAGCATAGCTCAGCTGGGAGAGCACCTGCCTTACAAGCAGGGGGTCACAGGTTCGAGCCCTGTTGTTCCCACCA
>JAFRSP010000068.1 GCA_017427525.1 Clostridia bacterium
ATGGAACCCGTAGACCACGTCGCAATCGTCGATGGCGCCGTCCTCAACGAGCCCGAGAGCTCCGCCGGGGAGCTTTTCTTCGGCCGACTGGAAGAGGAACTTGACCGTTCCCTTCACAAGATCCCTGTGCTCCGAAAGCAGCTTGGCGAAGCACAGCAGGGTGGCGCAGTGACAGTCGTGACCGCAGGCATGCATGACGCCGTCGACCTTAGAGGCATAGGGAAGACCGGTACACTCCTGCACGGGCAGAGCGTCGATATCGGCACGGAAGGCCACGGTGGGGCCGGGCTTGTCGCCCTTCAGGATCCCGACCACGTTGGTGCCGGTGATGCCGTCCATCAGGGCGATTCCATTTTTGGTCAGGAAGTCCTTGATAAAGGCGTTGGTCTCAAACTCTTCAAAGGAGAGCTCAGGGTGCATGTGGAGCTGCTTGTAGAGATCGGTCTGAAGGTCTTTGTACTCTGCGCAGAGGGCTTGTACCTTTTCTTTCATAGATTTGATCTTCCTTTCTTAAAATATAAATTTTTGTTGTGATACTTTGTAAAGCGGGTCCCACCGCGTTTTGGGAGACCGTTTCGGAAAAACAAAAACCAAAGCGGCCTTCTCCTGCGCAGGGCGAAGGAGAAAGCCGCTTCGCCAGACGCGGAGATGCGATTTCTCAGGAGCGGTTTGACTGTGGGAGCGCCCCCGATTTTTGAAGGGCGCGGTAGATGATCGGCGTGACCAGAACGGCGGCGATCAGTTCGATAACGCCGTTGACGGCAATCAGCGTGGACAGGATGGTCTTAAAGAGCTCGAAGAAGGCGCGGTAGCTCTCGATCATTCCTCCGAAGATGTAGATGGCGGAGAGCACAAGAACGGTATTGGTCAGGGTGGCGGCGGCTCCGGCCAGCGCGGCGCCCGCGGTCTCCCCGATTTTGGTGGAGCGCACGGCGGAGAAAACCAGCCCCGCAACGGCGCCCACGATAACGCGGGGGACGAGCGAGATCATGGGGTTTGTGAAAAGGAGCCAGGCCGGATTGGTAAAGGCGCGCAACACACAGGTGAATCCCCAGACAAAGCCCAGGAAGGCGCCGGTCTTCCAACCGAGGCAGACCGCGCCCAGCGCCACAACGATGTGCAGCGTGGTGATTTCAATGACGCCGTAGTTGATATAGCCGGTGTAAGGGACGACGGTCATCACGATAATGAGCGCGACGAAAACCGAGGTCAAAACCAGATTTCGGGTGCTTTTTGCCATGGTACATGTTCCTCCTTGTTTCAACACAAAATGGATTGCTTCTTTCGTGCAGCCTCCCTGAGGCCTCTTCGGAACACTTCCAATCCTAATACATGCCTACATTATGCGTCGACGCTTGTAAAATGTCAAGTGTATTCTGTAATAAATGAAGAAACAACAAGCGTAAACCAGTAATTCAAATGAAAGAAAAGCTTTTTTGCAGAAATGATTTGTTTTTTTACGAAGCACAGCATGGATTTGTGAACGAAATGGGACGGAAAACTCGTAAAAGGGAAAAACAGAGCTTGTACGAAAACAGGAAGGCCTCCGACTTTCAGCCGGAGGCCTTGTGAGGATGCAAAAGTCGATCGAGGAAAAACCGGGAGAAGGGAAGTGCTTCAAAAAGACTATCGTAAAGATTTGCGGGCAATCGCCGTGCATACGGCCTCTTCGATGGCCTGCGCCGTCAGCCCGTAGGCAGTCAAGACCTCCTCCGCCTTTCCGGAGCTTCCGAAGAGGTCGCGCACGCCCACGCGCTGCAGCACGGTGGGCCGGTGTTCCCCGAGGCACTCGGCCACGGCGCTGCCGAGACCGCCCAGAATGGTGTGTTCCTCGGCCGTGACAACTGCCCCTGTTTTCTCGGCCCATTCGAGCAGAAGGGCCTCGTCGAGCGGCTTGACGGTGTGCATGTCGATGACGGCGACTTGAATGCCCTTTTCAGCCAGCGACTCCGCTGCAGCCAGCGCCCGCGCCGTCATAAGCCCGACCGCCACGATCACGGCGTCGCTGCCCTCGCGAAGCAGGATTCCCTTGCCGAAGGCAAATCCCGAGAGATCTTCATACAGGGTGGGAACGGCCAGACGTCCCAACCGCAGATAGACCGGCCCGTCGTGTTCCAGCGCGCAGCGCACGGCCGCGGCCGTAGAGGGACCGTCGGCAGGGCAGCAGACCACCATGCCGGGGATGGCGCGCATCAGGGCGATGTCCTCGATGCACTGATGGGTGGCGCCGTCTTCCCCCACGGAGATGCCGGTGTGGGTCGCTGCGATCTTCACGTTCAGATGGGGATACCCGATGCCGTTGCGCACAGAGTCGTAGGCGCGGCCGGCCGCAAACATTGCAAAGGTGGAGGCAAAGGCCGGTCTGCCGGTTGAGGCGATTCCGGCGGCGACGCCCATCATATTGCCTTCGGCAATGCCGCAGTTGACAAAGCGTTCGGGACAGACCTTCCGAAAGGTGGCGGTCTTGGTGGATTTTGAAAGGTCGGCGTCAAGCACAACGAAATCATACTGCGTCGCAAGGTCGGCCAGCGCCTGACCGTAAGCGTCGCGGGTGGCAAGCTTTCCAAGATCCTTCATCACGCATCCTCCTCTTCGAGTTCTTTCATGGCCTGCTCAAACTGCTCGGCATTGGGAGCGGATCCGTGCCAGGCTGCATTGTTTTCCATGAAGGAAACCCCTTTGCCCTTGACTGTTTTTGCGATCACGGCAAAGGGAGCGCCTTTTGTTTCGCGGGCCTTGTCGAAGGCGGAAAAGATGGCGGGGAAATCGTGACCGTCGATCACGGCGGTCGCGAAGCCGAAGGCGCGCAGCTTCTCTTCAATGGGTTCCACGTTCATGACCTCGCAGACCGGCCCGTCGATTTGAAGGCCGTTTGCATCGATGATCACGCACAGATTGTCGAGCTTATAGTGGGCGGCAAACAGAAAGGCCTCCCAAACCTGCCCCTCCTCCAGTTCGCCGTCGCCCAGAATGGCATAGACCCGATAGGCGTCGCCATAAAGCTTTGCGGCTTTCGCCATTCCGCAGGCGGCCGAAATGCCGAGCCCCAGCGAGCCGGTGGAGGCGTCGACCCCCGGGGTGCCCTTGCGGTCGGGGTGTCCCTGCAGCATGGCGCCCACCTGGCGCAGCTTCCACAACTCTTCCCTGTCGAAATAACCCGCCTTTGCCAGCGCCGCATAGAGCGCCGGAGCGGTGTGTCCCTTGGAAAGCACGAAACGGTCGCGCGCGGGGTCTCCGACCCGATCGGAACTCTGGTTCATCTCATCGAAATAGAGGGCGGTGATCAGGTCGGCAATGGAAAGCGAACCGCCGGGATGGCCGGAGCCTGCGCGGTAGATCATCTCAACGATGTCGCGGCGCAGCCCGCGGGCAATTTGCTTTAAGGCTTCAGTCTCTCTCATTCCATCTTCTCCTCACTGTTCTGACAGTCTGAAATCGGGCGGCGGCACATGGTTTTTGCTTGTGGCGCCGCGGACTAGCTGAGTCTATTCTACCCCCAATCCCCGTTCTTGTAAAGCCGGAAAGAAGAGAAGAAAAAGCGCCGATGGATTCCGATGCAAAAAGAGCTCCGACGGGGAAAAGTGTGAAAAAGAAGAGCGCAATTTTCCGGGGGAGAGGGGTCCTTGTCCGTCGCAGGCAGCGGAAGGGCGCTGCGGGGCAGAGCCTTTCAAAATCAGGCCGGATGACCGGAGTCATCCGTTTGTTTTGCGTGAGGTTCGGAAGGAACAGGGGGGGTTGAAAAGTTTGAACTATTTTTGACGCAAGGGGTTGCAATCGCGGAAAAGCGGTGCTATAATATGCAAGACATGTTTTTGCTGCAAAAACATGTGTATTGCTGATATGGAAAAACAAGAGGAGGAACGCACTGTTATGAAAAAGTTTTTAGCGCTGTTGCTGGCTATGCTCATGCTGATGGGGCTGGCGGTAGGATGCAGCAAGACTGAGTCGAACGAAGGCGAAAACACCGAGAACGAGGCGACGAACGACGACGTGATCCGCATCGGAGTTTTCGAGCCTCTGTCCGGAGCCAATGCGGCCGGCGGCCAGATGGAATACGAAGGAATCCAGGCAGCCAACGCCGTCAAGGGCGAAGTGCTGGGCAAGAAGATCGTTCTGGTTCCCGTGGACAACAAGTCCGACGACGTGGAGGCCGTCAATGCGGCTGCCCGTCTGTGCAATGCTGAGAATGTCGATATCGTGGTCGGAAGCTGGGGCTCCAGCGTCTGCATCGCGGCCGGCGCCACCTTCGAAGAGGCGCAGGTTCCCGCTATCGGCACCTCCTGCACCAACCCCAACGTCACTCTGGGCAACGACTACTACTTCCGTGTCTGCTATCTGGATGATTTCCAGGGCACCCTGCTTGCCAACTATGCCAAGACCAACCTGGGCGTTTCCAAGGCGGCTGTGATCTACGATGTGTCCGATACCTATGCGGTTGGCCTCTATAAGTACTTTAAGGATGCGTTCGGCGAGGAGAACATCGTCGCCGAGGCCAAGTTCAACAAGGGCGACCAGGACTTCACCGCGCAGATCTCCAGCGTGATGAAGGCCGAGCCCGACGTTATCTTTGCTCCCGGCGGTTACACCGAAGCCGGCCTGATGATGAAGCAGGCCAGAGAGCTGAGCTATGAAGATATCCTCTTCCTGGGCGCCGACACCTGGGAGACCGAGGCTATGATCGAGGTTGGCGGCGACGCCGTTGAGGCCTGCCGTTTCACCACCTTCTTTGACGCCGAAGCCACCCCCACCGCCGAGTCTGAAGTGTTCCTGAAGGCTTATGCCGATCTGTTCGGCGGCAGCCCCAAGGGCGCTGTTACCGCGCTGGGCTATGATGCCTACATGGCGGCGGTTGCCGCGATCGAGGCCGCCGGCACGACCGATGGTCCCGCTCTTCGCGATGCGCTTGCTTCCCTTGAGATCAACGGAGTCACCGGCAGCTGCAAGTTCGATGAGAACGGCGACGCCATCAAGAACTCTGCTGTGATCAAGACCGTCACCGACGGTAAGTTCACCTATGTCGACACCGTTGTGGTCGAATAATGACTGTCTGCACTTAGCTGCAAACGGTGGGCGGTCGGGAGATTCCCGACCGCCCGCCTCTTCGTTCCCGTGCCCGTCGAATCGGGCGACAAGAATAGAGAAGATTGAGTGGAGAAGCAATGTTTACATTCACCCTGCCCGAGCTGCTGCAGCAGATGGCTAACGGACTGACCGTCGGTTGTCTGTATGCTCTGGTTGCCATCGGTTACACCATGGTATATGGAATTCTGCGCCTGATTAACTTTGCCCATTGCGACATTTTCATGATGTCGATGTATTTTTGTTTTTACAGTATTTCGGTTTTCTCACTGCCGTGGCCCGTCGCGCTGCTTCTGGTTGTGGTGGCTACCGCCCTTTTGGGCGTGCTGATCGAGAAGGCCGCCTACCGTCCTTTGCGCGAAGCGCCCCGTATTTCGCTGTTGATTTCGGCTATCGGTGTTTCCTACCTGCTGGAAAACCTCGCTACGGTGCTTTTCACCGGTGTGCCGCGCTCCTTCCCCGCCGTGGGAAGTCTTCAGAAAATCGTCAATTTGGGAGACGTGCGCGTGCAGCAGCTGGCCATTTACGCCCCTGTGATTATGCTGTTGCTGCTGGCGGCGTTGCTTTACCTGATCAATAAAACCAAAACGGGCATGGCCATGCGTGCGGCCTCCAAGGACTTTGAAACCGCGCGTCTCATGGGGATCAACGTCAACAAAACCATCTCGGTCACCTTTTTGGTCGGCTCGGCTCTGGCCGCGGTCGGCGCCGTGATCTGGGGGCAGAAATACTCTCAGATTCAGCCCTATGTCGGCGTGATGCCGGGACTCAAGTGCTTTATCGCAGCCGTGATCGGAGGGATCGGAAACATCAAGGGGGCCGTTGTCGGCTCGCTGATGCTGGGCATGCTCGAGATCCTGATGGTCTGGCGGTTCTCCGCCCTTTCGGGTTTTAAGGATGCCTTTGCCTTCATCATCCTGATCATCATTTTGATCTTCAAGCCCACGGGTCTGTTCGGAGAGACCTTTGTCGACAAGGTGTAAGGGGGCGAGAGGATGAAAAACGAAATCAAGGGTGCTCGCGAAAAACGCGAGTTTGTGCTCTCTGTGATATCCCTGCTCCTGATGGCGGCGCTTGTCGCGATGGCGCAGTTCGATCTGCTTCCCATCGTGGGAAAATATGAGAAGCAGGTGCTCAACCTGTGCGCCATCTATACCATTCTCGGTCTTTCCATGAATCTCGTAAACGGCTTTACGGGGCTCTTTTCTCTGGGTCAGGCCGGCTTTATGGCCATCGGAGCCTACACCACATCCCTGCTCATCATGGCGCCCGAGACCAAAGACAGAGTGTTTTACCTCGAGCCCATCCATCCCTTTGTGGGAGCGCTGCAGGCGCCTTTCTGGGTGGCGCTCCTGCTGAGCGGTCTGCTTGCGGCCGTGGTGGCCTTTTTCATCGGTTTTCCCGTGCTGCGTCTGCGTGGTGATTACCTTGCCATTGCCACGCTCGGCTTTGCCGAGATCATCCGCATCATTTTCCTCAACACCCAAACGGTCACCAATGGCTCCATGGGAATCAAGGCCATTCCGCCGACGGCAAACCTCTTTTGGTGCTTTGGCGCCGCGGCCCTGATGGTGCTGTTTATGCTTCGCCTGATCCACTCGACTTACGGGCGGGCGTTTAAGGCCATCCGCGACGATGAGATCGCGGCCGAGGCCATGGGAATCAACCTCTTCCGGCACAAAATGTACGCCTTTATCCTGTCGGCCTTTATGGCAGGGGTCGGAGGCGGCCTGATGGCCAGCGTGGTCTCGGCGATCACCCCCAACCTCTTCCGTTTTACGCTGGCCTACGACATTCTGCTGATCGTTGTGCTGGGCGGAATGGGCTCCATCACCGGAACGGTGGTGGCGGCTTTTGTCATCACAATCGCCAAGGAGTGGCTGCGTTGGCTGGATGCAGGCTTTACGGCCGGCCCGCTCAAGGTGCCGGAGATCCCGGGCCTCCGCATGGTCGTGTTCTCGGTGCTGCTCATGTGCATTATCCTGTTCTATCGGCAGGGTTTCTTCGGCTCCAAGGAGTTCAGCTGGAAAGGGCTTGCCGCCCTTCCGAAAAACCTGGGAATTAAAATCAGACGGCTCTTCAGCCGGGACAAAAAGGAGGCCGCCTGATGCAGCCAGTTCTTCGAACCGAACATGTGACCATGCGTTTCGGCGGCGTCATGGCAGTGGGAGACCTTAATATTGAGCTCTTCCCGCATGAGATCGTCGCCATCATCGGCCCCAACGGCGCAGGGAAAACCACCGCCTTCAACCTGATCACGGGAGTCTACGTTCCCACGGAGGGCAAGGTCTTTTTCGCACCGGGCGGGGAAGGCGGCAAACTGGTCGATATCACCGGAAAGAAGGCGGACGCCATCACCCGCATGGGCATGGCACGCACCTTTCAGAATATCCGTCTCTTCAAAAGCCAGACCGTCTACGAGAACATCCTGATCGGACAGCATCTGCATGTAAAGGCGGGACTGTTTGCCAGCGTGAGCGGCATCGCCCGAAAAGAGGAGCAGGAGATGCGCCGCAGGGCCGACGAGCTGCTCGAATTGCTGGGGCTTTCCCGTGTGAGAGACGAACTCTGCACTTCGCTGCCCTATGGGCTCCAGCGCCGGCTGGAGATCGCAAGAGCGCTTGCAACCAATCCCACGCTGCTGCTGCTCGACGAGCCGGCCGCCGGCATGAATCCGCAGGAAACTGTGGAGCTCACCGCCTTTATCCACGACGTCAAGGAGCAGTTTAACCTTACCGTGCTCATGATCGAGCATCACATGGATCTGGTCATGGATATTTCAGATCGCATCTACGTGCTCGATTTCGGGCAGACGATTGCAGCCGGCACGCCGGCGGAGATCCAGAACAACGACCGCGTCATTGAGGCGTATCTGGGGGGAAATACCGATGCTTAAAATTGAAGACCTGCGGGTCTCCTACGGCGGGATCGAGGCCGTCAAAGGCATCTCCTTCACGGTGGAAGAGGGGCAGATCGTCACGTTGATCGGTGCAAACGGCGCCGGAAAATCGACTACGCTGCGCACAGTTGTCGGGCTGGTCAAGGCAGCCGGAGGCTCCATCACCTACAACGACGAACAGCTGATCGGGCTTTCGACCGATCAGATCGTGAAAAAGGGGATCACGCTGGTGCCGGAGGGCAGAAGGGTCTTCCCCGATCTGACGGTGCTGGAAAATCTCAAGATCGGCGCCTATACGAGAAACGACGACCTCACCGAGGATTTGGAGTGGATCTATTCTCTTTTCCCTCGCCTCAAGGAGCGGCATTGGCAGCGGGCCGGAACCCTCTCGGGCGGCGAGCAGCAGATGCTGGCCGTAGGCAGAGCCCTCATGAGCCGTCCGAAGCTGCTGATGATGGACGAGCCCTCGCTGGGACTCGCTCCCCTGATCGTGCAGGATATTTTTTCAATTATCCAGGAAATCAACCGGCAGGGAGTGACTATCCTTCTCATCGAGCAGAACGCAAATATGGCCCTGCGGATTGCCGAGGTCGGACACGTGCTCGAAACGGGGAGGATCACGCTGTCGGGAGCGGGGAAAGACCTGCTTTCCAATGAAGCCGTTCGGGCGGCGTATCTCGGAAAATCCAAGTGAGAAAAGGCTCCCGCAAAGGACGAAACGGCGGGGAAACAGGCTTTCTTCCGCCTGTTTGGGAAGGCCGCCTGCATACGGCGGGAAATAGTTAGACAGTTTGCACAAAAGAGACTTCGTATTATTGTGTCTAAGCCCGTAAAAAAGCCATTTGCCTTGGAAGATGAACTGTGCTATAATACCTTTAGAAAAGTGCAGGTATGCCTGCCTTGTTTTTGAAATTCAATAACCATCATGAAAAAGGAGTGCATTGTTAATGGAGTACAAGTTTTCAAATCGTGCGCTGAGCGCGAAGCCCTCCCGTATTCGCGAAATCTCCGCCAGAGGCGCTGTTGATCCCGAGTTTATCTCCTTCGCAATCGGCAATCCCGCTTCCGAGACCTTCCCGATCGAAGACATCCGCAAGTGCAATGACATGATCTACGACAAGGCCGCCAACTATGCTCTGCAGTATGGTCCCTCCATCGGCGACGCCGAGTTCCGCAAACTGCTGATGCAGCGCCTGGTCGAGAAGGAAGGCATCGCCGCCGAGGGTAACGACATCCTCATCACCACCGGCTCCCAGCAGGGCCTGACCATCATGCCCATGACCGTCACCAACGAGGGAGATGTCGTCCTGGTTGAGCAGTACACCTACATGGGCGCCCTGTCCTGCATGCGCGGCATGTGCGCGGTTCCTTACGGCGTCAAGGTCGACGAGACCGGCAGCATCGATGTTGCGGCTCTCGAAGAGGCCTGCAAGACCGTGAAAAACATCCGTTACCTCTATCTGATCCCCAACTTCCAGAACCCCATGGGCGTCACCATGCCTCTGGAGAAGAGAAAGAAAGTCTACGAGCTGGCCTGCAAGTATGACTTCCTGATCTACGAGGACAACCCGTACGGCGAGCTCCGCTATGACGGCGAGCCCGTTCCCTCCTTCAAGAGCTTCGACACCGAGGGCCGTGTTGTTTACGCTGGCTCCTTCTCGAAGGTTCTGGCCGCCGGCCTGCGCCTCGGCTTCCTGTGCGCTTCCAACGAGCTCATCGCCAAGATGACCGCTCTGAAGGGCAACATCGACTCCGGCTCCTCCGTCCAGGCTTCTCTGATCGCCCGGTACTACATGGAGCAGGGCCTGCTGGATCCCCACATTGAGGAAACCCGCAAGCTGTATGCCAAGAAGAAGAACGCCATGGTCAACGGTCTGGATAAGTATATGTCCAGCAAGTGCAGCAGAACCAATCCTGAGGGCGGTATGTTCCTGTGGGTCACCCTGCCTGAGGATGCCGATGCTGACGCCGTGTTTGACGCCGCTCTTGAGAACCACATCGGCGTGATCCCCTCCTCTTGCTTCGCGCCCGATGAGGATAAGCCCGGCAAGTCCTTCCGCCTCTGCTTCGCCACCCCCACCCTCGAGCAGATCGAGATCGGATGCAAGCGCTTTGGCGATGTGACCAAGAAGTTCTTCGGCGAATAAGAACTGATTTTGGCAGATAGTTCGCTTTCCTTGTGTGAAGCTTGGCTTCACATGAAGCGATGCTCAAAGAAAAAGACAGGCAGCATTTGCTGCCTGTCTTTTTTATGGTTCTTTTTCACAGGGAGGGGTTTCCGGTTGGGATGGTTTTCCGCAGGGGAGGCCGACAGCAGTAGACCGCCCTAGGAGAAGAGTTCTCCGGAAGCTGTGCCCTTTTGCGATCTGCCATACAGAAAAAGGATGGGAGAAGCCGATTTGCGGCAAGTCGGGAAATCCGCAACATGAGTATAAAGAGAGAAGGGAACGGTCGGATGGCACCGAAGAGCGGGTCGCGTCAGAGGAGAGGAGGCAGGGATTTGATCGGTCAAATGGATTTTGCCGTCGGTGGGGCAAAGGGAGAAGACAGAGAAATTTTCAGCAGCGTTTTTTGTGCAAATTTCCATTGCAGGAGCGCTTGACACAAGGGGACTGTCTGATTATACTAGAGGAACAGAATACAATATATTGTGGAGTGGGTGCAGACAAGATACAACCAGTGCCTCAATTGTTGCAATTTGAGAGGAAAAGAAAAATGCCAAAGGAAGCGGCAAAATCCGTGGATTTTGCAAAGGGTTCCTGATGGCGGTTCACCAAAAAGCAGGGAGGTTCCAGCAATGTTCCAGACCATTGTCAAGCGGGATGGCAGAGAGGTTCCATATGATATTTCCAAGATCGAGGCTGCCATTTCCAAAGCGATGGAGGCCAGCGGGCGTTCGTCCAAGTCGGCGGCAGATCTTGCCGCAAAGGTGGAGGAGCGCCTGCGTCAGATCTATACCGACAATCCTCCGTCCGTTGAAGATATCCAGGATGTGGTAGAGCGCGTTTTGATGGAAAACGGCTACAACATGGTGGCCAAGAACTATATTCTCTACCGCGCCGAGCGCAGCCGTGTGCGTGAAATGAACACGCGTCTCATGAAAATCTATGAGGAGCTGACCTTCACGGATTCCATCGATTCCGATATCAAGCGGGAAAACGGCAATATCGACGGCGACACGCCGATGGGCACCATGCTGAAATACGGAAGCGAGGGCGCCAAGGAATTTAACGAGAAGTTTATTCTGAAGCCCGAGCAGGCCAAGGCGCACAGGGAGGGCGATATCCACATCCACGATTTCGACTTCTATACGCTGACCACCACCTGCACCCAGATCGATATCATCAAGCTCTTCAGCGGTGGGTTTTCGACCGGCCACGGCTTTTTGCGCGAGCCCAACGACATCCAGAGCTATGCGGCGCTGGCCTGCATCGCGCTTCAGTCCAATCAGAACGATCAGCACGGCGGCCAGAGCATCGTCAATTTTGATTACGGCCTGGCTATCGGCGTGAAAAAGACCTTCCGCCGTAAATACGTCGAGGCCCTTGCCTCGGCCTGCGAACTGCTGACTCCGGAAGCCGCCGTGACCAAGGAGGAGCTCAAGGAGATCGTGGCGCAGCAGAATGAGCGGGGCATCTCTCCCTGCCTGTCCGGCTGCGAAGAGTCGAAAAAAGAACTCGACGCATTTTTGGAGAAGGCCGGTGTGGCAGAGGCGGAGCAGCGCGAGATCCTTTTGGACTATGCGCAGCGCCACGCCATTGCCGATACCGACCGCGCCACCTACCAGGCTATGGAGGCGCTCATCCACAACCTCAACACTATGCACTCCCGCGCCGGCGCGCAGACCCCCTTCAGCTCCATCAACTATGGAATGGACACCTCGCCCGAAGGACAGATGGTCATCAAAAACGTCCTGCTGGCGCAGGAGGCGGGCCTCGGCTTCGGCGAGACGCCGATCTTCCCCATTCACATCTTCCGCGTCAAAGAGGGGGTCAATTACAATCCAGGAGAGCCGAACTATGAGCTCTTCCGCCTGGCCTGCAGAGTCAGCGCCAAGCGCCTCTTCCCCAACTTTGCCTTCCAGGATGCGCCCTACAATCTGGCGCTCTACAAAGAGGGAGATCCCACGACCGAGATCGCCTATATGGGTTGCCGCACCCGCGTGATTTCCAACGTCTACGACCCCGAAAAACAGACCACCTATGGAAGAGGGAATCTCAGCTTCACCTCCATCAACCTGCCCCGCATCGCCATTCGCGCCAAGGGAGATATCGACGTTTTCTTCGAAGACCTTGAGCGCAAGATGGAACTTGTCTGCGAGCAGCTTTACGACCGCTTTAAGCTCATCTCGCAGAAAACCGTGCGCAACTTCCCCTTCCTGATGGGGCAGCATGTTTGGCTCGACTCGGAGAAGCTCGGCCCCGATGACTGCGTGGCCGAGGTGCTCAAGCACGGTACGCTTTCGGTCGGCTTTATCGGCCTGGCCGAGACGCTGGTGGCGCTGACCGGAAAGCACCACGGCGAATCGGAGGAGGCGCAGAATCTGGGACTTGACATCGTCAATTTCATGCGCCGTTTCCTGGACAATCGGTGCAAGGAGACCGGACTCAACTGGTCGCTGCTGGCGACCCCGGCCGAGGGACTTTCGGGACGCTTTGTGCGCATGGATCAGAAGCGCTTCGGTTCCATCCCCGGCGTGACCGATCGGGAATACTATACCAACAGCTTCCATGTTCCGGTTTACTATAATATCCGCGCCATCGACAAGATCCGGATTGAGGCCCCCTATCATGCGCTCACCAATGCTGGCCATATCTCCTATGTGGAGCTGGACGGAGACACGGCTACCAACTTGGAGGCCTTTGAGGCCATCGTGCGCGCCATGCACGACGCGGGGATCGGCTATGGAAGCATCAACCATCCTGTTGACAGGGATCCGGTTTGCGGATACAGTGGCATCATCGGTGACACCTGCCCCAAGTGTGGCCGGCAAGAGGGAGAGGGCGGCGTCGGCTTTGAGCGGATCCGCCGTATCACCGGCTATCTGGTGGGAACGCTGGATCGCTTCAACGACGCCAAACGCGCTGAGGAGCGGGATCGTGTGAAGCACAGCCTGTAGCAGTCAGGCACAGGCGAATGATCGCCGAACAGAAAGAATCAAACGACCGGCGGGAAAAGAGGGAACCGGAAGGCGCACAGCAAGGGGCCCCCCTTTTCCCGCTTTGGAAAAGAAGCTACGGGAAAACCCCTGCAAGGGTATCCCGTAGATCAATCCAGTCACTTGGGAGGAGGAATCGCCGTGTCAGAGAATCAGGTTGTGATGCTGGCAGGTGTGGTGCAGAATTCGATTGTGGATGGGCCGGGAATTCGTATGACGGTGTTTACGCAGGGATGTCCGCACCACTGTCCGGGGTGTCACAATCCGCAGACACACCCCTTTGAGGGGGGCACGCCCACAACAGTCGAAGAGCTGCTGGAGCAGGTCAAGGACGATCCGCTGGTGAAGGGCGTGACGCTTTCGGGAGGGGAACCCTTCTGTCAGGCGGGGCCGCTTGCCGTCTTTGCGGCGGGCTGCAGAGAGCTGGGACTGGAAACGGCGGCATACAGCGGATATACCTTTGAGCAGCTGCTGGAGCTCGGAAAGACCGATCCTGGGGTGCCCGCGCTGTTGGAACAGCTCGACATTTTGATCGACGGGCCCTTTGTCATGGAGAAAAAGAGCTATGAGCTGCGGTTTCGCGGCTCCTCCAACCAGCGCACCATTGACGTTTCGGCTTCGCTGAAAGCGGGAGCTGCCGTGCTCAACACGGAGGAGCGCTGGAACGGGTAGGCCTCTGGTAATAGAGATGCAGGAGAAGAATATGGCAGGATTGGATTTTGGAAAAGCGAAGGCCAACGCCTTCGCTTTTCTTTTGTGGAGGATCAACTGCGGGAAAGGGTCATTTGGTGGTTTTTATTGTGCTCGGCAGTTGAACCTCGAAATCTCCGGCGGGACGGCTCCTTGACGGAAAGGATGAGTTTCTGGTATGATGCCGGGGAAGGGAAAGTCGGTTTCGGGCTTTGGGTCACAGGCGATTCTTCGAAAGGGTCAAGGAGGCGGCAAGCATGAGCTATCCGAACGATTCCACCTATTTCTGCAATCGGGAGTGTGAATACTTTCCCTGCCACGAACTGGAGGGAGAGTATTTCAACTGTCTTTTCTGCTATTGTCCGCTCTACGCGCTGGGGCGGGACTGCGGAGGAAACTACTCCTATACGGCACAGGGAATCAAGGATTGCTCGGCCTGCAGACTGCCTCATAAAAAAGGAGGATACGCCTTTGTGCAGAGCAGGATTGTGGAATTGATCCGGCAGGTTGCAAAGAAGGACGAAACGCAGTCTGCCCGGCAGGAAAAAGAGGGCGAAGTCTTGTGATTTCCCCGGGACCAGAAGAGACCTCGGAACTCTTTTTGGAAGCCCGCTGAGAAAAACTGCTCTTTTTCCGTTGTACAAGCCCCTCGCGTTTGCGGGGTGAAACGCGAAGGGAGCCGGTACCCCTTTTTTCGTATTGCGGCGGCCGATCTGTGGAACGTATCGCGTTGGCTGCCGAAGATGGGCAGCCATGTGTGCTGTAAAACCCTTCGGCCGGCCGTCGTGAGAGATCGGAGGGCGCCTTACAGAGAAGCCTTTCGGGAAGTGCTCCGGCAGACCAGATTTGTTGAAAAAGGAGAAAACGATGAACAAACCAGGCAGAAGGCTGCTGGTGCTGTTGCTCTGTGCGGCCATGGTTTTCGGGCTGTCGGCCTGTTGGAACAAGAAGGCCGACAGGGAAGAAGAAACCCTCCCGCAAACAGGAGGACAGAGCGCCGTGGAAGCTGACGGAGGCTCAGGGCAGGCCCAAGTGGAAGAGGACACACACGCCGCCGACCAAGAGAAAGACGATCCATCGCCGGAGGAGCCCTACGAAGACGGCCGCTGGGCCATGCCGCAGGCGGGGGTGAGACTGGGGGTCGTGCCGGAAAGTTATCGCTCCGATGAGGTTTACATCTCAACCGCAAGCCAGGAACTGGGAAGCGGCGTCACCTATGCCAGCGTGGTCCTGGCCGCCGTCACCGAAGAGGAACTTTTCGCTCTTGATTCAAACGATCCGGAGCAGATGGCGCAGCTGCAAGACAAGCTCTATGACCTCTTTCGCGTTATGGGCATCAACGGAGGCCGTGGGGAGTTTGAACTCAAAGAGCTTTTGGCCGATTATGGCATTGAGACAGAGTTCACCTTTGAAAGGCTGGGCGAGGCCGGCGACTATGTGTTCTATCGGGCGAGCTCTGGCGAAGATCGCTGCCCTGTTCCCCCTGCTGAGAAGCGGGAGATCGTGGAGCAGATCCTGGCAGACACTCCGGCGGTGATCGAAGGGCTGTGCTTCGAGGAGCCTATTTTGATCGAAGAGACGGCGGAAGAGGGCGTACTCTCCTTTGAAACCACCGATTTGAGCGGCAATCCCGTGAGCAGCGAGGAACTCTTTGGAAACAACAAGATCACGGTGGTCAATCTGTGGGTGTCGTGGTGTGGTCCCTGCATCATGGAGATGCCGGAGCTGAATGCCCTCAACCAGCGTATTCAGGAAAAGGATTGCGAGGTTGTGGGCATCCTGATCGACGGGAATCAGAAAGAGGCCCTGGCCGAAGGAATCGACCTTGTGGAAGAGACCGGAGCCGAGTATCTCATGCTCAAACCCTTTGCAGGGGTAGATTGGGCGCTGCCTGTGCAGGCTTTCCCCACCACATATTTTGTGGACAGCGAGGGCAGGATCCTCGGGCGGCCCATCGTCGGCGCATCGGTTCCGCTGTATGAGGAGAGACTGGAGGAACTGCTGGAGGAAATGGAATAGAGACCTCTTTCGCCTTTTTGGAACTGCGAGGAATATGATGAAAAAAAGAATTCTGTCGACAATCGGGGCGCTTGTGTTGCTTGCAGGCTTGTTTGTTTTGCAAGAGGGTTTGACGAACCCGGAAAAAAGCGTGATGCAGTTTTATGAGCTTTATATTGACGAAATGAGATCCGCTGTGGAACGTCACTTTGAAAAGGGAGAACCGCTCGTCGCACCAGACGGCGCCAGTGTGAATGACTGGCCCGGAGAACACACCGTCGTCGAATACATCGTGAAGACGAGGGGGATAGTTTCGTCCTCCCAATATTATGGCGTTTTCTACAGCTGCGACAATACTCCGGTTTCCTTTCAAAATGCAGGGGTAAGCCTGACAAAAGTCTCCGATACAGAGTGGAAATGGCAAGGAAAGGGCGATAACCACGGGTATGTCCGGCAGATTGAACCGTATTGGTTTTATTATGAGGCCGGTTTTTGACTATGTAAGAGAAAGCAGACGGCGGGAAAGCGCCTGTTGTGCATATGGTCCTGATCGGCTAATGATAGAAAAAACAAAAGGACTCGGCAAGTTATGCCGAGTCCTTTTTGCAAGGGGAATAACGACATACCAAGTAAAGACGGTTTCACAGATTCAGGGCGCTTTTCCATTCGTTTTCCCGGAATCCGATCAAAATAAACTCCTCAGCCGCCAGGATGGGACGGCGCACCAGCATGCCGTCTTGTGCCAAAAGTGCGAGCTGCTGCTCTTCGCTGAGAGCGGGAAGCTTGTCTTTGAGAGCGAGTTCGCGGTAGAGCTGCCCGCTGGTGTTGAAAAAGCGGCGCAGCGGCAGACCGCTCTGCCTATGCCACTGCGCAAGCTCGACAGCCGTGGGATTTTCCGTTCGGATATCGCGCAGCACAAAGGATATGCCGTTTTGTTCAAGAAACTCCCGGGCCTTTTTGCAGGTGGAGCAGCCGGGATGACAGAGAAACTGCATAAGAATCCTCCCCGTTTGATCAATGATAAGGCGTCGGAATTCAGGAGGGATGAGCTCCGAATCGACACCTTGCGAAAGGAGCTGGCGCTGACGATGCGAGAGCCGCTTGAGATGGGCCTCCAGCCGTGAGGCAGCGGCGCGGCTTGGCGCGAGAAAGGCGGCTGCATAGCCGACCGGCCGATGGGCGCGGGTATATTTCGCGCCGCCGGGCTGCAGGCCGCCATGCTGGGCAAGGCGGCGCGGAAGGGAGGTCGTGATCCCGACATACAGGCTCTCGTCTTCGCAGCGAAGGAGATAGACGTAATAGATGGAACCGCCCCCTCCGGTTGGTTTTTGCGGGCCTTGGAAAGCTGCGCCCGCCTTGAAGGAGTATAGCACAAAGAAAAAGAGATTGTCAAAACGCAAAAGGCGATGAAAAGGAGCCGTCTGCCTCAGGCAGGCGGCTCTTCCAGGATCCCGTATTTTCTGCAGATGCGGTCCAGCTTTTCAAGCATGGGCTCGGCCGCGATCCACAAGAACACGCAGGTTGCGGCGGCATGGGCGCAGTCTTGTGGGAAGCCGGTGACATAATAGCCGAGCAGGAGCTTCCAGTTCAGCGAACGGGTCCAGATGAAGGCGGCGGCAGTGTTCATAATCCCTCCGTAGAGGAGGATAGCGGTCAGCGCGCCGAAGATGCAGAGGCCGAGCCGGTCGCGGCGCAGGATTCCCCAGCGGGAAAGAAGGCCTGCCAGGAACCCTGCGAGACCCATGGCGAACATCTGCCAGGGAGTCCAGAGCCCTTGGGAAAACAGAATATTGGAGGCAAGCATGGTCATGGCGCCCACCAGGAAGCCGCTCTCTCCGCCAAGAGCCACCCCCGACAGGATGGTGAGGGCTAGCACAGGCTTGAACTGCGGCAGCATGAAAAAGGCGGCGCGGCCAGCCACGCCGATGGAACAGAGCACCGCGATCACGACCAACTCGCGTGCCTGGGGCTTTCTGCCCTCGAATGCCGCAAAGAAGGGGAGCATTGCCTCAAAGAGAACGAGCAGAGAGAGAAGGGCATAACGCCGTTCTCCGCCAAATTGCAGACCGGCAAAAAGGGTGAGCGGGATGGCCAGAAGGGAGATGGCCGCCCCGAAGAGGCTCCGGCCGGTCAGCCGCCTGTGCGGCGGTCGGAGCGCGGTCTTGCTGGAGCGGCACTCTTTTCCGAGGGCGGCGGCCAGCACCAACAGAAGTCCTGCAAGCAGAAACTCGGTTTTCAGCTGGGCATACCCCGCGCCGGTCGGTCCCTCGGACGTGATCAGCGCAGTCAGATCGGTCTGGGTGACGGCGCGGAAAAAGAGGGTGAGCGCCGCGGCGCCGGAAACCAGGGCGACTCCCTGTCTCCAGAGGGAGAGCCGCTTTTTCTCGGTTTGAAAAAGCTCGGGCTGCGGCGGAAGGGGGGATGGAAGAGAAGAACTCTCGGGCAGAGAACCGCCGCAGGACGCGACGATATCGCGGACGGTGACGGCGAGGGGGAGCTTTTCCCGTGCCATACGGTTGGCTGCGGTGGTGTAAAAACCATTTTTGGAGAAAAAGCGGCAGGGAGTGTCTTCCGAGACGATTGAGCCATCGAAGAGCAGGGCGCAGCAATGGGCATACTGGGCGCAGAATTCCAGATCGTGGCTGACCGTCACAATGGTCATGCCGCGCTGCAGCAGTGTGATCAGCAGTGCGCCGAGCTCGGACTTGAAACCGGCGTCGAGACCCTTGGTGGGCTCGTCGAGCAGGAGAAGGTCAGGCTCGGTCAGCAGCACGCAGGCAAGGCCCACCCGTTGCTGTTCGCCGCCCGAGAGATCATAGGGATGCCGGTCGAGCAGAGGCTCCAAGCGGCAGAGCGCCGCCGCTTTCGCTGCGCGGTCGATGCGCTCTTCTTCGGAAAGCTCTTTGCCGGAGAGAACCGAAAGAAGCTCCTCCCGCACGGTTTTTCCGGTGAAAAGCGTCTGCGGATCTTGAGGGAGAAACGAAACGACACCCTGCACCTTAAGCTCTCCCCGCTGCGGGTGGGCAAGCCCTGCCAGCAGGGTGAGAAGGGTAGATTTTCCCGCGCCGTTTCCGCCCATCAGGGCGTAGTGCTCCCCTTTTCTCACGGTGAAGGAGAGCGCCTTGATCACATCCGGCAATTCACGGTCATACCGGTAATAGACTTCCCTCGCCTCCGCCACGGGAGGTTGGGTTTCGAGACGACGCAGATCGCAGGGCAGAGCGATAAGCGGGTGGGAAGCGGAAAACTCGGCCAGCCATTCCCGCCCCTCCCGCACGGTGAGAGGCGGATGCGTTTCGCTTTGCAGAGCGGCCCACACCCGCATGGGAGCGGGCATGGCGAGAAACATGGCATGGTTTTCACTGCGCAACAGAGTCCCGACCTCGCGGGGCGGGGCGGCGCAGAGCAGCCTGCCCTCCTCCATCACGGCGGCGGTATCCGCCAGAGGAAGCGCCTCCTCGAGGCGGTGCTCGGTCAGGATCACCGTTGTGCCGAGCTCACGGTTGAGACGGCTCAGCGCTGCCAAAAACTCAGAGGCGGCGATGGGATCAAGTTGACCGGTCGGCTCATCCAGGATCAGGATATCCGGCTGCACGGCCATGGCAGAGGCCAGGTTCAAAAGTTGCTTCTGTCCGCCGGAGAGCTCTGAGACCTTTTTATAAAACCAATCTTCCAGGCCGAAAAACGCGGCCATCTCGGCCACGCGGCGGCGGATGAAGGGGGTGTCGAACCCAAGGCTCTCCAACCCGAAGGCCAGCTCGTGCCAGACCTTGTCGGTGACGAGCTGACTGTCCGGAAGCTGCTGGACAAAGCCGATGCGCTGGCTCTGCGTCCGCCGGTTGAGGTCGGAGAGAGGAATCCCGTCCAGCAGCACCTGCCCCTCACGCTGTCCGTGGGGGGTGAGATCGGTCTTCAGGTGCCGCAGCAGAGTGCTTTTCCCACAGCCGGAGGGACCGAGCAGCACGAAAAACTCTCCCCGCCGCACGGTAAGAGAAACTCTGTCGATGGCATTGCTCTTTTGTCCCGGATACCGAAAGCTGAGCGACTGCAATTCGATCAACGGCTTGCACTCCCTTCTCCAGTTTTGAGAGGCGCAGTTCCATTCTTCAAAGCGGAGCCTGCGGCCCGATTCAAGCGGCAGGCTTTGGAGCGGACTGCCGCGCACAGTGGAAATTGCAAATGAAAACGCCGCCGATGCTTTTCAACTCTCTTCGCTTAAGAAAAGAGTCTTCTCTCCCACCACTCCAAGAGCAGTGGTGTGAGGCAGAGCAGCAGATACACAAAAAAGAAGCTTGCGGCGAGGGGGGTCGGCGAGACTCCCTTCATGGTGGGATAGTAGCGCCAGGCCATGCCGCCGGCCATGCCGCCGGACAGCACATAGACCCCACAGAAAGAGAGCCATGCCAGCAGCGCTCTGTCTCTGCGGTCGAGACGATAGAGAGAAAAGGCGGTGCGGCCCGGCAGGCCGTAGCCGCGGCTTCTCATGCTGTCTGCCGTTTCAACGGCGTGTTCCAGCGCCCAGGTGGTCACCGAGGAGAGAGAGGCGACGGCAAGTTTCGCCTGCCCGAGCCCTTTTGGGGCCTCAGCGCCGACATAGAGGCCTTTTCGCGCCTGCGTCACGGTCTTAAGCTGTCTCGTAAAGAGCGGGACGAAGCGCAGTGTCATGGAGAGCAGCAGAGAGAGGGCAGGCGCGATCCGTCCGAAGAGATAGAGAAATTTGTCTGAGGTGATCACGGCGGAACAGCAGGAAAACCATAGGATGGCGGCGGCCAGCATGGCGGCCGCAGAGAGACCGAAGGCGATGCTCTCAAGGGTCAGCGGGTTTCCTGAGGGGAGATAGAGCAGCAAAGTCGCGCCTTCGTGGTTAAAAAGCGGATTGAAGAACGCCGCGATCAGCATGACGGGCAAAACTGAAAAGCAGAGCGCCTTTGTTTCTCTGCCCCTGACACAGAGAGCGCAGCACAGCGCCCCGCACAGCGAGACCGCCAGACAGACGGGGTGGAGCGTGAACATGGTGAAGGCCAGCACCAGCACGAAATAGAGAAGATTGACAATGGGGTGGCAGTCGGAAAAGGCGTTTCGGCGGGACAAGGCATTCACCTCCTGAAGGGGACTTGAAAAGGACAGGGATTCGAAACAGCGCCAAGGAGAACAAGGGGTCTACTCGGCAGGCTGTCCGCCGCCGATATCGTTCCCGCGGTTACAGGTATAGCGCCAGCAGACGACGTCGCCATCCTGAAGAAAATAGCCGCTGCATCCGGTGTTTGGGTACCATCCGTTCACCTCATACATCCAGCCGGATTGGGAGCCGGCGTCGAATTCATACAGGTTTCCGATCCCCTCAATATAGGCGCTGCCGTATAAGGGGGTATTTTCGAATTCCAGCAGGATGCCCCGATCTTTGCAGACGCGCAGCAGCAGATCAAAAACGCTCTCGTCCTGCTCGAAGGAGACCGAGACCGGCGCAAGGATCCAGCCGTCTTCCGGAATCAGCTCCCTCTTTTCGGAGGAGCAGAGCTCTGGATTCTCCGAGAGGACGGCGCAGGAAATGGAAATCGTGCAGGAGGCGGCGGGCTCGGACGAAGGGGGATCCGCAGAAGCATCCGGCTCCTCCGGCGGGTCGGCGACAGTCGGTTCCGGATCGGGGGCCGAAGGTGCCGGGGCGGAATCCGCAGGTGCAGGACTCTGATTTTGAGAGGAAATCGCCTCTTCCAGAATCGAGCCATTTTCGAGGCCCTTCGAGTCCGGCGCAGCGGCCTTCTCTCCCTGCTCTGCCGCAGGAAGTTCCTCCTGACCGGAGAGGTCCGGCGCGGAGGGGGCGGAGAGCTCCGGCTTCTCCTCAGGGTTCTGCTGCACAGGGGACTGCGCCGTGACAGCCGAGGAAAGGCCGGCGCCTTTGGGCAGAGCGGGGCGGAAGCTGAAATAGAGAGCGGCCGCCATCAGGGCAAGGGAGAGCAGTAGAAGCACGCTCCCCCGCCGGGTTCGGTTTTTATTCATAGGATCCTCCTTTTCCGTGAATCGGAGCGGGACGGTCGATGGATTCCCCACACGGACTGCCGCAGATCGGCAGTCCGTGTGGGACTTTGGAGGATAAAATCTCCGTGTTATGCGATCGACAGGAAGCGCATCAGGATGGCGGCGGCCTCCGCACGGGTGGCGGTGCCTTTGGGATCCAGCTCGCCGGAGGGTCTGCCGGTGAGGATTCCCTTTGCACAGGCCCAGCTCATGGCATCCTGCGCCCAGTCAGAGACGGCGCCGCCGTCGGAGAAGGCGTTCAGGTCTGTGCGAGCGGAGAGATCGAGGTTTTTCAGCAGTGCATAGCGGAAGAGCAGCGCCGCGAACTGTTCGCGGGTAACGGATTCTTCGGGGCCGAAAGTTCCATCTCCGCGGCCCATGGAGATCTTGTTCTGTGCCGCCCAAATCACCGGCTTTGTGTACCAGGTATCCGAGGGAATGTCGGCAAAGGAAGCCGTGTCTTCAAGGTCAGGCGAGCCTGCCAGACGGTAGAGCAGCGTCACTGTCATGGCACGGCTGAGGGTTTCGTCGGGAGCGAAGAGGGTTTCGCTGACTCCCTGCATCAGCTTTGCTTCAAAGACGGCGCGAACGGCCGATTCTGCCCAGTGTCCGGAGAGATCCGTAAAGGGGAGATCGGTCTGGCCGGCTGCGGGAGTTGAAGGATCGGCAGGCGAAACGGGGGAATCCGAAGAGGACGAACCGCCGCCCGAGCCGCCGTCTACGGTCACACGGCAGACGGCGGGGACAATGGTGTTGCCGGACGTTGTCGCAATCACATCATAGACGCCGGCACGTTGGAAGGTGATGCGGTAGGAACCGTCGCCGTTGTCGGTATAGGAGAAGCCTTCGGTCAGCGCCCGTCCGTTCCGATAGGCGGTAAGCTGAGCGCCGGAGCAGGGAGAGGCGGCATAGGCAAAGGTCTCGCTGTTATAGTCGTAGCGGGAGAGGACAAGGGTCTCTTCGCTGCCCGGCTTGGTCGAGAGGGCGTCGCGCCCGAAGGCGGTGTAGATATCCATATTCGGCCATACGGTGTTTGCATAGACGAAGGCCACCAGCTTCTGACCGTCGTGCACTTCATCGGCAAGGCTCCAGCAGGAGTCGTCGTCCAACCAGTAACCGTAGTTGAAGGAGGTATCGCCCCAGAGCTTCACGATAGAGAGGCCGTAATCTCCCAGCGTGGAGGCGTAACCGGCAGCGGCGCCGCCCGGATAGGCGGCTTCATGCGCCGCATAGAGGGTTTCATCCACATTGAGTTTTCCGTCAAAATCAAGATCGAGCACCAGAATTTTCTGCAAAGACATGACCACGCTGCCCTTGTTGGCAATGGTGACGGTCACGGTGCCAGAGGCCCGGGCGTATGTCTCACGCTTTGTCAGGAGAAGCTCGCAGGAATCGGTTGTCTTTTCGTCTTCGGCCGTGACGACAATGCGCACAGCGGCAACAGCTTCTGCGCCGCTGTCGGCGAAATAAACGGCATACCGGTCATGCCCTTCCGTCTGTCCGGTGCGGGGGATCTCCTCGCCCGGGGCCGTATCCTTCACACCGGACACGGCGAACACCGACACGGAAGCGTTGGGATCCTTGGCCTCGGGCCACACGTTGACAAAGCTGCGGTTTGCGGAGACACCGGCGCAGACATACTCGTCACGCTGGGAGGAGAGCGCGGCGTTCAGAGTCAGAAAACCGTTGTAGGCATTGGTTTCGTTGACCTTGAGGGCGGAAAGCCCGGTCTCGCCGGAGGCATGCCGCAGACGGAGGGTGTAGGTGCGGGAGAAGCCGCCCTTTTCAACGGTGACCGTAACCTTTGTGCCGTTTTTCACGGGAATCTCGGCCTGTGCCGTGCCATTTTCTCCGGGCTCTCCGTTGATGCTGACAACCGCATCACGGTCTGCGCGCGCCGAGACCGACACGGTTTTGCTGCCCACGGGCAGGATCGCTTCATAAGAGAGAGTGCCGGGCTGGAAGTCTGTCAGGGTGACGCCGTCGATGGCCAAGTCGGCGGCATAGGCGAGGTTGGCACCGACGGCAAACAGCCTTCCGGAGTCGTTGGTATAATACAGCGTGCCCTCGTTGTCACAGATGACGCTGCCGATGCAGTATTGTTCATATCCCGCCGCGTCGTAGAGCTCGGAAACGATGGGGTGGGAAACGTTGTCCGGATCGACCTGAATGAGAGAGAGGCCGCCCGGCAGATTGTTATAGGTGCTGTAAAAGAGAAGTGCATCATCGTTTGCCGTGGAGAGCAGGAAGGAACACTGCGGCATGCCCTTTAAACCTGCATAGGCAACCGGCGCAAGGGTTTCGCGGTCTGCTACGACAAAATGGCCCGCAGAGCCGGAGGTCGTCATCCCGCCGCCAGCGCCGAGATAGACATGGTCTTCATACACCACAGGGGTGGAGGTGCTCTGAGCGCCGAGAGAGGCGGTCGCAAGATCGCGGACTTCTCCCGTTTTCGGGTCGATCTCGGCGCTGCACAGATAGCCGCCCTTGGTGGTGAAATACACTCTTCCCTCTGCATAGGCCATGGCGCTCCGCTGGTCGCCGCAGCCGGTCAGAAGCACATCGGAAAGGACTTCCGCGGGTTCTCCCGCTTCGCTGTTCTGGTTGAAGACAAGCAGATGGGAGTCGCCGTTTGCGCCGGGCGCTCCATCGTCGGTTCCCACCACGATGAAGCTGCCCACGGCGACGGGGCCCGCCCAATAAAAGCCGCCCGGAACGGAATAGTTCCAGATCAACTCTCCGCTGGCGGCGTCCACACAGACAAAGTCTGCCGGATCGGTTTCGCTTGTCCAGAATCCGGTATAGAGTCGGCCGTCCTGCCAGATGATCGGGGAGAGGGCCTGTCCCGACTGGGCGTTTTCAAAAACCCAGAGGGATTTCAGGGTTTTGGCGTCGATCGCCTCGATCCGTCCGCCGTCTAAGGGGAGATAGATCGTGCCGTTTTCGCAGATGGGAGGCATGCAGCTCTGTCCCCTGGAGTGGGAGAGCTCCGCACGCTCGACGAGTTCTCCGGTCTCGGTGTCAAACACCGAAAGGGAGTCGCCGGCCGCGGCAAAGAGGCGACCTTCCACCATCCAGATAGAAACCGCGGCGTCCCAGCCCGCACCGGGAACCGACGAAGCCCATTTCAGGCAGGCGAGCGCCGCGCTTTCCGGTGTGGGAGCATCGAGAATCGCCATGTTGTCGGCGCTGCCTCGAAAACCGCTCCAAGTCGAGACGGGAGCCGCCGAAACCGAGGTGAAAAGCAGGCTCAACGCCGTGACAAAGACCAGGATCAGAAAGGGGAGTTTCTTTTTCATACTGTTTCCTCCTTGATTCCCCGAGCGGAAAAGCATCCCACGCGCAAGTCTGAAAACAAGCCTCTTTCTCCGTCCTCTCGGTGGTTGTCTGTTCGGCGGGAACCGGAACAGGCCATTGAAAAAGCGGACATGGAGGGGAAAAGCCGCATCCGATGTCCGCCTTTGAGGTGTGGAAAACAAAAACGGCGACCGTATTTTCCGTCGCCGTCTCTTCTGGCCGAGAGCTCTGTTCGGGTGATAAAACCCGCGGCGCTCTCTCCTTGTAGGTCTTCTGACTGATTCGTTCAGACGCATTCGCGTCAGCGCACGTCCCCGCCTTCTCGTCGGGCCGTAACGGCCCTTCAATGACCTGCTTTCGCAGTAGGCGCCTGAATCAAACGCCCAGAGAACGTGCTCCGAAATCACAGCTACCGGATTCAAAGTCCGCGCCTTGCTGCAACACAGCGCGTTTTCGTGAATCCAGTGTCCGGGAATTTCACCCGATTCCCTTGTTCAGCAGGAACAAGAATGCGTGTCTGACCCAAGCTGGGGCAGGTCGCGCATTTGCCACAAAAGCCGGAGCGATATGCAGTTGAAGATCTTTCGCGAAGTTTCCCAAACAGGGCTGTAGGGCCTCTCTCGGTTGATATTACCAGTATAGCACGGTTTCTCTCCTTTTCGCAACGGCGCGCCGGAAAGATTTCTCTGCCGTTTTTCGTTTCTTCCGCAAGAGGCGGTGAAGCCGAAAAGGGAGCACAGACGGAGGGTGAAGGACTGTTTCGGCACATTTTTGGGGAGCCCGAATGCCGAACGGTTCGGTGTGCCGCCTGGGAAGAAGAGGGGTTTTGCCGCATGCTTGTCGAATCGCTTCTTCCATGCTATAATAAAGCATTCGATCCGACAATCCCTCATGACAGGGGCGACTTGCACAGCAAAAACCGCTCCGGGAAAGGAAGGGCGCCGCTTGAAGATTTCCAATATCCGCAATTTTTCGATCATTGCCCATATTGACCACGGAAAGTCCACGCTGGCAGACCGTCTGCTGGAGCTGACGGGGTCTGTTTCTCAGCGCGACATGGAGAGTCAGCTGCTCGATAATATGGAGCTTGAACGGGAGCGGGGCATCACCATCAAGGCCCGTGCCGTGAAGCTCAATTACCGTACCGAGGACGGGGAGGACTATGTGCTCAACCTGATCGACACGCCGGGACATGTGGATTTCAACTATGAGGTCTCACGGTCTCTGGCGGCCTGTGAGGGCGCCGTTTTGGTGGTGGACGCCGCGCAGGGGATCGAGGCGCAGACGCTGGCGAACACCTACCTGGCGCTCGAGCACGACCTGGAACTGCTGCCGGTCATCAACAAGATCGACCTGCCGGCGGCCGACCCCGACCGCGTCAAGCGGGAAATCGAAGATATCATCGGCATCGAGGCCGAAAACGCGCCCCTGATTTCGGCCAAGCAGGGTATCGGCATCGAGGCGGTGCTGGAGGGGATCGTGGAGCAGATCCCTCCTCCCGAGGGTGATGCCGACGCGCCGCTCGAGGCCCTGATTTTTGATTCGTTTTACGATGCCTACAAGGGCGTGATCGTCTATCTGCGGATTTTCAACGGCACGCTGCGGGCGGGCGATTCCATCCTTATGATGCAGACCGGAGCCCGTTTTGACGTGGTGGAGGTGGGAAATCTTCGCCCCATCGGGCTGGAGCCGACCGGTGTGCTTGCGGCGGGAGACGTGGGCTACCTGACCGCCTCCATCAAAAACGTGCAGGATACCCGCGTGGGCGACACCGTTACGCATGCCGACCGCCCGGTGGCGCAGCCGCTGCCCGGCTACCGCCCCGCCGTTCCCATGGTGTTCTGCGGAATCTACCCGCTCGACGGAGCGAAATACGAAGACCTGCGGGAGGCGCTGGAAAAGCTGCGTCTCAACGACGCTTCTCTGCTCTTTGAGCCTGAAACCTCCATCGCACTGGGCTTCGGTTTCCGCTGCGGCTTTTTGGGGCTGCTGCACATGGAGATCATCATTGAGCGGCTGGAGCGGGAATACAACATGGAGCTCATCACCACGGCGCCCAGCGTGATCTATCGCATCACCCGCACGGGCGGCGAGGTGGTCTATATCGACAATCCCACCAACTTTCCGAATCCCAGCGAGATCGAACTGGCCGAGGAGCCCATTGTGAATGCCAATATCATTCTCCCGAGCGAATATGTGGGAGCGATCATGGAGCTCTGCCAGGAGCGCAGGGGAACCTATAAGAGCATGGAATATGTGGACCCGCAGCGGGTCAATCTGCACTATGAGTTGCCCCTCAACGAGATCATCTACGACTTTTTCGATGCGCTCAAATCCCGCACCCGCGGTTATGCCAGCTTTGACTATGAGATGCTGGGCTACCGCAAGAGCGACCTGGTCAAGCTCGATATCCTGCTCAACGGCGACATGGTGGACGCCCTCTCCTTCATTGTCCATGCGGACCGGGCTTACGGACGCGGAAGACGCATCTGCGAAAAGCTCAAAGAGACCATTCCGCGGCAGCTCTTTGAGGTGCCCATTCAGGCGGCCATCGGAGGAAAGATCATTGCCAGAGAGACCGTGAAGGCGATGCGCAAGG
>JAFRSP010000069.1 GCA_017427525.1 Clostridia bacterium
CGCAGAGAGGAGAAGGCAAAATGGGATTTGGGTCCAGCTTGGCAGAGCTGCTCTTTCCACCACGCTGCCCCTTGTGCGGAAGGATAACGGCAGAGGCGCTGCCATGTGAGCGATGCCTTGACGAGCTGGCAGATCTTCCCTTTGCCGAGCAGGCCGCAGACCCTGAGGGATTTGAAGGGAAAGAGGCCCTTTGCCCGATTGTGGCCTATCCCTATGAGGGGGTTGTGCGCAGCGCCATCCTGCGCTACAAAAAGCTGGGTTGCAGAGATGCAGATAAACTCCTTGCCGCATGGCTTTGCGTGGCGGTGAGAAGGGTTTGCTCAAAGATGGCCTTCGATCTTGTAACGGCGGCGCCCGGGAGTCTCGAAAACCGCCGTGCCAGGGGGTTCGACTCAGGGGAACGTATTGCGCAGCGGGCGTCTGAACTGCTGGAGCTCCCCTTTGTTTCGCTGTTTGAGCCCCATGGTGGAACAGCGCAGAAGGAGCTGACCCAAAGCCTGCGTCGCCATGCGGCGAACAAACTGGTTTTGAAAGAAAACGGTCCGCCCCTTGCAGGGACTAGAATCCTCCTGATTGACGACGTGATCACCACAGGGGCGACGATGTTGGCCTGTGTCAACGCGCTGAAGCGCGCCGGAGCGGGGGAGGTGACGGCCGCCGCAGTCGCGGCTGTGCGTGCCGATCCCTCAAAACGGCCTGCGTTTTCGCATGCGGGGAGGGGAGCAGGGTCGGCAGAGGTGAACTCTCTTTGAGGAAACGGAGTATGCGGGGACCAAACGCCCGGCGAACCGGATTTGGCAGAGAGATTTTTTGTGCAGGAAAGCGGTTTTTACAAATTTTCATTGATTTTTGAAAAACATCATGTAAAATAATAGGGTAAGGCTTCGCGCTTTGTCGGGGCACATCTTGCAAGTTTTTCAGCAAAGTTTTTGGCGGGAGGTTTCACTGTGTCGCGAATCTTTAATGCGAAAGAAATCGGAATAGACCTTGGCACTGCCAGCGTCCTGATCTATATCAAGGGCAAGGGTATCGTGTTGCAGGAGCCCTCGGTGGTTGCAATCGAGCGGAATACCAATAAAATCCTGGCAGTCGGAACGGAAGCCCAGAGAATGCTGGGCAGAACCCCGGGGACCATTATTGCGATTCGTCCTCTGCGCGACGGCGTGATCTCGGATTATGAGATGACCCAGCGTATGATCAAATATTTTCTGAAAAAGGTCTGCGGCTTCATGATGTTTAAGCCGCGTATTATGGTTTGCGTTCCCTCCGGCATCACCGAGGTGGAGGAGCGCGCCGTGATCGATGCAACCAATCAGGCCGGCGCCAAGAAAACCTACCTGGTGGAGGAGCCGATCGCCGCAGCGCTGGGCGCCGGCATCAACATTGAAATGCCGGACGGCAACATGGTGGTCGATATCGGCGGCGGGACTACGGATATCGCCGTGATTTCGTTGGGCGGAGTCGTGGTCAGCGAATCGATCAAAACGGCGGGCGACAAGTTCGACGAGGCGCTGACGAAGTACTGCCGCAAGAAGTTCAATATCCTCATCGGCGAGCGCACGGCGGAAAAGATCAAGATGGAGATTGGCTGTCTGTATCCCTTTGAGGAGAAAGCTTCGGTCGATGTGAAGGGCCGCTGTCTGATGACGGGGCTTCCCCGTGTCTTTACCATCACCACCGACGAGGTCATGGAGGCCTTCGACGAGTGCGCCACCACCATCATCGAGGGCGTGCACAGCGTTTTGGAGCGCACCCCGCCCGAGCTTTTGGGCGATATCGCGCAGAACGGCATCATTATGACCGGCGGCGGTTCCCTGATCAAGGGCTTCCCGGAGCGGATCGAAGCCAAAACCGGAATTCCCACCTATGTGGCGGACGATGCGATTTCCTGCGTGGCACGCGGTACCGGAAAGTGCCTCGATCGGCTCTCCAAGCTGCAGGATGGCACCATCAATCTGGCGCGAAACCGCGAGATGTATTAAGAATCCTTCCGCGATGCGGTGTCTGTTTGGCGAGAGCGCGCCTCCATACGCCATGGAAAGAAAAACAGCTGTTTTCAGGAGGCAGAGAGCGCGATCCTTCTGCCTCTTTTTGTCTTGCGAAAGCGCTCATTCCGCCGAAGCCAGGCGGATCCGGGAATAAGTCTTCCCTTTGCAGGCGACCCTGAATAAAGACGAGCCTGTGCAGCCATTGGCTGCACAGGCTCGTCTTTTCATGCTCGGATTTCTATTTTAAAAGGATCCTCGAAGAAGGAAGGGAAAATGGCTCAATAGTTTTCCGCCTTGCGAATGAAATAACCGCGGGGATGCGCGCAGACGGGGCAGATTTCCGGAGCTTCCTTCCCGATGTGCACATGGCCGCAGTTGGAGCAGACCCAAACCTGCTCCTTCACATCGGCAAATACCGTGCCTTCCTCGATCGAGGCCAGCAGTTTCCGATAACGCTCCTCATGCTCCTTTTCGATGGCGGCCACGCCCTCGAAGAGACGGGCGATCTCATCGAAGCCCTCCTCCTTCGCAACGGCGGCGAATTCGGCATACATTTTGGTCCACTCAAAATTTTCGCCGCTGGCAGCGTCTTTCAGATTTGTGATGGTGTCCGGTACGGCGCCGCCGTGCAGCGCTTTGAACCAAAGCTTGGCATGCTCTTTTTCATTGCCGGCGGTCTCTTCAAAGATGGCGGCAATCTGATTGTACCCCTCTTTTTTGGCAGTGGAAGCGTAATAGGAATATTTGTTGCGGGCTTCGGATTCGCCGGCAAAAGCGGCGGCGAGATTGGCGGCGGTTCTGGTTCCCTTTAGTTCTTTCATCACAGTAAACTCCTTTTCAAAAAATCAATCAGCACAGCTAAACAAGAACAATTCTTATTTGTATTGAATCATGTTTTTACTTGCCTGTCAAGAGGGTAGAGAGAAATTCCTCAATAGAGGTCTGCACGTGATAAAAGTCGTCCGTCATAGACTGAGTTAAATCAACGAAATCCAAATGCACTTTGCTGCTTTTCAGAGCCGATCGTCGGATGAAAGGGGAGAAACATAATAGATGAAAGAGGCCCTCATGCCGTTGCTTCTTATTGGTTTGATGATCGGGATTTCAGCATGGTTGATCCGTTCCATATCGCGGCAACCTTCGGTGCGGGTCGTGGTGCTGCTGTCTCTGACAGGGCCGGATGCGCCGGAGGTCACGCTCCGGCAGGCTTTTTCCGTCCTGGCAGGGCTACCCTATTCCCCGACCGTCACGGTGGCGCTGCTGGAGGAGGGGGAAATGGACGAAATCCGTCTTCAGAGGCAGGCGCTGCAGCGCCGATATCCAGCGATCGATTTTGTCACGGTCCCGGAGCTTCTCCAGCTGTTTAAAGCGTAGGGAGAGACGCGCCGTATCTCCTGTTTCGTCGGTGACAAAGCCGCAGGGATATGGTACAATACAAAAAAACGGATCATCAAGGAGCGGGAGGTCCTGATATGCAGGAGACGACGCCCTCCCTTGTGCTCGAGGGAGTCATCAACAAAATCATCTTCCGCAACGAGGAAACCGCCTATGTTGTCATGGAGATCGAAACGGCGGCCGGCAGGGAAACGGTAGTGGGTTATGCCGCCAACCTTGCGGTGGGCGAAAGTATCCGAGCTCTGGGCGACTATGTGACACATGCCAGCTATGGCCGTCAGTTTGCGGCAGCCTCCATCGAATCGGTGCTGCCGAGCGACACGGCAGGGATCCTTGCCTACCTGGAGAGCGGCGCGATCAAGGGCATCGGGAAAACGCTGGCTAAGCGCATCGTGGAACGATTTTCCGAACAGGCGCTGGAGGTGCTCGATCAGCAGCCTGAGCTTTTATGCGAGATCAAAGGGGTCACGCCGGCCAAGGCAAGCCAGCTCAGCCAGAGATATCGCCAGATACAGGGAGTGCGGCGGGTTTTGGCCGAACTCGGGGCCTTTCGTATTCCTCCCTATGTGGCGGTCAAGCTCTATAAGCGCTATGGGTTTTCGGCGGTCGACGCGCTGCGCCGCAATCCCTACCTGCTCTGCGGGGAGGAATACGGTATGGGATTCGACATGGTCGACAACGCCGCGGCGGAGCTTTTTTCGATTACGGCCGACTCCCCCGTGCGGGTGCGCGCCGGACTGCTCCACGTTTTGGAGCACAACTTGGGGAACGGGCACACCTTTCTCCCGCTGGAGGCGCTGATTTCTACCACGGCCGGATTTCTTGCCGTGGAGAGCGACCTGGTGACGGCCTGTTTGGAGGAGTTGGAGCGCGACGATGAGGTTGTATGCGCCCCCGTCGCCAATTTGGAGGCGGTCTTTTTGCAGCGATACTATTCGGCGGAGAAAACCGTGGCTGAGCGGTTGCTTTCCATGTCGACTCCGCGTCCCTGCGGCAGGGATGTGAACCGTCTTGTCGACGCGATCTCCTCAGGCCTTGGCATCGAATATGCAGCCATGCAGCGCAGGGCCATTGCAGCCTGCGCCGAAAACGGAGTTTTTGTCCTGACTGGGGGCCCCGGCACGGGCAAGACCACCACACTGCACGGGATTATGGCCTTGCTCGACCGCTTGGAGCTCACCACCCTCTTGGCTGCGCCCACGGGCAGGGCGGCCAAGCGCATGACCGAGCTCACAGGGGCCAAGGCCACAACGATTCACCGGATGCTGGGGATCACTCTGCGGGCAGGCGTGCCCACGGCACGATACCATGAAAGGAATCCCCTTGATGCAGATGTCATCATTGTCGACGAAGTCTCGATGCTGGAGATTACGCTGTTCGATGCACTGCTTCGGGCGATGCGGCCCTCGGCACGCCTGATTTTGGTGGGAGACGCCAACCAACTTCCCCCGATCGGAGCGGGAAATATCCTGCGCGATCTGCTGGGCAGTGAGTTGTTCCCCAGTGTGGAGCTCACCGAAATCTTCCGTCAGTCTCGCGACAGTCTGATCGTGGTCAACGCCCACCGCATCAACCGCGGGGAATACCCTGAATTCAATGAGCGCGACAATGATTTCTTTTTGGTTTCCTGCAAGGAAAGAGCCAAGGCCGCCGAACTGCTGACCGATCTGGTGGCCCGCCGCCTGCCGGACGCCTATCATGTTGATCCCATTGATGAGATCCAGGTACTCTCGCCGACCCGAAAGGGCGAGGCGGGAACCGTGTTTTTCAACGAGATGCTTCAAAGAGCGCTCAACCCCCCGGCCGCGGGGAAAAATGAAGTCACGGTGCAGGGCCGACTCTTCCGTGAGGGAGACAAGGTGATGCAGATTCAAAACAACTATGATCTGCCGGTGATTCTGACCGACACGGGGGAGATTTCCCAAGGGCTTTACAACGGTGATGTGGGCCGCATCCTCGAAATCAGCCGCTCAGAAGAGGTGATGACCATCTGTTTCGACGATCGACAGGTGGAATATCCCTTTGAGTGTCTGCATCAGCTTGAGCTTGCCTATGCGGTGACCGTGCACAAGAGTCAGGGAAGCGAGTATCCGATTGTCGTACTGGCGGCGTATCCCGGAATGGGCCGCCTTCAGACGCGAAACCTGTTTTACACTGCTGTGACAAGGGCGCGACGTATTTTCGTGGCGCTTGGGGACGAGGCTGCGCTGTATCAGATGACCGATAACAGCAGAGAAGATCGGCGTTTCTCTGCCCTGAAATATCTGCTGCTCGATCAGGTTTCTGATTCGTGAAAAAGCGCGCAGGGGTTTCATGTAGAAAAACGCTTTCGGGACAAAAAACCCGGAACTTCCCGCCCCTGCCGACTTCTGCCGGCAGGGGCGGGATTTTTATCCGGAGCACGGCGCTGCTTTCCCGCGTTGCGGAGTTGGGGAAGGAGCCTTTCGAACATCGAAACAGGGGGCTCACGTTTTGCGGGCCTTCGCCGCATCGGCGGAAAACAAAAACAGATTTGTTACCCGTGTGAGAGTGAGCAATAGCCCCTGCACGGCAGAAAACAAGAGAGTGAGAGAGATCCATGATATTTCCGCGCAGATTTCAGGGTTTTTTTTGCGTAGTTTTCAGAAATCCTCTTTTCTTTTTTTGCCTGCCTATGTTATAATAAACGCGTCTTGTAGAAAAAGATCGCCCCATTTTGACATGGAGTTGCTAGACTTTTGGAGGTGACGACAATGGGACGCAGTATGGGCGGCAGCGCTTCCGGCGGAGGCCGTTCCTTCGGAGGCGGCGGAGGCCGCTCCTTCGGTGGCGGTAATACCCGCAGCGGCAGCAGCGGCGGACGTAGTATGGGCGGCAGTTCCGGCCACAGCTCCGGCCGCAGCTCCAACTCGTTTGGTGGAAATCCTTATAGCGGAGGATCTTCGTCACGTCCTATGATGGGAGGGCTCCCGTTCGGTATGGGTAGAACAAGAACAGTTTTTGTCCCTATGGGACAGAATCGCTACGGTAGTACAAGAAGACAGCCTGTGCAGGGCGGCGGATATCAGGGCGGCGGTCCCAGCGGCCCCAACAACAATGGGAGAAGAAACAACAGCGGGAGCAATCTCGGCTGTTTGATTTTGATTCTGGTTGCTCTGTTCATTGTGCTGGTATTCACGATTCTGCCCTACGCGACAGGAGGATCCGGCTCGTCGGCCGTGTCCACGGTTCGCCGCGAGCCCCTTGCCGCCGGCAGCGTGAAGGAGACGGGGTACTATACCGACGAACTGGGATGGATCAAAAAACCTTCCGTGCTCACGTCGGGCATGAAGGAATTCTATCAGAAAACAGGGGTGCAGCCCTATCTGTATCTCTTTGAGGAGATCAGCGGCGACTATTACCCCCAGGACAGCACGGTGCAGGCGGCCGCCGAGATGCTGTATGACAGTCTGTTTGAAGACGAAGCCCACCTTCTGGTGCTGTTCTGGGAGTATGGGAACGAGCACGAGATCTGGTATCTCACCGGCGTTCAGGCAGAATCCGTGATCGACAGCGAGGCCGCAGGCATCCTGATCGATACGATCAACCGCTATTATTACGACAGTAGTCTTTCAGAGGATGAGCTCTTCGCAAAGTCCTTTTCCGAAGCGGGCGAGAAGATTATGACGGTCACGGTTCCCCCAACCGTCTACATGGGATGGGCAATGCTTGCGCTTGCCGCCCTGGCGCTGATCATTTTCTGGCGCAACAAGCGCAGAGAGGCCCAGTTAAGGAAGGATGAAGAGACTCGGCGTATTCTGGAAACGCCGCTTGAAACCTTTGGAAATACCGAGGCGGAAGATGTTGCAAAGCGGTATGAAGAAGGGAATACAGACCCCTTCAACCGATATGAGCCGTGAGGCAATCCAAACCGATTCCCACTGGTTGAAAACCAGTTCCCAAACGATATACAAAATACTAATCTGACAGGAGGATCACAGCAATGGGCATTCTTTCGAGATTTGGAGACATCATCTCCGCGAACATCAACGAGCTTCTGGACAAGGCCGAGAACCCTGCCAAAATGGTGGATCAGTATCTTCGTGAAATGATGGAAGACCTGGCCGAAGTCAAGAAAGAAACCGCCAGTGTGATGGCGGAGGAAAGCCGCACCAAGCGCCTGGTGGATGAGAACAGCAAGGAAGTCGTCAAGTATGAGGAGCTTGCAAAGCGTGCGCTGCTGGCCGGAAACGAGGGAGACGCCAGAATTCTGCTGACCAAAAAGCAGGAGCTCGAGAACAATGGCGCCGCTCTGCAGACCGCCTATGCCGCAGCTCATGAAAATGCGCTCCGCATGCGTCAGCTGCACGACAAGCTGGTCAATGATATCGCTGCTCTCAACAACCGCAAGGCCGCCATCAAGGCGAAGGTCGCCGTTGCGAAGACGCAGGAAAAGGTCAACCAGATCAGCTCTGCCGGGGAAAAGGCGAAGGTTGCGATGGGCGCGTTCGATCGCATGGAAGCCAAGGCGAACAAGATGCTCGATGAGGCCAATGCCATGGCAGACCTCTCCGATACCGCCGATTCCGCCACTGCGCTGGAAGAGAAGTATCGCGACAGCGCCACCAACGCCTCTGTTGACGTTGAGCTTGCCGAGCTCAAGGCCAAACTGGGCCTGGAATAAGAACCGCAAGATTGATAAATTAAGAAACGGCCGCGTCCAAAGGCGGCCGTTTCTTTTTCTTTTTACAGGGGGATGGTAGAAAGAGAAGAGAGGCTCTTTCTTCAATAGAAGAGAAAAAGCCTGCCCGGCAGACAAAACCAAATAGGGCTTCCCAAGCAAAAGACTCCCGCCGCGTCTGCGCGGTGGGAGTCTTTGATGTCTGAGGAAAGACTGAGCGTGAAAATGTTATTCGGCTGCAAGACGGACGATGCCCAGCAGAACTTCTGTGCACTTTTCCATCTCGGTCAGGCTGACATACTCAAACCGTCCATGCGCGCCGCGCCCGCCGGTGCCGAGGTTGGGGCAGGGCAGACCCATGAAGGAGAGGCGGCATCCGTCGGTTCCGCCGCGTACAGCGTTGCTGACGGGGGTTCCGCCTGCTGCGGTGATGGAGCGCTGAGCCAAGTCGAGGATTTCGGGGTGGGGCAGGATCTTTTCCACCATGTTGCTGTAGGTATCGCGCAGCGTCAGCGTAACCGTGCCTTCGCCGTATTTTTGGTTCAGGAATTCCGCCGCCGCCTCTGCCAGCGCTTTGCGGGCATTGAGGATCTCGGCGTCGTGGTCGCGCAGAATATAGCCGAGCTGGGCCTTTTCCACGCTGCCGCCCATGCTGGTGAGATGATAAAAGCCTTCGCGTCCCTCGGTGTGTTCAGGGCGCTGCGCGGCGGGCAGCATCTGGTGGAATTCCATGGCGACCGAAGCGGCGTTGATCATCTTGTTTTTAGCGTAGCCTGGATGGATGTTGAGCCCCGTCACCGTGACGAGCAGAGAGGATGCGTTAAAGGTTTCGTAGTCGATTTCCCCAAAGGCGCCGCCGTCGACCGTATAGGCAAAATCGGCGCCAAAGGCCTCCACGGGGAAGAGATCGGCGCCTCGGCCGATTTCCTCATCGGGGGTGAAGCCGATTTTCACCGTGCCGTGAGGGAATGCGTCGGGTGAGAGCAGCGCATCGGCCATGGCCAGGATCTCGGCGATCCCCGCCTTATCGTCGGCGCCGAGCAGGGTGGTTCCGTCGGTCACAATAAGGTCGTGTCCCACCACGCTGTGCAGAGAATCGTATTCCTGCGGGCGCATGACAATGCCGAGCTCGGGATTGAGCACCAGGTCTCCGCCGTCGTATTTCTCGACCAAGCGGGGCTTGATATTGTCGGAGGGAACGTCGTTCACCACGTCCATGTGGGCAATGAAGCCGATAACGGGGAGCTTTTTGTCAGTATTGGCGGGGATGGTGCCGGTAACATAGCCGTTTTCGTCCATTGCTGCATCTGAAATGCCCATGGAGAGCATCTCCTTAACGAGCTCTTCCCCCAAAAGAAGCTGATGTGCCGTGGAGGGGCAGGTGGACGACCTGAGATCGGAGCTGGTATCAAAGGAAACATAGCGCAGAAAACGATCCTTGAGGTTCATGGGCAAGCCTTCCTTTCGATTCCAAGGCGGGAGACCCGCTGAATTTATTTGGTTTTAAGAAGGTAAAAATCGGCTGTGACGGGGCGAACCGTGCTGAATGTGAGGTCCTGGCAGCGAATGTTGCAGACGGCGCGGGCTTCGCGCTGGTAGAGCACAACAAAGGGAGGATCGTCGGTCAAAGCAGTCCAAATCTGAGAATACAGGTCGGCCCGCCGTGTTCTGTCCTGCTGCTGCAGGGCAAGCTGGAGCAGGCTGTCCACAACCGAATTGCTGTAGCCAAAGAAATTGAAGGCTCCGTCTGTCGCAAGAAGGGGAGAGGGGTCGGGGTCAAAGGGCGCGCCATATGCCATGAACCAGAGCTCCGCCTTCCCCACTTCGATCTGATTGATCAAAGTAGCGTAGTCGGCGCTGCGCACAGTCAGACGGATGCCGGCTTTCGGAAGGGTTTCCGAAAGCTGTGCGGCCAGCGCCTCAGAAACAGGATTGTTTTTGGTTACGGTGTAGACCACCTGCAGCGGCACGCCGTTTTTCTGATAAACCCCGGACGTGTTCTTGGCATAGCCGTTTTGCTCCAGCAGAGCGGCAGCCGCGGCAGGGCCGGCGATTCCGGCAGACGGCGCGCCGCTCCCTGCCCAGCTTCCGAGCGAGACAGGCGCGGTGTGCGGCACCGCCTGATTGGGCAGAGCGAGATCGATCAGGGCCTGTCGGTCCACGCAGAGCGCAATGGCCTTGCGCGCTGCAGGATCCGTCAGTTCTTTCGTTTTGAGGGAGAAGCCGAGCAGACCCAAACTGTCTCCGGCATAGACGCGGCTGACAAGATAGTCATAGTCGTTTGTCTGGATTTGGCGGCTGCCGCCGGTCAGATCGAGATCACTGGTCCCTTCCAGCAGCATGGAGGCCGCCTTGTCCGGATCCGCAACGACAAAGAAAACCGATTCATAGGAGGGAGCGCCGCGATAATATCCCTTGCAGCGCTCAAAGGTGAGTTGTTCCATGGTGAGTTCGGTCAGCGCATACTGGCCGCAGCCCATGGGACGGGAGAGCTGGAGAAGAAGGGTGTCCAAATGGCCCGGGGTGTAGTTCGTGCCGTAATAGGTCTTGGAAAGCGGCGCAACGCCCAGCGTGAAAAGGGCAGACGCATCGGGAGCGTCGAGCGTGGCGCGGATGGTCCGGTTGTCCAGAATTTCAATGCCGTAGATCGAGGATGCAGTTCCGGCCGTGTAGGCGTCGCTGCCGGCCAGAGCTGGACGTGATGTAAGCAGGTGACCATCGTAGGCGGGGTCGTAGAGCACATGCCAGGTAAAGGCGATGTCCTGCGCCGTAACCGGAGTCCCGTCCGAGAAGGAGGCGTTCTTCTCCAGAGTGAAGGTATAGATTTTGCCGTCGGGAGAGATCTCAAATTGCGCCAGCACGGGGGTCGGCGTTCCGTCGACAGAGGGTTCCACCAAGGGATCAAATACCAGTCGGGTCGCCGCCTGATCGGTCTCGTCGGTCAGATAGAGGGGGTTGAAATTCCCGCTGTAGGCAGGACAGGTGATAGTGAGCTGGCTTTTTCTTTGTGCAGCGGGGTTGTTAACCTTCACAGTGGAAAAGGCGGGCACCGACGCACCGTCGTTTCCGCGTCCGCCCACAAGTGTGAAGAGCAGCACAACGACCAGCACGGCCAGCGCAAACAAACCGAGTTTTTTCATCTTCATGGTCATTCCTCGCTTTGCTTTGAAATCAAACGGCTTTGGCGGCCCTGCACAGGCCGCCGAGTTCCTTTTTCAGGGCTGTTTCTCACGTGATTCTATTATAGAGGAAGAATTCCGCCGCGTCAATGTCAAACCCAAAACCGATGGGAATGCTGGAAGGACACGGAAGCGCGCGTGGGGAATGTTTTCCTGTGGCACAAGATGACGCAAGAAAAATAAAAAAAGGGGTTGACAAGAGGGGAGGGAAGGTGTATTCTAAACGAGCCACTCTGTGGGGTGGTCTGGACCTTGAAAATCGAACAACACTGAGAGCGAAAAGGACCCTTGGACAAGAAAAATGAGGGACTTTGAGAAGGGAAAGACCCCGAGGGAATTGGGGGATTTTCCTGAGAGAAGTCAGCGTTGCACGGAAGTGCGACAAGAATGAGCTAAGAACGATCTAAGATATTTTTAGAGAGTTTGATCCTGGCTCAGGACG
>JAFRSP010000070.1 GCA_017427525.1 Clostridia bacterium
GCAGCGCGCAGGCCGTCGGCGCTCAGAGTTGCCTGCGTGACGCCCTGCAGCAGCAGCTCGGCAGCCGGATCCAGCAGGCTCGTCTGGATCAGGCGGCGCATCGCTCTGGCTCCGGCAGGATCCCCGGCACAGCGGCGGGCCAATCTTGCCGGGAGCTCCGGGTCCGCTTCCACAGTCAGACCGGCCGCCTGGATCCGAGCCAGCGCCTCGTTCAGCCGCAGGGCAGCGATTCGGGCCAGGCTCTGCTCCGTCAGGGGCTGAAACGATACCACCGCGTCCATCCGTCCCAAAAGTTCCGGGGAAAAAACAGCGCTGACGCGCTCTCGCGCCCGGGCTTCCCCATCTGCCTCACCGCCCTCCCGGCCGGAAAAGCCTGCCCTGGCCTTAGGGCCGAGCGTTCCGGCGTTGGTCGTCATCACCAGCAGGGTGTTCCGGAAATCGGCAGTCCGGCCCAGGCTGTCGGTCAGTCGGCCGTCCTCTAAGATTTGCAGCAGCAGGGCGGTCACGCTGGGGTGGGCTTTTTCCAGCTCGTCCAGAAGGATCAGGCTGTGGGGCCTTGCCCGCACCCGCTCCGTCAGTTCTCCGCCTTTGCCGACACCATCATTTCCTTCTTCCAAGCGACAGGGGAGGGGAAAAAGTCGTTTGTGCTTGCCCTTCTGCGGAAGGGGATTGTGGATATTCCGCTGATGTTTTTGCTCAATCTGGCGCTGCCCATCTATGGAATCGTGATCGCCACACCGCTTGCCGACGCGTTTTGCTGCCTGGCGGCAAACCTGATGTTTGCCGCCTACCTGAAGGGACTTTTTGAGAAGAAGGCGAGCGCCGGAGAGGCGGTTTCAAGCTATACCGGTTGAAGAATCAAAGCAACCCAAAAGGCCGAAACAGAAATGTTTCTGTTTCGGCCTTTTTCACTTTGTCTGAGCAAAGGAAGGCGGAGCTATTTCTCGTGTACCAACTTCCCCGTCATAGAGTCGATTTGCAGAGAGATCAGCTGCAGCCGATCGGCGGTTTTTTGAAGAAGCATATCGACATCTTCAGCCGAAGGATAGTATTTCAACCCGATCGCCCGCACCTTCTCACGGGTCACTTCTGGATCGGTTATGAGTTCGGCTCGGGCAAAGACCACGACGCTGGTGACATAGTAGGCCCAGTCACCCTCCTTGAGAAAACCCTGATTCCAAACAGTGAAGCAAACCTTTTCACAGCGCCGGATCGCATCGAGCTTATGCCCCTCTTTTGCACCGTGGAGATAGATTTTGTTTTCCACCTCGTCGTAATAGAAATTGAGTGGAACGGCATAGGGATACCCCTCGTCACCGAGCACGGCCAGCACACCGCGTTTTTCTGTTTGCAGAATACGGATGCATTCCTCTCGCGGCTGCTCTTGATTGTGTCGACGCATGGTTCTAAACATGGCAGATTCCTCCTGAATCGGAAAAGACTGGTGAGACAAAGCCCAAAATTTGCGCAAAAGGCAGAGGATGCCGGTGCATGAAAAAGAAAAAAGTGAGCACGTTGGTTGCCCTAGAGGGAGGGCCTATTTGAGCTTGTTTTCGAAGATTTCAACGATGGTTTTCTCGGTCTGCACCATGCCGGGCGATGCAATCAGCCCCATGTTTCGCATGGTCTCCTCCGGAGTGGCTCCGTTGATTCCGTGAACTGCATCGATATGCACGCCCTTGAGAGCAAAATCCACGGCACGGAAGGCGGCGTCGCAGGCTGCCACACCCTTCATGGTACAGCCCTGATTGCCGCCGTCGCAAATCATGCCGGTGATCGAAGAGGCCATGTTGTTGAGCGTGAATTCCAGTTCCCTGACGCCGCCGCCCTTAAGATAACAGAGGGCGCAGGCCATACCGGAACCCGCCGCGATGGCACAGCCGCAGAAAGCCGAAAGCCTCCCGGAGTATTCCTTGATATAGGTGCATACCAGATAGCTCAACATGGTAGCCCGGTAGAGGCGATCTTCGGAGAATCCGTGGATTTTACACACGCCATAGAGCGGCAAGGTTGTAATGATGCCGTGGGCTCCGGAGCCGGTGATGCTCATGGCAGGCTTGTCGAGTCCGAGCACCCTTGCTTCGATCGCCGTGTTGCACAGGAGAGAGGCGGTGTTTTTTTCGTCTTCGGAGAAGACCTCTCCTCCGTTCATGGCAAGGAGTGCCGACGCGAAGGTGGTCCGGGGGCTGGAAAGTCCCTCGTGGAAGAGGGCAAGGTTGACCTCGTAGGCCTTGCCGACAAAGGCGATCTCTTCGATGGGGACGGTCTCCGCATAGTGGAGAAGCTCCGACAGCCTGTAGCGGTGGATCACATAGCCGGCTGCCGCCGCATCGGCCTCAGTGGTGTCTGCGGCATGCTCAGCCTCGCTCTCAAAAAGGGTTTTCCCGTTTCGCTCGATTTTTGTGACGTTGATGTGGGAATCGCGGATCGTGACAACGGCCTTGTCGGTATCGGTCTCCACCGTGGCTTGAACGTAGATTCGGCTGGTCATGCCGCTCAGCACAACCGTGATTCTGCCCTGATCGATCAGCTGCTGTGCAGTCACGCTGTCTTCCGGCTTCACGTCGGCCAGAGCTTCAAGGCCCTTGTCGGCGTTTCCCGCGACATAGCCAAGCGCCGCGGCGAAGAGGTTCCCGACCCGGTCGGAATTGGGGATGCCGCAGGTGAAGGCATTCTTATACATGCCGCTGTTCATCGCCACGGTCACATGCCTGAGGGTCCCCCCTGTGTAGGAGCGGGCTTTGGCCACGCAGAAGGCGATTGCACCGGGCTCGGTAACGCCCAGCGCGGGGATCATATCAGACTGAATCAGCTTTGTGAGTTCATGCATGATTCGTTCTCCTTCGCCCGAAAAGGCAGAACAGGCTTATTCCGAGAACCAAGGCTCCTGGATCTCCTCGATTTGCAGCTTCACGTCGACCTTTGCTGCGATTTGGTATTCATCCTCATAGACGATTTCACCCGGATCGTTGGTAAAGACGAGGTAGTATGGGTGCTGATACTTTTCCAAGAGAATCAGGGCAGGCTTGATCTTCAGGAGCATCTCTTCAGAATTCGAGGTTTTGAACCAGCAGACGACCGGCTCCTGATTTTTACACTGCGGCGGCCACGGGAGGTGCTCAGCAAACCAGGAATCGATCTCCCGGAAATGATTTGCGTCGCTTTCGCTCATGGTGCCGTTTTGAAGCAGCTGCCAGCACATGCTGAAGACGCCTTTGGCATACATGGTATTTCGGGCAAGTTCCTTCCCTTGAATTCTGACATATTTGAAATGCAGCTCAGACATGGTTTTCCCTCACTTCCAAGGTGGAGTGTTTTCACAGAGTTAGAAGGAAAGTTGCGAAGAATGGGTTGGGGGCGCCCCCGATATACGGACAGGGGCGCCCGCGCAGACGCTTGGGAACAGGCAACATAGAAGAACATAGTAACCTCCGTCAATAAAAGCAACAAAATCGGCATAGGACAGCGAGTCCTCTACAGCTTCGGAGGATTTGTTTATAATAAAGGGAATCTTGCCCGTACTGGCAAAGAATCTTTCTGTTTCCAGCATGTACGTAATCGGGAAGTCAGCAAAGCTTTAGCTTTTGCGTAAGCTTCTTCCTTTGTTATCATGGCAGTTCCTCCGTATTGTGATGCAGATGAGGGAAGTCACAGTTTTTCACCGAATCCACCATCTTTATATGGACTTTTTCGTTCATCTGTTTCCCACGATTCTGGAGATGTTGCGACAAGACATCCTCACATGCAATTACAGAATCGAGGTGTTTTTTATGTGCTCCCAATCATTTTACTAAGCCTGTAAAAGACATTCTCATCCTTCAGTGCATCCCAGGATTCAGTAAACAATTCCTCCGTATAATCATCCTTTGATGACAGGATCCAAATTTTCTCCTGTGATGCTATTACAGCGTATCTGACCCCGAGAAGCTTTGCATAGCTCCTGGCCTGCGTTTTCACCCCTTCAAGCTGTTTCTGACTTTTGATACTCCGCTTTGCTTCAATAATAGCAAACGCTGAATAATGTCCCCGTTCAACAACTGGCCTCAGAACAAAATCCGGGATAAGTGCATGATTATGGTTCCCGATTTCTATATATAACTGCTGACGATAATCTCTTTCGGAATAGCCCAGTCTGGAAATCAGTGGCTTAATTAACCCTTCTTCTACTTCTTTTTCGGTGGCAAATGTACCGCTGCAAAGAACTCCTGCATAGCTGATCATAGGAACATCTGCCGATGTCAGTTCAACGATATAATTATATTCAGAAGGCATCAATTCGACGCCATTGATCCCCTGCATATTCTTCTTTACAAGAGGCATGGACCCTAAAACAGGATCTGCCCTTATTTTTTCCAGGGGAATGTGGGTTGTTTTAACAGGGCTCCCGATATAGGTGCAGTGGTAGTAATAGAAAAACGGGTCTACAAATCCAATAGAATGGCTTCTCCAGATAGATGTAATAGCGCTGACAGGGGTCGTAAGATACATTACAATCATATCTCCAGCACGGGTTTCCGGATTACACTGCCATCGCATAACTGCACTGGTGTCGTTCTCGGCTTTAGAGTCGCTACCACGACCACTTCCGCCTACAAAGTACGCGCTTCTTGGTTCCGGCAGGTCTTTAACCAAATAGCAGTCTGTTCCCCCTATGTACTTAGGTGCAAAATCATAAAGGAAAGCGCAGAGTTCATATGGTGACAGAGAATTCTCCTCGCGAAACTTCTGAAGCGCCTTGCAAATTTCAGCGTAATGCCAGATTCTCCCCCGGCAATCAGCCTTTTTCGGAATTTCCGGCAGTGCTATATCAAAAGATTCTGCAATTCTTTCCAGAACATTATAGTTGGCAAAGAAATAATAAGGGACAAACAGACTTGGGTATTCTAATGCCAGACTTGTTGTATAAAACTCGATATCAGTACAGAATAGTCTCAGTAGTTCCTGTTCTTTCCCATCAAGATTATTCTTTGATTCCTGATACCACTCTCCGAAAACAGCGTCTATATCCGGTGGCTCTGCTTCATCGCCTTTCATCTCAAGTACTTGTTCTGAAGCAGTCTCCTTCATAACTTCTTCTGCCAAAGAACAAAGCTCGGAGTGCGTACCTTCAATATTCTCAGAGCTTGCAGAATAAAACTGCTGCAGTTCAGAAATAAAATCCGCAAAATCAGTTGAAAGGCTGCCTTTCAGACCGATTTTGAAAGTTTCTGACACATGTTTACCATCAGTTTTCATGTACAGATTCCAGACATATTCGTTCAGCATAATCTCTCCCCGATTGGAACTTTTCTGTACTAAGCGCCCCCGAATATGCGGACAGGAGCACCCGCGCGGATGCTTTGAACGGATTTCAAAAACAGAGCAGTTACGGCTCAAAGATCGTGATGCGGCCTTCACCATAAGGATCGGCATAACTACTGCCGACTTCGCCGCCCAGAGTATCTACAAGATAGTCGATCAAAACCTGATTGTCAATTACTGCAGAATCCTGCAGAATTGCAGCGCCGTCGAAGGCCGTCATCCCGTCGCCGTTCTGCAGGAGCACATAGTCGGTTCCTGCAAGCGTATACTTCTTTTCGGGGTCGAGCGGTTCCCCGCCGATGCGGACGTTTTTCACCCGGCGTTCCCCTTCGAATCCTGTACACATCCCGGTTTCATCTGTTTTGCAGGTTCCATTTGCAGAGAGGTGGATCTCATAGCTCATGCCGGACACCTGCAGGAATCCGCCGTTTTCGAGCGGCACGCTGCGGGAAGTCCATTCAAGAGCATCTAAAATCTGCTGTCCGGTCACCTCGACCACACTGAGCATATTGCCGAAGGGGAATACGGTATTGATATCCTCATAGGTGATCGATCCCTTCGGGATACTGGTGCGAATACCTCCGCCATTGATCACCGCAATATCAGCGCCTGTTTTGGCCCGAAATGCATCCGCGCACAGGTCGCCCAGATTGGTCTCGGCGCGCCGAATCATGCGAATGGGGTTGCCGCTGGTATCCGTTTCAACGGGGTCGCTGATCGTAAGGTCCACAGCGGTGGTCGCCACAACGGTTTTCAGGGTCTGATTCAACTCCTCCATTGCAGCGTCGATCTTGGCACTGATTTCATTTTGGATTCCGAACAGTTCCCGCGCGTTTGCGGAATTCGGCCAACTCCAAATACCGGTATCCACGATTCCCTTTTCGGGAGAAATGAGGCTGTAACCGATGCAGTTCAGCATGGTGCCGCATGCGGAGCGCGTCACGCTGTCTCCGTCTTTGTTCTTCATCACAACCTGCTCGGTGTCGTGACTGTGACCGTCTAAAAAGACGTCGATGCCGTTGGTGTTGGAGATCACGTCGGCATAGGTCCAGGGGCTGTCGGTGCTGGCAAGACCCATATGGCCTATGACATAGACATAGTCCGCCCCTTCGGCCCGCACGCTGTCCACGGCGCTTTGCACTGCCTCATAGAGAAGTGTGCCGCTGTCGTCCCGGAGGAAGTCATAGATGTATTCGCCGGCTTCATTCTGGAAGAAGCGCGGTGTGGAGGAGGTGATTGTGTTCGGCGTGGTCACACCCACAAAGGCGATTTTCAGAGTTCCCACGGTTTTGATCACATAGGGAGCGAAAACGAGTTCGCCTTCCCGATTGAAGTTGCAGCTGATATAGGAGAATTCCGCCTTTTGGGCGAGCTCTAGAAAGCGATCCACCCCGTAGTCGAATTCATGGTTTCCGGGGATCGCCACGTCGTAATGCATGGCGTTCATCAGCTCCAGAATGGCTTCTCCTTTCGTGACAGTGCCGATCACCCCGCCCTGAATGGAATCCCCATCATCGACCAGCAGCGTGGAAATCCCTTGCGCTTCAAGGGTGTCGCGGATCTGCTGCAGTCCGGCATAGCCAAAGCCGTCGTCGATTCCGCAGTGAACGTCGCTTGTGAAGAGGATCATCACGTCGCCCGTTTCTTCGGTCAGATTCTCCTCCGCCGGCTGGTCTGCCGGCGTGTCCTCTGAAGCGCTGCACGCAGAGAGCAGAAGCAGCAAAAATACAAGGCTGAGGGATACGGTTTTTTTCCAGAAATGCTTCATGGCGTTTTTCTCCTCCGTTTTTTATACGTTCCATTGATCGGATGCTCTGAAAAGGGAATCCGTAGTGGCGAGCAAGGATGCAAATGAGATTTCGATTGTTCGGCACAGGAGCCGGTCGGCATGCTGTTGTCGGCTCCCAGCGAAAATCTGCGCTGCATAGGCAGCTGCCTGCTCTTTGCAAGTTCGTTTCGCGGTTTTGTGAAAAAGAGATGCGGCACAAATCCCTCATAGCAGGAGATGAAAAAGGGGATTGGTTTTCACCTCGCAGCGAGGAGGACCTCAGCATAGGATTTTATGGTTTACAGGATCAATTCCATGAGATCAAAATCCACAAGCTGGCCGTTGATCTTAAAGAACCCTTTGAAGGTTCCGATTTTTTGAAATCCGAATTTTGAATACAGGTGGATCGCGTTTTTCTGATCGCTTCTCACTTCAAGAGAGAGGATTTCCGACCTTGCAACATTTTTCGCAAAATCGAGGATGTGCTCCATCAGCGCGGTGCCGACGCCTTGATTCCAATGGGATTTTCGGACCGAGATTCCGAGCTCCCCCCTGTGAGACATCCTCTGCCTCGGGAAGACGGAATAACTGGCGCTTCCGACAATCTCCTCCCCATCCTTGGCCAGATAGAACACGCCGGTTTCGGAATGCTCCAACGATGCGAGAAAACGTGCCTCCTCCTCGACGGACAGGGGGAGCCCTTCCGCGCCGAAGCTTAAGTTGTCGGTCTCTGCGCCGCACAGTTTGGCAAAACGGAGAACCTTATCGGCGTCGTCGGCACAGGCCTTTTCGATTTGAATTGCCATGGTTCCTCCTTTCGGAAAAAGAAAGCGGATGTTTCTTCTCAAATCGTGGATACTGCAGGGATTCGAAGTTGTATGTCGGGCGCATGGGAGCTAGTTCGCATCCTCCTCCAGGGCTTCAAGAAGGAAGCTGACCGGCCGAAACCCGTCGTTACAGGAGATCATGGCAGACCGTTTGTTTTTCATCCAGCCGTCGTAGAGGTTTTCACCGCCATGCGAGAGCGTCATCACAAAAGCCGAGATACTGTCCCAGGCGCTGTCGCAAAAGCCGTCCGGCTTCTGCCATCCGTTTGCAAGGAAGACCTGGCCGAGTTCCATCTCGCAGGCATGTGCGATCGGATTCTCGTATTGTTCGATGAGATCGTCGTACCTGGCGATTTTTTTCACCGTGATTCGCACTTTTTTCATGAGAGTTTCTCCCTTTTTATCTTTCGATCAGGTTCTTCAGGTGGCCGCCCGAAGGAGTCCTGAAGCGCTTATTTCCCCTTGTGCTTTTGCTTTCGTTTTTCCTGCCTTTGTTCAAACCGCCTCTGCTTTTCCGCTTCGCGCATTTGGCGGGAGACTGTCTTTCGCTGCAGTTTGTGCTCTTCTCTCTGCAATTGCAGCGCCTGCTGTGATTTTGTTCCGATTCCGACCTGCAGGGTCTGCTTTCTAGCCTCCCGCTGCAGCTTCTTGGGATTTGCCGCATCCTTTTTTACAACCACGCTGACAGACGGACTGAATTGCAATTGATCGTAATGCTGAAGGATGTAGGCATAGACCTCGTGATCCTTTGGTTCCGCCCCAAACGTGACCTTGCATACGGAGAGTTTTTTGTTTTCGATTCTTTCAAAGACGCCCACCCAGAACGGATCTTCGAAAAACACCGTCAGGCGTCCCTGATGCTGGTTCACAACGATTCCCTCCTCAACCTTCCGCAGGAGCAAAACAGATAACCCCAAAAGGCAGACTGCGCGCCGCCGTTTCACAGGACGACGGTCTGCCTGCCGAACCGGCGCATCCCGCAGGATGCGCAATGCTGCAATGCAGTACGGATCGGAAAAGACTCAGACCGATTCTCTTCGCAGGCGGCTCTTCGAAGCGCCTGCGCCTTTTCTCTTGTATTCTCCGATCATCGCGCCGCCGATGATGAAAACGGCGCCGACAATCTGGAAAACCGTCAGCTTCTCGTGCAGGAACAACGATGAGAAAAACACGGCCGAGACAGGGTCCACATAGCTGATCAGGGCAACGGATTGCGCCGGTAGCTTCTGAAGACCGGAAAAATAGAGCATATAGGCAAGCCCCGTGTTGATCAGTCCAATGATCAGCAGATAGGGAATATCTGAAGCGAGCGGGTGCGGGAACCCCACGGTCAGAAGGGTATAGATCAAAACCACGACGAAGGCAACGTCGATTTCAATTGCCGCAGTCTGAAGCCCGCTGGTGCGTTTGATGCGTTTGTTGAACACGAGAAGCACGGCATAGAAAAGCGCGGAGGCAACCGCATACAGCAGGCCGGTCATGCTGAGCCCTTCGGCTGCGATGCTTCCGCTGATAAAAAGCAGGCCGACAAAGACGATGGCGATCGCGGCGATTTTCGGGCCGGTCAGCCTTTCGCCAAAGAGCCATGGAGACAGCAGCAAAACCAGCATTGGGCCGATATAATAGATCAGGGTCGCCAAACTGACATTCAGAAGACGGTATGCGCCAAACAGCGTGATCCAGTTCATTCCAAGAGCAATTCCGCCGAGGAGAAGATCAAACAGCTCCGATTTCAGATTTTCAAGAGAGAATCCTCCGCGCAGCAAAACGATTGCTGTCAGGGCGACTCCGCCGATAAAAGTCCTCATCAGAACGATCTGGCTGCTGAAAAGGGAGATCTGCGCGGCAACGACCCCGTTTGTGCCCATCAGCAGCAGGGCAAGGATGTATCTCCCATAGAAGGCGCCAAGGCCGGCGTCTGTTTTCAAAGGGGTTTTGTTGTTCCCGCTCATTCCGATTCCCTCCGCAGATCCCAGCACTGCCGCAGCGTGCTTAAATAGAGATTTTTGCCAACAGAAAAGACGGCATGCATAAAATAATCGGCCGGTGAATCCCTTTCAGCCTGAAAGCGGTGCGTTTAGAAGCGCCCGAATCGACGACTCATAGTCGGTGTCGATCAACGAAACCTGCTCGTTTTTCCCTCGAAAGCCTTCGAGGATTTTCCGATTCTCTTCCTTTAGCCAAGCGGCAGTGCAGCAGGAATTGTCGAGCCTAGATTCGATATCGGAGCTGTGTTGCATGATCTTATCGAAGTGAGTGTCGATATAGCGGTCTGTCATTGCAAGACAGAGGAACCTGACGAAAGAAGAATACGATTCGCCGAGATCCTGCCTCCAATCAAAGGGGATATAGCAGCCTTCAACGATCAGGTTTTGCCGGTTTTCGATCGCCGTTTTGATGATCTCCCGAACAATCGGCCAGAGGTAGTTGGTCAGAGCATCGTCGTCCTTAGGAGTGAGAGCGGTTTTTCCGCTGCGGATGAGCCCCATCTTCAGGTGATCGATGGAAAGATACGGAGCGTGATAGATTTCGAGCAGCCTCTGGGCCAAAAGCGTTTTCCCTGTGTGGGAAGCGCCTGTTAACAGGATGATCATCGTCTTGCCCTTAGCTCCTTTTTGACCTTTTCCAAATCACTGCATGTCAGGATCGGGATTAAGGCGTTGATTTCTTCTATGCTTTTATCCCACCATCGGAAGGCGAGCAGCAGGTTGATCAGTTCATCGTCAAAGCGTTTCCGCAGTGCCCGTGCCGGATTTCCTGCCACGATCGTGTAGGGATCAACATCGTGGCCAACGATGCTGTTTGCGCCGATGATGGCGCCGTCGCCGATATGGACGCCGGGGAGGATGACCGCGTTCTGACCGATCCACACATCGTTTCCGACGACCGTATCTCCTTTTAACGGAAGATCACTCTGTGTGGGCGGCTCCATATTCCACCCTTCGAGCGTGTAAAAGGGGAAGGTGGAAACCGCGTTCATCTGATGATTCGCGCCGTTCATCACAAACTCCACTCCCGATGCAAGCTGACAGAACTTGCCGATGATCAGTTTGTCGCCGTTCCATGCGTAATGATGGGTGACATGGTTTTCAAATTCCGAATCGGCAATATAGGTAAAGTCGCCAACAAAAATGTTGGGATTCGTGATCGTTGGCTTCACATAGATTTCTTTTTCATACCCGGGAATCGGATAGACGGTATTCGGATCGGGCTTCTTTTTACGTTCCATCTGTTCTCTCCTTGAAACGGACTGTGTTTTCCGGATCGTGTGTATTCAGCGTGCCCTGCGGCAAGACGGTGAATCTTGGAGCTCTGAGGAACAGTCAAATTGATCGGGGAAACACATTTGAGGAAGCGATCATTTTTTCTTCAGGCTTTTCAGATAGGGCTTCCGCTCCGGCGCGATCCGATAGCTTTCCGCCGCTTTTTGGACGGTTTTATTGTGCGTCCAAATATCGAGCCGCTGCTGCTCCAGGAAGGGAAGCGCCGATTCATACTGCTTGGCCAGAGCCGTTGCAAAATACCAGGCGATCATCATATTGACATAATACGCGTAGATCTCAAGCAGCCGTCCTGCATCCGATGTCTCAGCCTTTCGTATCAAGATCATATCGCATCCTCCTTCGCCGACGATGTTATTGCCTTGCCTCGTCTTGAGGGGTCAGCGTCGGACGCTCCGCGTGCTCCGAGGCGCCAGGATGAAACTCCGTGCTTTTACGCCCTTTTGAGTTGTCATATGGATTCGCCGACCTATTTACGATGCGGGCGCCCGCATCGTCCGCCCATTTCTCACAGAAAAAGTCGAAATAGTCATATCGGCCCTCTCTGCGCCATTTTTGAAAGAGGGGGAAATGTGCCCATATGCTGCTGGGGAACCCCACGACAGGCAGGAAGAGCGGGCCAAGTATCAGCGATTGAATGGTGTGGCCGTATTCGTGAACCAGGATCCGCTGCGCATGGGCTTCGCCGTTTCTCCAATGCCCGAAAAAGATGAACATGCCCAGAGCCATGGAGGATCGGAATCTCCAGTGGGAGACGACCGAGCAATGGAAGCAGAGCCTTTTTCTCCTTGGATTGATCGCTGTCAGCACAAGAAAAAGAAAAAGCCCGGCAAGGTTTTGCGGCAATCCCCACGTGAACTGCAATGCCGTATAGAGGATATGGTTGATTTTGTATTTCTTCTCCCTCATGGTTCCGTTCCGTCCTTTTTGTGCAAGGCCATCGCCGCCGCGCAGCTTGGAACAAGAATTTGACTGTTGAGGTCCTTGCCAAACCGGTCGAAGACGAGCGGCTCAGGGAAAACAAGGCTGTAAAATAGATCGATCAAACGGACGGCCGCATTGCTTGCAGCCTTCAAAGGCACATCCTTAAGCGAGACCCGTTTTTGCATCTGCACAGTTACCCTGGCTGTCTAAGGTCTGCGGACGGCTTTTTTTTGCAGCGCTGATTGCTCCGGAACTACAGACCAGCCTGCACAGATGACATCCCACGCATTTGTTTCCGATCAGTTTCGGCTTGCGGGTAGCAGGGTCGAACTCTATCGCCTGATGCCCGCCGTCCATACACGACACGTAGCATCGGCCGCAGCCGATACACCGTTCGCTGTCGAACAACGGAAAAACGACCGTGCCGCGTTCAATGCTCTGATGATCAACAACGGTTTTGCTCGCTCCGCCGATCAGTTCCTGCAGAGAAGCGACGCCCTTGCATTTCATGTATTCAGACAGACCTTCGAGAAGATCGTCAATGATCCTGTATCCATACTGCATCACAGCAGTGGTGATCTGCACGCTCCCGGCCCCAAGCAGGATGAATTCAAGCGCGTCTCTCCAGGTCTCAACGCCGCCCATTCCGCTGATATGAAGCCCTTTCAAATCCTCGCACCCAGATAGATCCGAGATGAACCGCAGAGCGATCGGCTTGACGGCAGGTCCGGAATACCCGCCTACGATAGACTTCCCCTGCACAGCGGGCTGAGCGACAAGGGTATCGATATCGACCCCTGTGATCGAGTTGATGGTGTTGATGGCCGAGATGCCGTTCGCCCCGCCGCGCTTGGCGGCCAAGGCCATTGGCACCATATCCGTGATATTTGGAGTGAGCTTGGCCAAAACCGGAAGGCTCGTTCCGCTCTTTGTGGCCCGTGTGAATTTTTCGATCAGCTCCTCAGACTGCCCGATGGTCACGCCCATGTCGGCGGCCTCCATGTTCGGACACGAGAAATTGCACTCGATGGCCGAGGCCCCCGCCTGCTCGCACTTTTTTGCCAGGCTGGCCCACTCGGCTTCGGTTTGTCCCATGATCGAAGCGACGATTACCTTGGTGGGGAACTCTTCTCTCAGTTTTCTGAAGATCGCCATGTTCTCTTCAACACTGTGGTCGGAGAGCTGCTCGATATTCTTGAATCCGCAGAAGGAATGGGAATGGCTCCTGATCACCGAAAACCTCGGAGAGGCCTCGTGCTGCGGAAAACTGCAGATGGTTTTGAAAGCCGCCCCTGCCCAGCCGGCTTCAAAGGCTCTTTTGCACATCTCATATGTGCTCGCAACGACGGAGGAGGAGAGCAGAAAAGGATTTTCCAATTTGACCCCGCAGATATCCACCGACAGGTCCGTTTCCTCTATCAGTCGCTTCGGCAGATATCCCCGGCTCTGGATATCGCCAAGTTCCATGTTGCTGTGACGGATCTTGACCGGGATTCCGTCCCGGGAGAGGATACACGCCTTTTCGCAAGGGGCGCTGCAGGATGCGCAGTCTGCGGATCCGAGCTTTCTGATCGCCCCGAAATAATTCTCGAAATAGATCGATCGGAGCACGCTTCCCACCGGAGCATTCTGGGGGCAGGCATGGGAACACACCGGGTCATGGCAGAGCATGCATTTGTTCACTTCAGACAAATCAAAAAATGATGCATAATCGGGATATAACCTGTGGTTCATTTTTTTCTCTCGATTCTTTCCCGTGTTTCAAATGTGTTTTTTGAAATCGGTTTTTTATAAGCAGCTCTTTTTCTGATCCTGTAAAAAAGCGCTGCTGTTTCGCAGTGGGAGGTGCGGGGGAAGAGATCAAAGGGACGTGCCTCGCGGAGGGAGTAACCGAGGTCGCGCAGCAGGCGGGCGTCGCGCGCAAGGGTGGCGCAGTTGCAGCTGATATAGACGATGCGATCGGGGTCCATACCGGCCACCGTCTCCAGCAGACTGGCGTCGCAGCCCTTGCGGGGAGGGTCGAGGATGACCACATCGGGGGAGAAACCTTCCGCCGCAAGCTGCGCGGCGGCCTGCGCGGCGTCGGCGCATAGAAATCGCACGTTTTCAAATCCCGCCTCACGGGCACAGATGGCGGCGTCCTGCACGGCGCTGGGGACTACCTCTACCCCAACCAGTTCCCGGCACTGCGCCGCCATCGAGAGCCCGATGGTGCCGATGCCGCAGTAGAGATCCAGCACCCGCTCTCTGCCGGTCAGGGCAGCCAGACGCGCGGCCTCCAGATAAAGGGCTTCGCACTGGTCGTGATTGACCTGATAGAAGGAGGCGGCCGAGATACGATACCGATTGCCGAGCAGACGGTCCTCCAGCCGGTCGGTGCCCCACAGTGTGAGATAGCGGTCGCCCAGCACCACATTGGTTTGCTTTTGATTGATGCAGAGCTGCACCGAAACAAGGCCGGGCAGCTCGCTTCGCAGCGCCGCGATCAACTCGTCTGCGTGGGGCAGGAACTGCCCGTTGACGACGATCACCACCATCACCTGGCCGGTCGCCGCACCGACCCGAACAAAGAGCGAGCGGACTAAGCCTCTGTGAAGCCGTTCGTCATAGACCGAGAGATGGAAACGGTCAATATGGTCGCACAGTAGCCGTGCGGCACGGTCGGCCGCTTCCGGCTGAAGCAGACAGCCGGAACAGGGGATGATCTGGTGGCTCCGCCCGCGATAGAATCCGGTGACGGCGCTTCCTCCGGAAAGGCCGACCGGAAGCTGCACCTTATTGCGGTAGCGGGTCTGGCTGGGCGCAGGGACGATGGGTAAAAGCTGCGGTTCCTCTCCCAGCTCTTTTTGCAGAGCCGTGCGAACTTGCTGCTCTTTGATACGGCACTCGGCCTCATAGGAGATGTGCCAGTAGGTGCAACCGCCGCAGAGGCCGAAGACAGGGCAGGCGACCTCGATCCGGTCGGGCGAGGGGGAGAGCAGCCGCTCGAGTCTACCATAGCCATAGTGCGTGAGCGCCTTGACCACACGGACTTGTGCAAGATCTCCCTCCGCCGTGAAGGGGACAAAGAGAACGTAGCCGTCGCTCCGTCCCACGCCGAGACCTTCGTGCGTCGTGCCGGTGATGTGCAGGGTAACAAGATCATTTTTCTTCAGCGGCATGGTAAGATCCCCCCAGTTTGGCCGTGCGGCCCCGCGGATCGGTTTTTTCGGAATGGATACTGTGCTTGAAGGGTGCAGATGCGGAAGAAAAGCGCTTCTCCATGCATCGTGAAAAGACGAACGGAGAAGCGCATTCGATCAGCAGCGAAAGCGGGATGAAAACCTGAGTAAAGTGTGTGGCTACCTCCGTTTGAACGAATCGGCGGTCAGGAAAGCCGCTCGACAAAGCCAAGAGCGCGGGCCATCATCTCCACGGCGTCGCCCCTGGTGAAGGAAGAACCGTCCCACGCAGCGGGAGCAAATCCCATGGTCTGAGCGGTATCCATGGCGGTGGCCCATTCAAAATCCTGTCCGTCCCGGTAACCCAGGGCGCGCAGGAGAAAGGTGGCAAAATCTCGTCCCGAAGTGGCGGCGGAAGAGCCGAAGAGGGTTTCGCTCTGCCCCTTGGTGAGACCGTCACGATAGAGCAGTGAAATATGAGGAGCCGCCCAGGCGGGAAGATCGGTGAAGGGAGAATGGTTTTCGCCTGCAAGCGCTTCGCTTTCACGGTCCAGCACCCGCACAAAGAGCACGGCGGCCTCCGCCCTTGTGGGAGCACGGTCGAGCTCGTAGCCGAGATCGGTGCCGAGGAAGAGCCCCTTATCGTGCAGCAGATCGGCCATCATGAGCTGATCCGCTCCGGTTCCGGGCTGACTATCAATCAGGTTGGTATAGTAAGTGCGGCCGAAATCAAAAAGCTCCTGCATCGTGACGCCGCCGTCGACCTTGTGGGTTGGCAGCTCGGCGGGACGCTTGAGCAGATATCGGTCTTCGATCTGACTGCCAAAATCGGGATCGTCCCAAGTGACGTCGACGAGCAACCACTCCCCGTCGATCCAAACCGCATTGTAGGAGTGGTTCATCGCATCCGAGGACAAAAACAGGCAGGGGATCTGCGCCAGCCGGCAGAACAGCAGCATGGCGCGGGAGTAGCCGTCGCAAACGGCGGTTTGATTCAGGAAAACGCCGACGGGGGAGTGTGATTCAATTCCCTGTTCCCCGTAGGTGGTGTGGAGAATGATCCAATCGTGGATGGCGATCACTTTTTCACGGTCGGTCATCGAGGGGGTTAGAAGGTTCTGCAGCACAGATTCCGCGGCAGACTGGAGTTGGGCGTCGCTCATCGACTCGGGGTAGACGCCAGTGTAGGTCACGAAGCGGCTGGTGCCCTCCATATTGAGTTCGAAGTTGCGGGGAATCAGCGCGCTGCTCAGCGAGAGGATTGTGGCGAGGCTTGCATTCCAATCCGCAGCCGCGTCGAGCTGCAGCTTGCGTCCGGAATCATAAGTATCGATCAGCCCTTCTGCGATGATGTTCTCGTAGTGGGTGAAAGCGAGCGCATTCGGGCAGAAGGTCAGAAGGAACACAAGAATAAAAACAAGTGCAAGAATTCGTTTCAGCATAGAAAACACCTTGTTGAATGGGCCTGTCGTATGAAAAACAGGGGCTGCGGGATCTGAGAAGACAGGGAAAAACGGGCCTCTCAGATCCAAATCAATGAACAATACTATCATATCACAAAAGATGCATGGAGGAAAAGAGGGAAAATCTATTTTTGGGGACTTTTCGAATGCCGTTTGATGCAGTATAATGGAAAAAACAAGATGCCATATCATAAAAAATGAAAGAGGTGCGGATTCATGAAAGTCTTGTTTGTTGGCAACAGTCATACCTTTTTTAACGACATGCCCTATATGCTTCGCCTGCTTGGCGCGGCCAGAGGCATTGAAATCGACGTTGTGCAGAACACCTCCGGAGGAAGGGGTCTCGATTGGCAGGCCAATCAGTTTGATGTGCGCTTCAACATCCTCTACGGCGGATACGACTTTATCGTGTTGCAGCACATTGCGCATCCCTTCCCCGGCAAGGAAAACCTCATCGAGAGTGCTGAAAAGCTGATTCCCTACCTGGATCGCTCCGGCAGCGTGCCGGTGCTCTACATGCCGTGGAGCGAGAAAAACAATCCTGAGGGTCAGGCGATTATCGTGGAGGCGCATGAGGCGCTGGCCAAGAAATATCCGGCCCTGCGCATGGCGCCGATCGGCCTGGTTTGGGACAAGGTTCGCAATGAGCATCCTGAGATCGAGCTCTATTATCGCGATGGCGAGCATGCTGCGCCGATCGGATCTTACCTGATTGCCTGTACCCTGCTGCGCACCCTGACCGGAGTTTCCGTCAAGGGACTGCCCAGCCATCTGGAGATGGGCAAGCCCACCTTTGCCGGCCTCAAGCTGGATAAGGTTCTGGAACAGGATTTTGCATGCGCGACCGACTATCAGCTCAACGAGGCCGCCTGCGCAGTCGTGCAGGATGCTGTGGAGACCATCCTGAAATAAGCTGCAGGGGAAAGCCTTTCCCGTCTGCGGCGCGCTGCAAAATGGCGCATCGCACAAAGGGCCGAGCAAGTGCAAAGCGTCTGTGTTTTGCCGGCCTCTTGCAAAAATCCTTATACAGAGCAAAAGAAGCTCCAAGCCGATCTTCGGCTTGGAGCTTCTCGAATTCTTGCCCGAAAATGCACGGAACGCCTGTTTTATAAAGGACTGCCTGCTCCGCAGATCAGTCAGCAATCAGGTCGTCGTCGAGCATAACAGGGGTGCCTTTCTTGGTGCCATCGCGTAGGAGGGAGACTTCGCTCTTGTGGAGGTCGACCGTGGTGTCCTCGTCGATGAGATGCACGGTCAGGATCCCGCGCAGCAGATTGACGGCAGTGACGTAGCCGCGTCCCTGATCGGTCTGCACCAGAGCGCCCTGGTGAGGCGTGCTGGAGAGAAGGGCCTCGTAAGCGTCCTGCTCATATTTCAGGCAGCACATCAGCCTTCCGCAGGTGCCGGAGATCTTAGTGGGATTGAGAGAGAGCCCCTGCTCCTTGGCCATTTTGATGGAGACGGGGCGGAATTCGTCCATATAAGAGGAGCAGCAGAAGAGACGGCCGCAAACGCCGAGGCCACCCAGCATCTTGGCCTCATCGCGCACGCCGATTTGACGCAGCTCGATCCGCGTGTGGAAATACGAGGCGAGATCCTTTACCAGATCCCGGAAATCAACGCGTCCGTCCGCCGTGAAATAGAAGAGGATCTTGCTGCGGTCGAAGGTGTATTCCACATCGACCAGCTTCATATCCAGCTTATGTGCGGCAATCTTTTGCAGACAAACCTGAAAAGCAGCCTGCTCGCGTTCTCTGTTTTCAAGAACGGTCTGTTCATCCTTGGAATCAGCATAGCGCACGACCTTTTTCAGAGGGGCGACGAGTTCGGTATCGTCAACCTCGGTGTTGCCCGCGACAACCTCGCCGAACTCGAGTCCCCGCGAGGTCTCAACCACGACGTGATCTCCCACGGCAAGTGTGAACTCACCGGGATCGAAATAATAGGCCTTACCGACCTCTTTGAATCTTACGGAACAAACGGTAGTCAAGACAGTACCTCCCAACATTCAATGAGCATAGACGTTGCAAGCAAGGGTAGGGAAGCGGCGCCCTCTGCGTGAACGCGATAGGAGAGCGCGAGCTTGGGGAGCGAGACAAGCGCCGCCGTCGACGCTTTTGCCGCAAGGGGCGAGGGAGTTTTAAGAGCCTTTTCCCTCAGAAGATTGCGGCAGAGCAGGCAGAGCGCGTCGCAGCACTCTGCGAAGGTTTCGCGCTTTGCGGCAAGCTCCGGCTGCAGGGCGAGAAGACCGTAACGGTCACGCTCCAGCAGACGGGTCAACAAGATCTCGGCGAGGGTGAGCGAAGGAGAGTCCTCCTTACAATTGAGTGCATAGACGGCGACACGGGAGAGAATGGTCTCCAGCAGCAGAGACCTTCGACTGGTCGTCAGGATCAGGGTAAGATGAGAGGGCGGTTCCTCGAGGAGCTTCAGCAGGGCGTTTTGCGCCTGTACGGTCATGAGATCGGCCTGGGAAATCAATGCTGCGCGCCGAACGCTTCCCATAGGAGAGAGCAGAGCTTCTTCCCGCAGAGTGCGGATCTGATCGATCTTGATTGAAGTTCGATCGGGCTCGATCAAGAGCAGGTCAGGATTGGAAGACGCATCGAAAGAGCGGCAGCTGCGGCAGGTTCCGCAGGGGTATGCTCCCTTCGGTGTGGGACAGAGCAGCCGCTTTGCAAGGAGAAACGCGGCGTCTTTGAGCTGCCTTTCATGGTCTCCGGTCAGCAAAAGGGCGTGCGACAGGCTGTTTTGCGAAAGCGCCTGCTCGAGCGCCGCCGGCAGCCGCATCAAGGGGAGACCTCCCCGGAGGGTTTCTGCTCATCGAGATAGCGGCGGGGTACGGCGCTGTCGACAAACAGGGGATTGAGATCAAACACCGCAAGATCGCCCACCTCCACCGACGCCAGATCGGTCACGTCGACCACTGTGTTGGTCAGACCGATGCGTCCCAGGGTGGGAAGCCGCTTGCCGCGAATGGTACAGTGCAGAGCGGGATTGCCGAACAGTCCCTTAACGGAATGCCAGAGATAGCGGATGCGGTCGATGGGCCGGAAAGCGTCTTTCCCGCGGACGTGTCCGAGACCGTCGGCAACGCCGGCAGTCAGCACGGCGGTGCGGGTGGGACGGCGGGTGAAGTACACATTGGTGTAGCCCACGTTGTGCCCCTTTGGCAGCTCGTGCAGTTCGGCCACTTCACATTCGAACCGCCCCAGGCGCTCGAGCTTCACAGGGGAGGGCATGGGGAGCCTTCCCACAAAAGCGCTGCCGATGCGCACGGCATCCAACCGGGTGTTGGGGTGTAGCAGCGCGCCGCAGGAGTTTGCGAGATGCCGGGTTTCAAAGGTGAGTTTTTCGGCTTCCAGCCGCTGAACCATACTCAGGAAAAGGGTGAGCTGGTCGGCGGTGGTAGAGGCGGTGGAAAAGGAGCGGGAAAAGTGGGAAAATACTCCAATCGGCTGCAAATGCGGGCATTCGCGCAGCAGGGCAGCGCAGTCGGCCTCTTCCCCGGGGCGGAATCCAAAGCGGCCAAACCCCGTATCGAGCTTCACGTGGATTTTTACCGTTTCGCCGCGGCGGTTTGCCGTTTCCTCCAGCACCCGTGCGGCGGTTCTCGAACCGATGGCCGCCATCAGGCCGAGTCGAAGGATCTCTTCTGCCTCACTCTTCAGAGAGGTGGAGGAGAGCAGCAGGATCCCGCAGGAGATTCCGGCCTCCCGCAGGATGCGGGCGTCGTCGATCGAAGCGACGCAGAGCGTGGGAATGCCTTCCTGCACCAGGGTTTTCGCAAAGGGGACGAGCCCCATTCCAAAGCCATTTGCCTTGCAGACGCCGTAGATCGGAACATCTCCCATCGTGGCCTGCAGCGTACGGATATTACGGCGCAGCGCGCTGAGATCAACCACAAGTTGTCGCATGGGGTTTTCCTCCTCCCGGTCAGGCCTTTGCACCGCGGTTTTTCAGACGATAGAGGGTGCGCATTGTCTTGTTGTAGACCTTGCGCAGTTGCTCGATGGACTTTGCCACGGTCGGCTTGAAGCAGAGCTCAAATTCGCCGCAGAACTCCACCAGCTCGCCGCCGAAGCCGCGCTTGAAGCGATAGAGACCATAGAGCGGGTTGTCTTCCGAAAGATCGCCCGAAACTCCGCGAAAATCATAAAGCGTGCAGCCCTCCGCAAGAGACCAGCGCATCATTTCCCACTGCAGAAGATAGTTGGGCATCACGTTGCGGAACTGGTTGGAGGAGGCGCCATAGAGATACCAGACCTTGTCGCCGTAGTGGATGGCGAGGGTGCCGGCGATGGGCTTGTCCTCATAAAAGGCCATGTAGAGCCGCAGGTTTTGGCCCATACTATCCATCATGCGCTGGAAATAGGAGAGCGGACGGGTGACAAAATTGTCGCGCATACCGGTTTCGATCATAATATTGTAGAACGACTCCAGCATCTCGGGGCCGCAGATGCGCACCTCCACTCCCTTGCGGCCGGCCAGGCGCACATTGTAGCGCCACTTGCCGTCGAACCCGTTCATGAGATCCTCCTCCGTTTTGCCCAAAACCGGCAGACGGAAGACAAAGCGCGGCTGGATGCCCTCGAAGTTCTTTCCCTCGGCATGCAGCACAAAGCCCTGCCGCTTCATGATCTCACAAAAGAGCGCATCGTCGCTCCGGATATCAGGATCGAGCTTGAAGGTAAAGCCCCGCCGCTCTTTGGCGAGACGGCGCGCCCCCTCCATGAGAGCTGCAATGGTCGCCTCGTCGTGCGGGTCGCAGACCGGGCCGCGGGGGGAATAGAGCATGGTATAGGGCATGCCGGGCATCCGGCGGATGAGGATGGCCATGCTGCCGCAGATGGCGCCGTCCTCCCCGCGAACCAGCACGACCTGCCAATCCCACTCGTTTTTCACGCCTGCCCAGATCACGCTCTGGCAAAAATGCCCCTTGGGATGTGCCATATTGAACGCCTCGTATTCAGCCAAACGGGCCGGATCGTCGCGGTTGAGAAATTCTATCATGAGCGACTGCCTTTCTTTTCGCCCGGCGCAAAGACCATCGGCCGGGCTTGATCAATGGAATCCCCTTGGAAGAAGGGCGAAAAGGAATCCGTTATATGGGAACAATACAATTCTATCTTACCACATTCGGCCCCCCGCGTTCAAGAAGAGAGTGAGGGGCTTTGCCGAGAAAAATTCCGGCAGCTGTGGGAAATAAAAGCTTTGGAGCGGAGCCCTGCGTGAGAGCGTTTTGCTTTGGCGCCTGGTTCGGGTAGCTTTTTTTCTTTTGATGTGGTATACTAAAAAACAAGAAACCCTCGCGGCAGTGTTCGGAGTCGGGAGATGCGGGCGGCGGGAAGAGAGCAGCCGAAGAAGAACGACTGCTCTTTGCTTTTCGCACGGGGCGTTTTGCGCCGGAAAGAGCGCAGAAAACCCTCACAGAATGTTCACGCAAATGCGGTTGACAAATGGAAGGACTCTCCATACAATGAGATTTACGCTTTGGTGCAAAAAAGCGTTTTGCGGTTTTTGAAGGAAACGTTTCAACGGCAGGGAATCCTGAATCGGGGCCCTCAGGAAAACAGGAGGTCATTTACGTGCCAAGCCCACGAAAAAAGAAAAGCTTTCCCACGGTTCGCAGCTCCAAAACCAGAGCGCGGGCTGCCTTTACCGTGTTTTTGCTCATCCTGGCTGCCGCGCTCGTGATTCTGCTGGCGACCTTTTTACGGCACCCCGAGGTGATTGCGGAATATCGCAACCGCTCAAATTTGGTGGTGGAGAGCGGACAGGCGCAGCTGCTCGACAGCCTGACCAAGGCACCGATGCTGCCCGAGACGGTATCGACCATTCGGTTGGACGGAATCTTTGTCCGCAGGGCCGGCGAAAACTATGCCACCTTCACGGTGGATGGGGTGACGGCCACCATGGTGGAGGACGATTACATTGGAAGCTATCAGATCGCAACCATCGCCTCCGACGGCGTGACCCTCAAGGGTTCGGACACCGTGAAGCTGACCATGGCGGACAACAAACTCGATCTTACCCATGCGGAGGAATGACCCCATGATGAAACGATGGATTTCGATTATTTTGGCGGGCGTTCTTTTGGCACTGTGTCTGCTTTGCGGCGCGCTGGCAGCCTCTGAGGATGAGGTGCCGGAGAGTACCGGCGAAGAGGAACCCCTTTCGGCCTACCCTGCCCTTGCTCCGCCCAGCGGCGCAGGGCTGGTACAGCGCAACGCCTATGTGCCTGCCCCTGAAGAACGAAGCCTGAGCGCGGAAGAGCTGCTCGGCTCGGTGACCTATCTCTCGGACGCAGTTGTGAAGCTGATGCCCGAGACCCATGAATTCATTTCACTGGATTATCAGAATACCGATCTGCGGGAACTTGTGGCCCTCATCGGCAAGGTTGACGGAAAGCATGTGCTTTATTTCGGAGACCCGGTCAGGGTCACTGTGAAGGCCAATGTGGTCACCCCGATGAAGGCGCTGGATCTGACGCTGGAAGCGGCCGACCCCGACCTGACATACGTTTTGATGGACGATGTGATCGTGGTGGGGCCAAGCTCGCTGGTGACCAACACCTTCCCCTATACCGATGTGGTAGTGACCAAGCGGCTGAACTACCTCACCGTGGAGGCCTTGAAGACCACCGCAGAGCTCCAGGGGATTCCCTACACGGCCATCGAGCCGACCGAAAACGGCGTTTCGATCACTGCGCCTCCCTATGAGCTCACCTATCTGCTTTCGCTGGTGGAGGCGCTCGATCTGAAGGAGAACTTTATCAATGCCGACACGGCGCCTGAACTGATTTTGGAGCGTCTGGAACTCAAATATATCACGGGAAAACAGTTCCTTTCACTCGCCGAGAAGTTCGGGGTTCGAGCCGGCGTGGTGGACGACTACAGCAACAAGCATTTGGTTTATCTGACAGGGCCGGACGCCACAATCACGGCGCTGCGCCGCACTGCGGCCTCCTTTGATGTGGAGGCCTGCGCCAAGCTCTCGCCGACGGGATCTGCCATTCAGGCGCAGCCCTATCATCTCAAAACTGCGGCGCCCGCCGACATGAAGACCATGCTGGAATCCTGCGGGATCGCCTTCAATGTGCTCGACATGGGGGACGGACGCAGCACGGTATACGCCCTCGGCGGTCAGGCAGAAACGGCCCAGGCCGTTGCACTGATGGAGCGGCTCGACGCGGAGGGAATGCGTCTGCTGGTGATCGGCAGCGGAGCCGAATCCAAGGATATGACATGGCTTAGAGACGTCATTGTGAAGGAGACCGATCTGCAGAAAAAGAACTTCGTCGTCACATCCAATCTCGGCTATGGAGAAAACCGCTACTATCTCTGCTGTATTGCCGGTGAGGAGGAGCTTGCCCAGGCGCAGCCCTATGTGTCGCTGCCCTGAGCAGCGGCGGCAATGCAGGGGTATCCGGAGGGCGTTTCAAGCAGAGAATAAAAAGGCGGCCGTATCTCAGAGCGGCTTCTGAAAAAACGAGAATACGGCGGCCAACTCCATGGAGTTGGCCGCCGTATGATTCTGTTTGGAGTGAGCAGGAAACAGCATGCCGTCACACGTTGAAGCGGAAGAGCACAACATCGCCATCCTGCATCACATAGTCTTTGCCTTCGCTGCGCACGAGGCCCTTTTCTTTGGCGGAGGCCAGCGAACCGTTTGCCATGAGCTCCTCAAAGGAGATCACCTCGGCGCGGATAAAGCCGCGCTCGATATCGGAGTGGATTTTTCCGGCGGCCTGCGGGGCCAGCGTTCCCTTGGCGATGGTCCAGGCGCGTACCTCGGGCTCCCCCGCGGTCAGAAAGCTGATGAGGCCGAGCAGACGATAGCAGACTTCGATCATCCGGTCGAGGCCGCTGCGTTCCAGGCCGATATCGCTCAAAAAGAGTTCCTTTTCCTCGGGCTCGAGGGCCGAGATCTCCTCCTCAAGGCGGGCGCAGATGGGAAGCACCATCGCGCCCTCTTTTTCGGCCAGCTCGACCAGGCTGCGATAGAAAGCGTGGTGCTCCAGTCCTCTGCGGAAATCCTCTTCGCTGAGATTTGCGGCATAGACAACAGGCTTCATGGTCAAAAGATTCGAGCTGCGTACAAGGGCAGCCTGGGCTTCATTGAGAGGAAAGCTTCGCGCCGGCTGTCCCGATTCCAGGTGCGCACCGATCTGTTCAAAGAGCTGCACTTCGGCTTCGAACTTTTTATCCCCCTTGGCCGCCTTTCTGGCACGATCGCACCGGCGCTCACAGGCTTCAAGATCGGCGAAGATCAGCTCGAGATTGATGGTCTCCAGATCGCGCAGCGGGTCTACGCTGCCGTCGACATGAACGATATTGGAATCCTCAAAGCAGCGTACCACATGGACGATGGCGTCGACCTCGCGGATGTGGGAGAGGAACTTGTTTCCCAGTCCCTCGCCGCGAGAAGCTCCCCGCACAAGACCGGCGATATCGACGAACTCCACTGTGGCGGGGGTGACCTTCTTGGGATGATAGAGCTCGGCCAGCGCATCGAGCCGACTGTCGGGCACGGCGACCATACCCACATTGGGTTCTATGGTGCAGAAGGGGTAGTTGGCAGCGCTTGCACCGGCATTGGTGATCGCGTTGAAGAGCGTGCTCTTGCCCACGTTCGGCAGCCCTACGATACCTAATTTCATCGATTCTCACATCTCCTTGAAAATCCTGTAGTTTCAATGGGTTCCTTATGACCTTATCTCCAAAACTCCTGCGCCTTTTTCGCCGACTGAGCCATTTTAAGGCATATGCAGATTCAAACCGATGCACGGCTTTTGGAATGGAACGGTTATCAGATAAAGCATACCACAGAACTCCTTATTTCTCAATATCCTGCGGTGCTGTAAACGGCCGAAAATACGATCAAAAAAGGAAGACAGTCGTCGGGAAAGAAGCTGCCAAAGGGGAGATGAACGCCATCGACATTTTCGCGATCCAACCGATAGCTTGAAGGGACGGCCAAAGCACAGAGCCTAAGAGCAGAGGCGCCAGCGCTCACCAGCGGCCGCCCTGCACAGTGACAGGCGTTTTTTACGCCCATTCATGCGCTCGTTTGGCATGAAAACGCATGGATTTTTGTGAAGATCCATAAAGCTGAGTTTTGGGGATCCTGTATTCATGCGTCTTTGTATGGTTTGTGAAGGGCGAAAACCACAGAAAAGCACCAGCAGATCTCCTTTTTCTCACCTTGTCCCACTTGCATTTATATCGATGCAGGGGTATAATTTTAATAGAACTTAAAGGGGAAAAGTAACTTTAAGGAGGTATTGCTATGTTCGATTACAAGGGAAAAGTTGTTGCAATCACCGGCGCGTCTTCCGGCTTGGGGAAGCAGATGGCTGAAGGCTATGCCCAGTGCGGCGCCGATCTTGTCCTGATGGCAAGAAGAGTGGAGCGCCTGGAAGCCAGTGCAGAAGAGTGGGAAGCAAAGTACGGCGTAAAGGTCCTTCCGGTGGCCTGCGACGTAACCAGCACGGAATCCATCAACAACGCTATCGCTGCCGTTGACGCCAAGTTCGGTCATGTTGAAGTCATCGTCAATGACGCGGGCGGCGAGAGAGGCACCGGAACGCCTCTGGTGGATTACAAGAAAGAAGATTGGGAATTCACGCTGAACCTGGATCTCACCTCTGTGTTTGAGGTCACCAAGATCTTTGCCGGATATATGAAGAAGAACATTGAAGCCGGCAAGCAGACCTATGGACGCGTGATCAACATCGCTTCCATCTACGGCCTTGTGGGCAACACAGCCATTCCCACGATCGCCTACCATGCCACCAAGGGAGCCGTTGTCAACTTCACCCGCGGCGCTGCGGCTGAGCTTGCCAAGTCCGGCATCACCGTCAACGCGATCTGCCCCGGCTATTTCTACACGGAGCTGACCACTGAGACTCTGAACTCGGAGTTCTTCCAGGCCTTTGCCAACCAGTCGGTCCCCATGGGTCGTTACGGCAATTCCGGCGAGCTGAATCCCGCGGCGATTTTCCTCGGTGCGGAGGAGTCCAGTTATGTCACCGGACAGATCGTTGCGGTCGACGGCGGCTACACCTGTGTGTAATCCTATTCTCCTGTTGCATTTCTTCTCACAAAAGAGACAGCATCCGTCATTCAGGGCGGATGCTGCCTTTTTTCTGATACAAAACAGGAAAATAAGGGAATCAGAAGATGAAATCTCCACTTTTTCCACCGTGTTTTTCCACCAGATGAATATCCCGAATCACCATGCGCTTGTCGATAGCCTTGCACATGTCGTAAACGGTAAGCAACGCCACGGAAACCCCCGTGAGCGCTTCCATTTCCGCGCCGGTCTTGCCCTCTGTTTTTACGGTACAGAGAGCCTGAATTTCGCAGGTCTCGGGCAATAGGGTAAAGGTCAGTTCAGCATTTGTGAGGGGGATAAGATGGCACATTGGAACCAGATCCGCCGTGCGCTTGCATCCCAAGATCCCCGCTGCCTGGGCAACGGTGAGCACATCGCCTTTTCTCACGGTTCTTTGCGCAACGGCATCGAAGACCTCGCGGCTGACCTGGATGGTTCCGGCAGCAGTGGCCGAGCGGGAAGTGCTCTCCTTTCCTGAGACGTCGACCATCCGGGCGTTGCCCTGGTCGTCAAAATGTGTGAAGCCCACCTTTCGGCCTCCTTTGTTTGCCGCGGCGGAAACGACGCGGCGCTTTTTTACAGTATAGAGGCAATCCGCTGAAATTGCAACTGTCGTCAGCGGAGCGGAATTGACATTTTTTATGAGGCAGAATATACTTGAAGCGGGGGAAATCTCGCCGCCATACAGCGGAAAGGGGGAGATGCATATGCGCGATCGATATGGCAGAATCATTGACTATATGCGGGTGTCCATCACAGACCGCTGCAATCTGCGCTGCAAATACTGTATGCCCGATGGGATCGATCTGGTGCCCATGGAGGATGTGATGACCTATGAAGAGATTGCTGAGGTTTGCTCCGTTGCCGCTGAGCTTGGGATCCGCAAGCTGAAGGTCACCGGAGGAGAGCCGCTGGTGCGCCTGGGATGCGCGGATTTGGTCCATTCCCTCAAAGCCATTCCGGGAATCGAGCAGGTGACCATGACGACCAACGGTGTGCTGCTGGGGCGGTATTTGCATGAACTGCTGAAATCCGGGCTGGATGCGGTGAATATCAGTCTCGATACCCTTTCCAGGGAGCGTTTTGCAGCCATTACCGGGCGAGACGAGCTTCCTGACGTGCTGGAAAGTATCGAAGCGGCAATTGCATCGCCCCTGCGGGTCAAGCTGAACGTTTTACTTCAAAAGGGCATCAATGACGAAGAGTGGTTTGCTCTTGCCTCCCTGGCAAAGGAAAAGCCGCTGGATGTGCGGTTTATTGAAATGATGCCCATCGGCTCCGGGAGGGAATTCACGGGAATCGCCAATCCCGAACTCCGGGAGGAGCTTCGAAGACGCTTCCCCGATCTGGAAGAGGATGGATCCGTGCACGGGAACGGTCCCGCGACCTATGTGAAAATCCCGGGCTGGAACGGGAGCATTGGATTTATCAGTGCCATACACGGCAAATTCTGCGATAGCTGTAATCGGCTTCGCCTCGTCTCCCAGGGGGAGATCAAGCCCTGCCTGTGTTATGGAGACGCTGTGGGCCTCATGCCCATACTGCGGGGAGAACAGGACGCCGAGAAGCGCAGAGCAAAGCTCCGCGCTGCGCTGGAGGAAGCTGTTCGTGCAAAGCCGAAGCAGCACTGCTTTGAGGAACCGGAACACATCACCGAAACAGGGCGCATGGGCCGTATCGGAGGATAGCTCTGTGGTTGGAGGGATACAGTATGCAGGGAAAAACGAATTTTGCAGGCGAGGGGCGCGTGCTCGCCGTTTGCATCAGCGAAAAAAAAGGTGTGCAGAAATCCCAAGTGCCCGAGATCCGGCTGATCGAGGATTGGGGGATCGAAGGCGACGCTCACGCGGGCAACTGGCACCGGCAGGTGAGTTTGCTCGCCTTTGAGAAAATCGAAGCCTTCCGGGCCAGAGGAGCAAATGTGGAGTTCGGCGCATTTGGAGAAAACCTGGTGGTAGAGGGTTTCGACCTGCGCACGGTTCCCGTGGGGACGCGGTTTAAGGTGGGAGAGGCCCTTTTGGAACTCACTCAGATCGGCAAAGAGTGCCACAGTCACTGCGAGATCTACAAGGTCATGGGAGACTGTATCATGCCCCGAGAGGGCGTGTTTGCAAAGGTTTTGAAGGGCGGCACGGTTCGCCCCGGAGATAGGGTGGAACGGCTTTCGCTGGATCCCGATCGACCCTTTACCGCTGCGGTAGTGGTGCTCAGCGACAAGGGTTTTCGGGGTGAGAGGGAGGATAAAAGCGGCCCTTTGATCTGCGAGATCCTGACAGAGCAGGGTTATGAGGTGGTGGAAATGCTTCTGCTGCCCGACGAACGTCCGGCGCTGGAGACCGCGCTGATTCAACTGGCAGACCGGAGGCAGGTCAATGTGATCTTCACCACCGGCGGCACCGGTTTTTCCGAGCGGGATGTGACGCCGGAGGCCACCCTTGCCGTATGTGACCGGATGGCGCCCGGTATCGCCGAAGCCATGCGGTATTATTCACTGCAGATCACCCCCCGTGCCATGCTCAGCCGCCAGACCTCGGGGATCCGGAAGAAGACCCTGATCGTAAACCTGCCGGGCAGCCCCAAGGCATGTAAGGAAGATTTGGATTTTATTTTGCCTTCTCTGGGGCACGGACTTGGGATTCTGCGGGGAACCGATGGGGAGTGCGGTACGGATGTGCCGCGTGAACAGGGCTATGATCCGGAGACGAAACGATGAGCGCACAGAAAGTTCTCGCCGTATCGGGAGAGAAGAAGGCAGGAAAGACCACGCTGCTGGAAAAATTGATCCCGGCGCTGGCGCGGCGTGGTGTGCGGACAGCTGTGATCAAGCACGATGGACATGGTTTTTACCCTGACAGGGAAGGCACAGATACCAACCGTGTGTTTGCGGCAGGGGCTGTGGGAGCTGCAGTGTTCGACGGAGAAAAGTTCCAGGTGGTAAAGCGGGTTCCGGTGGCGGAACAGGAGCTGATTTCGCTCTTTCCGGAGGCTGATCTGGTGCTGTTGGAGGGCTTTAAGGCTTCCTCCTGGCCCAAAATCGAGGTTTTGGGAAAAATAGGGCGGCCTGTGGTGAAAGAGCCCGGCACGCTGATCGCCGTTGTGACGGAGGGGGAATCTCCTTACCCGCATGTTCCGAAATTCCATCCGGAGGAAACGGAAGAGCTTGCCGAGTTTCTGTGCGCGTGGCAGAAGAGGGGCTGAATAGCTTCTCCGCGGGAAAAAGAGCCGCCGGGGGAGAATGCAGTTAAGATGGAAACTGCCTGCCCGCCCTGTGGATTTGGTTCATTGGAGAGGGCTGCAGTTTTTGGCATAAAGCGTCCGGATAATCAAAACACCCCTTGAAACACCTTGTGGTTCAAGGGGTGTTTTTGTGTTTTTTGGGGTTGCAAAACCGTGACTTACCACGATGCAGCGCCCAGAGCATATGCTTCACGGACCACGCTGTCTACGATATCGTGAACGCTCTCACAGTTGCCGCTAAGCCGAAGCCAGGAGGGAAGTTGTCCCTTCACAAGCAGGCTGCGGCAGAGCGTCTGATCGGGGAGGAGCCCCAGAGCGGTCACAAGCGTGTCGCAGGAGATTTCCCAGCGGCGGCCGGTATCCAAATTGCGGGCCGTCACCCCGCGGATGCGTCCGGTGCCCAGGATCTCGTCCACGGTGGTGCGCAGGAGCACCGGGATGCGATAGGCCTCGAGACACTCTCTGCGGTTTCGCGCCATGCCTCCCACGTGATCAGCCTGCTCCAGCAGAGCGACGACCGCCCGACCGGACTCCACGAAATGGCGAGCCATAATCTGGCCGATATCGCCGCTGCCCAGGATGAGGATACGGTCACCTACGCTGTGGCCGCCGAGATTGACCAGCTTTTGAGCCGTTCCGGCGGTGAAGATTCCGGCGGGCCGCGTTCCGGCGATTCCCAGCGAGGCAAACGTTTTCTCGCGGCATCCGGCGGCCAGGATACAGCGGTCAAAGCGGATGCGGCGCAGCCCTGCCCTTCCGGAGAGCAGGGCCGTTTGATCGGGAGAAAGGGAGAGCACACTTGTTTGGGTAAGAACCTGCGCAGAGGAGTTTTGCAGAGCGGGAATCAGCCGCGCGGCGAACTCCGGCCCGGTGAGGTCCTCACCAAACAGGGCGCGGCCGAAGCCTTCGTGGAGACATTGGTTCAAGATTCCGCCCAGCAGAGTCCCCCTTTCGCAGAGCAGCACGGAGCGACCCGCTTCCGCAGCGCCGAGGGCGGCGGAGAGACCGGCGGCTCCGCCGCCGATCACAAGAAAATCAACATGTTCCATATTTCGCTCCCAATACCGGCGAGCCCTCTCCGTCCAGCGTCACCGCTTCCGGAGGAATGCGTTGCGCCCGAGCCAGCAACTCCAGTACGTCGCTCAGGCATCTGGCGCCCTGACAGCGGCCCATTCCCGCTCCGGTGCGGCGCTTGACACCGTCTAAGGTCACGGCGCCGCGCCGAATGGCTTCCAGGATCTCACCCCGGCTCACATCCCGACAAACGCAGAGGATATCTCCATAGTTCGGGTCCTCCCGTACAAGAGCGGCGCGCTGCGCTTCGTCCATGCCGTGCAGGCGGCGAACGCCCCTGCGGTTCGGATGGAAACGAGGGTTGTTTCCCGGGAATCCGAGCGTCTCTGCGGTGAACTCGGCGCAGAGACGGCCCAATTCGGCGGCGCAGGTGAGACCTGGCGTTTTGATGCCCAGCAGACTGATGAGCCCATTATCCTGATATAGAGTAAAGTCGTTGATAGAGCGATCCTCCGGCACCCAAACACCGCCCTCCTCCCGCACAGTACGGGGATTGGGACGCAGGGCCGAAAAGCTGCGGATCTGCTCCGAAAGGGGAAGAGAGGGCGCCACCTTGGCGCAGAGCTCCGTCAGCCAACGCAGTCCCGATGCGGCGGTAGCGCCGTCGGGAGCCAGGTCCCGGCCGCGTTCGGTGGGGCCAACGAGAAGATTGCCGTCCACTGTCGGGACCAGAGTCAGACCCTTGCCCTTCTCCTCCGGCTCGTGGAAAATCACATGCTGAAAAAAGCCCTGCACGGTGTCGTCCAAAACAAGGTAGTCCGCGCCGGTGGGGAAGATGCGGACCGTGGGAAGGCAGAGCATTTCCCGCACGGCGTCGGCCGAAAGGCCTGCGCAGTTGATCACGATTTTGGCCCTATAAACCTCCTGCTCGGTCTCAAGGAGAAAGCCGCCTTCGCTGCGCTCCATGCGCAGCAACCTCTCGCAGAATCGGAATTCCACCCCGTTGGCCGCAGCGTTTTCATAGGCCGCGATCCCAAGCTCCCAGGGATTTACAACGCCGGTGCCGGGGGCGAAAAGCCCACGGGTGGCGGCGTGCGACAGGTTTGGTTCAAGAGCAAACAGCTCGTCGCCCTCCACGATACGCAGCCCCGCAACACCGCTTGCAAGCCCGTTCTCCAATTTCTGCTCCAGCACGGCTTCGGCATGTGGGCCGAAGGCGACCATCAGCGAGCCGCAGCGGGAAAAGCGGATGTCCAGCTCCTCGCAGAGGCGGTCAAAGGAGGCGTTGGCGCGCGCGCACAGCCGCGCCTTGAGCGAGCCGGGATGATTGTCATATCCGGAGTAGATAATACCGGTGTTGGCGCGGGTCACACCTGTGCAAACGTCCTCCCGCTGCTCCAGCACCGTGATATGGAGATTCAGCGCAGACAGAGCCCGTGCGGCAAAGCAACCCAACACTCCCGCGCCGATCACCGCAACATCCGTGTGCCGCATGATCAGAACCGCTCCCGAACCACGCCGGGATGCTCCAACCGGTATCCGCCCAGCGCCTCCAGGCGGGCGCGGAAGGCATCGGAACGCAACACCTCCAGCAGACGCTGCACCATGGGCGTGTTCATGGCGTCGTCGGAGATCAGCAGGTCATACTGCTCCATACAGATAGGAAGAAAATCCAGTCCATACAGCTGGGCGGCCGAGTAGATGCCCATGCCGGCGTCGGCAGTTCCGGCGGCGATCTGGGCGGCGACCGAGGTGTGAGTGAACTCTTCCCGGTCGTAGCCGAGGATGCTCCGCGGGTCAAGCCCGTGGGTCTTGCACAGATAGTCGATGAGGATGCGGGTGCCGGAGCCCTTCTGGCGGTTCACATAGCGCAGTCCGCTCTTTGCCAGATCCTCCAGGGAACGGATGCCCAACGGATTGCCCTTTGAGAGCATCAGTCCCTGCGTGCGGCCTACGCATTCTACCAGGCATACCCCGCCCTGCGGGAAGTATTTTTGGACAAAGGCGGTATTGTAGCTGCCGTCGGCCTCATTCAGCAGATGGGTTCCGGCAACATGGGCTTCCCCCCTGCGAATGGCCATAAGGCCTCCCATGGAGCCCACATGCGTGGAGCTCATGAACATGCCGGCCTCTGCGGCATGGAGCAGGTCGGCGCACTCATCCAGCAGAGGATCGTGACTGCCGATGGCCACCAGGGTATGATCCAACGCGTCGACGGAGCGCAGCAGCTTCACGGGGACCGATTCTCCGGCGGCATAGCCCTCCACCCCCTGCGGCACGGTCAGGATACCATCAGCCTTCATAAAGGAGGAGACTACGCCGCTGCCCCTGCTCAGTGGGGAGGCGATGAGCTTTCCGTTCACTTTACCCAGCCGCACTCGGACATATTCCTGATATTTCAGCCCCGAAACTACGGCACGGGCCAGAGTGGCCGGAAGCAGAGGTTCGTTCTCCGGGGCGGTACGGTACCATTCCTCCAACAGAGGCTTGAGCAGTTCGGTCAGAACCAGAATGCCGGAAACGGGATACCCCGGCACACCCAGAATCGCTTTGCCGCCCCGATGACCTAAAATCGCGGGCTTGCCGGGCTTGATGGCAATGCCGTGGCAAAGCACCGTGCCGAGCTCCCCGATGACCTTTTCGGAGTAATCCTCCCGTCCGGCAGAGGAGCCGGCGTTGAGCAGAACCACATCGCACTCCGAAAGCGCCTGCTCCAGCGCGGCAGAGAGCAGTTCTTCCCGGTCAGGTACAATGGGATAGGTTTTGGCTTCGGCGCCCCACTCTTTTACCATCGCGGAAAAGATGGAGGAATTAAATTCCACAATGTCCCCGGGCTTCGGGTCGGAAGTCGGCGGCACGATCTCGTCGCCAGTGGGGATGATGCCCACCACAGGGCGGCGCAGCACGTCGACCTGCAGCACGCCTGCCGCCAGCATCGCGCCGATGGCAGAGGGAGAGATGCGCATGTGGGAGGGGAGGATCATCTCGCCCGCGCAGATATCCTCGCCGATTTGGCGGATATGCTGCCATGGCACGGCAGGACTGTAGAGCCGGATGGTGCCGTCCTCCTGCTCGATCACATCTTCTACCATAACTACGGCGTCGCAGCCTTCCGGGATGGGATCTCCGGTATCCACCACAGTGAAATCTTCCGGGAACAACACAGCGGGAGTGGTCTCGGTGGCTCCGAAGGTGCGCTCGGCCCGCAGAGCAATGCCGTCCATGGCGCTGGCGAGATAGTGCGGGGCGCTGATATGGGCGTATACGGCACGTGCAGTGACGCGTCCGCCGGCTTCGGTTACGGCAACAGACTCAGATTCAGGGCCGAAATCCTGAGAGCGCAGCGCCTCCAAAAACCGGGCTTTTGCCTCGTCAAGAGGAAGGTTGGTCAGATATTGAAAAGCCATCGAAATACCCCCTCAATCTACGGAATAGAGCCGAACTCGGATGATCTCGCCTGCAGGAACTCCCTCGCAGTCTCTGGGGATGCAGAAGAATCCATCGGAGCCGGCAAGGCTTGTGATCAGCCCGGATTTACTGTGAATGGGATGTGCTTGGGGCATGTCCGCTTCCCCAGTGAGAAAGACTCCCATATACTGAGCACGGCCATGGTTTGCGCTCACCGCCTCGGTGAGACGAGCCGGTATGCTGCGCTCCCGCACGGTGCGTCCCAGCAGCCTTCCGATGAGCGGACGCACAAAAAGTTCAGACACGAAGAATGCCGCCGCGGGATGCCCAGGCAGGCCGAATACCGGCTTGCCCTTGCAAAGCCCCAGAATGGTGGGTTTTCCAGGCTTCATGGCGACACCGTGAAAGAGAATCCCGCCCTGCTGCTCCAGCACACGGCAGGTGGCGTCTTTCATCCCCACGGAACTGCCGCCGGAGATAAGGACCATGTCGCAAGCTGTCAGAGCCTGATCCAGTCCGGCGCGAAGCAGCGGCTCCTCATCTTTGAGGATGCCGAAGGCAATGGGCGTTCCGCCCGCCTCCTGCACCAGGGCGGAGAGCATGGCGGAATTCGCGTCGCGGATCTGTCCCTCCTCGGGGATTTCCGATATCGGCACCAGCTCGTCGCCGGTGGAGAGGATACCCACCACCGGCCTGCGGGAGACCGGCAGACGGGAGATTCCCATGGCGGCCAATGCGCCGATATCCTGCGCGGTCAGCTTTCGTCCCGCGGGGAGTACCGTTTTGCCGGGACGCACGTCGTCCCCTTTGAAGATCAGGTTTTCCCCAGGCGCTGCGCTCTTCAGAATGCCGATGGTGCCGTCGCCATAGTCTTCGGTATATTCGATCATCACCGCGGCGTCTGCCCCCTGGGGAATGGCGCCCCCGGTAGGCACGGCAGCACACTCCCCGCTTGAGAGAGGCATAGAGGCTCCCTCGCCCATGAGGATCTCTCCCTGCAGGGTGAGCAGGGCAGGAAGAGAGTCAGAACAACCAAAGGTGTCCGAGGCACGCACGGCGTAGCCGTCTACCGTGGACCGGTCGAATCCCGGCACGAACTCCTGCGCCGTCACCGGTGCGCTCAGCACCCGACCCGTAGCCTGCTCAAGGGGAAGCTCCTCAACTCCCAACGGACCCTGAGCGAAGGTATCGGACAGAAGAGCATAGACCTCTTCCGGAGTTTTTACTGTCAGCATGGAGGATCCTCCTTTTTGCACGGGGTGGCTTTTCTTGCAAAGAACGCCTGTATCGGCTATACTCAGAGCCAAGGAGGCGATGCAGATGGAACTGCGGTATGAACGGAATATCCCCTCCGTCTCCCCGGAGGAGCAGGCCGCCCTTTCCCGGAAACGGGTGCTTGTGACGGGCTGCGGCGGCCTGGGAGGGTTTTTGATCGAATATCTTGCCCGGATGGGTGTGGGGGAGCTGACGGTGGCAGACGGAGACGTATTCGAGGCCTCCAATCTGAATCGGCAGCTCCTCTCCGCGCCGGAAACGCTGGGCAAAGGCAAAGCCGCGGCAGCGGCGGCGCGGGTGCACCGAATCAACCCGCGGGTCAAAGTCGTGCCGGTAGAAGCCTTTTTCGGAAAAGACAACGCCGATCTCCTGACGGAGGGGCAGGATCTGGTGCTGGACGCTTTGGACAGTGCCGAGTCCAGGCTGATTCTGGAGGATGCCTGCGCCAAATGGGGCGTGACCATCGTGCACGGTGCGATCATGGGCTGGTCGGCCCAGGTCACGGTGGCAAGGCCGGGAGAAAACACCCTGCATCGGCTCTATGGGGAGAGCTTTTCACCGCGGTCAAAAACCAGTCTGCCCTTCACACCGGCATTCTGCGCGGCGGTGCAGGCAGCCGAAGCGGTGAAGCTGCTGTGCGGCCGTCCTTCGGCCCTGGAGGGGAAGCTGCTTGTGGCAGATCTGCTGCAAATGAACTGGGAAGTGATTCGGATCTAATTGCAAGGTTCGACCGAGAAATAGTTCAGCACAAAATCCCGAAAGGCTCTGCCCAAAGGGGAGAGGGTCTTTTCCCTGCGAAAGCAGACCATCATCTGCCGGGTAAAGCGGCGATCCTGAAGGGGGATCAGCCGGATCGCCCCATCTCCCAGATAAAGTGCGGAGCAGTCGGTTGGCACAAAGCCCACACAAAGGCCTGAGGCGATCATTTGCCGGTGCAGCTCCCGGGAATCGGCATAGCAGACCGAATGAAAGCGGAGCGCCAGCGCGCTGCAAATCTGAAAGGGGAACTCCTCTCCGGAGCGGCCGCCTCGCAGAAACACCGCATCCTGCCCCTCCAGCGCCTTCGGAAGCAGGGAGGGGCTGTCTGCAAGAGGGTGCCGCGCGGGGACGGCCAGAGCATAGCGCTCCTCGTAGAGGGGATATCCGGTGAATTTTGCATATTTTCTTCCGGCGGGGTAGATGAGCATATCATATTCATTGATATCAAGGTGTTCCAAGCTCTCAATTTCGCCTGTGAGCTCGAATTCCGTTTCCGGGGCGATTTCCCGGTAGGCAGCAAGGCACTCGGTGAGCTTGTCGCAGAAGCCGGCAAGGCCGATCTTGATTTTGGCCTCCGCCCCCGTGGATAAAAGACGCATATCATCAAGCGCATAGTCCAGTTCCCGAAGTACCATGGTGCTGAATTCCAACAGTCTTGCGCCGGCCGAATTCAACACCAGCTTTCGACCGTTTCGCTGAAAGAGCGGCATCCCGAGTTCCTCCTCCAGCGTGGAGAGGTTTTTGGACAGGGATGACTGGGAAAGATGCAAAAGCTCCGCAGCTTGGGAGACGTTTTCCAATTGGGCGATGGTGACAAAATAACGCAGCTGCGCAATACGCACGGCGGCACCGTCCTTTCCGACGTTTCAGGGTTTCGGGAAAGCTCTGCGGGAGCAGGGAAGCCCCTCTTCCAACATAACCCTGCAAAAACGGGATTTCTGAACAGGGGAAATTCTCCCTGCCTTCAGTATAAATCCCCTTATTCCAAAAAGCAATCAGAAAATGGAACGATCCCTTTGCGCCTGCCGGAGGCAAAAACGCGGTAAGAACCCACCGGAAGGCTACCGCGCTTTTCGCAGAGAGAGGCCCCGTTGGCCGATGCGAATTCCCCAGCAGGGTTTCAAAAAACAAAAAGGGAGCAGGACGCTTTGATTTGAGGAAAAACACGGGAAAATCTGTTGCATCGAAGAAGAAATTGTGTTACAATTATGACATGCTGAAAACTGAATTTTGCAGTTTGAAAGCGGTGGACGAGCCTCTTTCCGAACCCGACCTGAACGGAGTTTCCGGGCAGGTCCCGATTGGATTGAGCTCGCTTTTTTATTCTGCAAAAATGGAGGAGAAACACATGAAAAGAACCCTTGCCTGGATTCTGGCCGCCGTATTGGTTTTAGGCCTTCTGGCCGGCTGCAGCAAAAATGCCGAGACCCCCGACGACGGGTCAGATGCTGAGGAAAGCGCCACCAATACCGTGATCCTCAAGGAAGCGGACGAAAAAATGATCAACACCTATACCCTGCTGGCAGTCAATCCCGAGGCTCCCTTTGTGGATGCAGATGGCAATCCGGTCTCCGACGTGGCGGTGAACGCCGCCGGTGCCGAGGCGCTCATCGACTGGTTCCTGTCTGCCGAGGGGAAGGATTTGGCCGCCGACTACGGTCAGGCCGAATATGGCGACAGCCTGTTCTACCTGCTGGAAGGCGCCCCGGTCTTTGCGGGCGAGATCGCCGCTGCCACCCCCGAAACCGAGACCATCCGGCTTTCCACCACCACCTCCGTCAACGATTCCGGCCTGCTTGGCGCGCTGCTTCCCGTGTTTGAATCCGAATACGGCTACAAGGTGGAGATCCAGTCTGCCGGCACCGGCAAGGCGATCGCAGCGGCCAAATACGGCAACGCGGATCTGATCCTGGTCCACGCCAAGTCCCAGGAAGAGACCTTCGTGGCAGACGGCTTCTCATATGTGCTGCCCGGCTTTGAAAGCGAGCGGCTTTCCTTCCTGTATAACTACTTTGTGCTGTGCGGGCCTGCCTCTGACCCCGCCGGCGTGAAAGACTGTGCGAGCGTTCTGGATGCCTTTGCCGCCATTGCCGACGGTAAGTACACCTTTATCTCCCGCGGCGACGGCTCCGGCACTCACACCAAGGAGCTGTCTCTCTGGCCCGAGGCTTTGGGCATCACCGCCGATGCGGAGAGCTTTGCCGACTACACCGAGTGGTATGTTTCCGCCAATGCCGGCATGGGTTCCTGCCTGGTGATGGCCGAGGAGAAGGAAGCCTATATCCTCACCGACAAGGCCACCTTCCTGACCTTCCAGGCCAACGGCGGCGTGATGTAACCTTTCTGATTCGACAACAACCGGGGCAGGGCGTTGGCCCTGCCCCTTTGCGTAAGGAGCGATCAATGTGCAAACCGCGCTGCAAAAGGCTCTTGAGCTCATCCTTTCGGGAGACCGTGAGTTGGCCAATATTCTTCTGGTCACGGCAAAAACCTGCGTGACCAGCTCGCTGATCGCGCTGCTGGTCGGCCTTCCCATCGGGATTTGGCTGGGAGCCAGCCGGTTCCGGGGCCGTCAGGCGCTGGTGGTTTTTTTCCGCACCATGATGGGCATGCCGCCCGTGGTGTGCGGACTGGTGATGTATATGCTTTTCTCAGGGGTTGGCCCGTTCGGAAAGAAAAAACTGCTTTTCACGGTGACTATCATGATCATTGCACAGGTGGTGCTCATCACCCCACTGGTGGTCGCCAATTTGGAAACATATGTCGCGGCGATCGCCCAGTCTGTGAGGGAAACGGCCAAAGGTCTCGGCATTGGGCCGTGGCGGACCTTTCTGCTGCTCTCAAATGAGTGCATGTATCCCATCTTTTCCACCTACCTGCTGGCCTTTGCCCGCTCCATTGCGGAGGTCGGCGCGGTGTCCATGGTGGGCGGTGCCATCGCCTGGAAGACCAACGTGATGACCACGGCTATCATGCTCTATACCAATCGGGGCAGCTTCACATTGGGGGTCGCATTGGGCGTTATCCTGATCGCGATCTCCCTGCTGGTGAATATCGCCGTCACCGTGATGCAGAGGAGGCTGAGCCGATGAAGATCGCAGCCTGCAGCAAAACCTACGGAAAGCGCACGGTACTCCGCTGTGGGGAGCTGACGTTGGAGCCCGGAGAGGTCTGTGCCGTGGTGGGACCGAACGGCAGCGGGAAGTCCACCTATGCCAAACTGATCGCGGGGGTGCTGGAGCCGGACAGAGCCGGAAGACTGGTCGAGGAGGCTGTGACGATCCGGTATATGCCGCAGAAAAGCTATCCCTTCCGGATGAGTGTGGAGAAAAACATTCTGCTCTCCGGGGATGATCGGGAAAGAGCGAGGGAGCTGATGGAAAAGCTCCGGCTGACCGCCCTTGTCCGTCAGCGTGCCGGCTCCCTGTCCGGTGGGGAAGCAGCCAAGATGGCCTTGGCACGGGTGCTGATGCAGCGGTGTGATCTGCTGATTCTGGACGAACCCACCGCGGCCATGGATATGGAATCCGCCATCGCCGCCGAGCAGTTGATTCAGAACTACCGGCAGGAGAATGGGTGTGCCGTTTTGCTGGTGACCCATGATCTCTCTCAAGCACGGCGCATGGCGGGCAACGCGCTGTTTTTCTATGGAGGGGAACTGTGTGAAGCCGGCAGCGCAGAGACCGTGCTCTTTCATCCTGAGCGGGAGGAGACCCGCCAGTTTCTCGAGTATTACGGAGGCTTTGCAAAACGATGAAAAGCGCTGGAGGTTTTACCCCCAGCGCTTGATTCATGATATTCAGGTTCTTTCGATTTCAAATACGCACTCCTGCTTGAGCGCGCCGACCAAGAATTGCAGGGCATCGACTACATGGGGCCGGATGTCGCCTCCGATGAGCACGAGCATGAGATCCTCCCCGAGAGCCAGTTCGCCCTCGTTGAGCCAGACACGGACATGATAGATCCCTGGCAGACGCTTTGTCTTTTCCACGGTCTCTTTCACCTTTTTTGCATCGTAGCAAAAGTGCATGCCCTTGACCGGAAGAGTCCCCTCTGCACCCTCCCTCACCATGGCCCTGGCGGTCTGGCGCACCACGCTGTTGTGAACAAGATACATCCCGCATTTTGCCGCATTCTTCTCCGCTTTGGCCTCCTGTAGCCAGAGATCGACAGAGGGCGCTTTTTCACCCATGCGTTCGCCTCCTTTTTGTACCAGTATAGCAGGAATTTGAAAAATGACAACGCAGGCTGCGGGTTTTCCCACAAAAATCGCAGAAAAAAGGCCCCGGATGAAATACGCATTCGGGGCCTTTGCAGGGTTTTCCATGAGGCGTATGATTGATCAGCCGCCGCCGAGCAGGGTATAGACAAAAAGAATATCCCCCTCCGCAAGCGATTGGTCGGGAAACCTTCTGGCCTGATCGACCATATAGATCACCCCGTTCAGCTCCTCAGCAGGGTTTCGGCCCTCCCGCCGCAACAGCAGTGCGGCGGCCTCCTCACAGGTGAGGACTTGCGGAGCTTCGACCGTTCCCTCCCATTTTTGGGTGAGCTCGTAAAAAACGACAGAAACTCTCATGGCGCTTATCGATACAGGTCGGCGATGACAAGATCCAATCCGCCGACGGCTTCCAGAGCTTCTTTGGAGGGAACAAGCGTCTCTTTGTCCATATGCATGATCTCAAAGAAATTGTCGGCCAGCCGCTCCACGTCCACCTTGGAGTCTTTCAGAGGGCCGGTAAAAGGAGGAGCCGCTTCCGTAAAGCGCTTGGAGAGCGTGAAGCTCTTTCTCGACATCCCTTCGCGCAGATTGAAAGCGTGCCGCATATAGAAGATGCGAACGCCCAGATCGTCGATCTCCTCCGGCGTATACTGGAACCCGGTCACTGCGATGAGGTAACGGGGGATGATCCCTTGAGGAGAAGCGCCGCCGCCCAGGAGACAGTAGCCGGCAGAATTGCGGATCTCCGAGAGGATCACGCCGGCCTTATCGGCCTCTCCGCTGGTGGCGTAGTCAAAATCGGGACCGCTGGGGCGCATTCCGATGCCGCCCTTGACGTGTCTGCCCGGGGTGGGATCGTATTTGTAGGTGCGGGACAGGCCGTAAGCTAAGCGGCTGTCATGTTGGGGCTCTTCGATTCCGCTTGCGACTACCAAAAACTCCTCCCCCTTGCCGAGGCGGCGGCAGGCTTCTCGGGAGCCTTGGCACAGGGTCGCGCCGATGCCCTCGCCTTTGCAGATCTTTTCGCAGAGGGCCACGATGGCGTCGCTGTTGCCCCAAGTGAGATCAATACCGTCGAGCTCCTCTCTGGAAAGCACGCCCTCGTTGTAACACTCCATGGCCCAGGCGATGGTGGAGCCGGTGGAAATGGTATCCAGTCCGTATTCGTTGCAGAGCTCGTTGCATTGGCTCACGGAAATGGGATCGCTGTTGAGCAGCAGGGAGCCGAAAGCGCCCTGGGTCTCATACTCCGGACGGGGAGTGTCGGAAAGATCCATTTTGTCATTCGGGATATCCATGATGGCGCCGCAGCCCAGGGGGCAGTTGGAGCAGTTGTATTTCTTCTTCTTAAACTTGTCGATCCCCACGCTGCCCACGGGAGTAGACATGGCCTCGGGATAGTCTGCCACGCCGGAGCCGCTCCAGTTCTTCACGCCCGCGTCTCCGGAGAGGGTGGAGTTGGTGAAGCCGGCGCCGGTGCCATAGGCCCCGAACGCACGTGAAAAACCGGCGCCGGGCCCGTCTTTCATATTAGCGGCAAGCTCCCTGTTGAGCTGCAGGAGACCCTCGCGGTCGGCTACCTCGGTGCGGGCTTCTCCTTTGACCACGATGGCTTTGAGTTTCTTGGAGCCGATCACGGCGCCTGAACCGCCTCTGCCGGCGGCGCGGTGCTCGTTGTTCATCACGGCGGCAATGGGGGACATCCGCTCTCCGCCGGGACCGATGAAGGCGGCCTGAACCTTCTCGCCGTGGATCTCCCGGAATTTTGCCTCAAGCGCCTTGGAGGTCATTCCCCAGAGCGCGGAAGCATCATACAGCTGAGCCTTTCCGTCTTCAATATAGAGATAGACGGGGGTTTCAGAAATGCCGTTGATGAAAACAGCATCGTAGCCTGCTTTTTTCAGAGCGGGGCCGAAATACCCGCCGGAGTTGGCGTCGTTCCAGCCGCCGGTGACAGGGGATTTACTGACCACGGTGTAGCGGCCGCCAAAAAAAACATTGGCATTGTTGAAGGGAGAGGTGACGAACCCTACCATGCTCTCGGGACCGAACACATCCGCGTGGGCAGGCATATTTTCATAGAGGATCTTGGCGCCAAGACCGGGGCCGCCGATGAAATTTCTGGCGGTTTCCTCGTCGAGAATCCGATCTTCCAGCGTTTTGTTTGTGAGATTGACAAACAGCATTTTCCCGGCATAACCAAACATAACGTTTCCTTTCCGGACAGTTGTCCATTTCCGAATCGTGACGGCAGCACTGCAGGACAGGCCGCGCGGCAGAACCGAAAAGCCCGTCGTTTTTCCGTGCGGGACAAGGGGTTCCATATGAATTGATACTTCTATTATAGCTTGGGGAAAAGGGTTTCACAAGTCAGAGAACCGGAGCGTTGATCGCTTTTTGGAATAAGAAGTTGCTTTGAACCGTTTAGGGGAGCTGTTTCTGAGGGCAAATCGGACAGGGAAAAGAGGACTGCGCGGGAAAAGGCTTTTCTTTATCGGAGGAATCCGCTATAATCAATGAAAAAGAGACAGGTTCAAAGGATACGGGTGAAAACCCGCTTCTTGGAAAGGAATCGATTCATTGTGGCGCATCGTGAACTCCCGAAAGGGGTTATGGCAGAAACCGTTCAACTTAAGGAAAACGGGCGTATAGTTCCCGCGATCCTGCTGCGGCCTTCGCGGCAAGCGGGGTCTTCCGCCGGAATGCTGTGGCTGCATGGCGGCGGCTACTGCCTCGGCACCATGAAGCAGGTCTATCTGTCGCGTGCCGTTGGTCTCGTGCGTCGGTTTGGCATGGTCGTGCTTTGCCCCGGGTATCGTTTGGCCCTGCGGTGGCCGTATCCCGCCGCGATAGAGGATTGCTATGCCTCTCTGCGCGGCCTCCTGCGCCGCGCTGAGGAGTTCGGCGTGAATCGGAATCAGCTCATGGTGGGCGGAGAGAGTGCGGGCGGCGGGCTTACGGCCTCGCTCTGTATGATGGCGCGCGACCGCGGCGAGGTGAAAATCGCCTTTCAGACTCCGCTTTACCCGATGCTCGACAACCTTGCCGAAGAGGTGCATAAGCAGGCGCCCAAGCGGGATCTGCTGGTGCGGGCCACCCCCATCGGATGGGGACTCTATCTTCGTGCCAACGCCAAGCGGGCGGTCTCTCCCTATGCCTCTGCGGCGCGCCAGACCGATTACCACGATCTTCCGCCCGCTTATACCTTTGTGGGAAACCGCGAGCCGTATTATGCCGAGACCGTGGCTTATATCGAGGCGCTGCGTGCTGCAGGGGTGGAGGCAAGAGCCGATATATATCCCTGTGGCCTGCACCTCTTCGATCTGAGGAGACCGAATTGGGAGCTCAGCCGGTATGCGGCATTGCGGTTTGAGGATGCGGTCGGCGATGCGCTGAAACGCTGCTTTGCCGAAAACGGCTGACGGTTTGCCCTCGATCAGGAGGGCGTGTTTTCCCTTTTGGACAGGGAGAATGCAGCGTATCAAGCAAAAGAGGAGATAAGCAAAGAGGGGCAGGCTCTGCTCCTCTTTTCCTTTTCGGCGAGAGAAAAAGCTGCGGGAATCAAAGGGACTGTCTTCCGAAAGCTTTCGGCGAGGTTTGCAGGGGGGTGCCCCTCTGCTCCAACAGTCCACGGATGCGCGCAGGACACTCCACCCCAAATTCACGCAGCAGCAAATGCGCCTTCCCGTCTGCTCTGGCCGTGGCGTAATAGTTTCCGTCCATTCGATAGAGCGTGGTGGATTCTTCCAGCTTGCAGAGCTGAGGCAGCAGGTCGAGCAGATGGTCGATCTGCTCAAAGGAATAGGTACAAAGCTCCTCTTCCGCTTTGCGAAGCAGGCTGCGTCCTTTGCGGGCAAGCGGTTGCTTGGTCACCAGCAAAACACACCCCCCGTCCGGCGCGGGGTGGGCCTCCACCAGCAGACGGCATCCATCCGAAGAGAAGCCGACGTCTTTGCGCGCACGGTTCAGCATATCCCGAAAGGCGCGCTGGGTGGCAGGGCGATCATAGTCGATTTCTTCAAAGGTCAGGCCGTAGTAGTCGAGATCCTCCGCTTCAAGCAGCAGCCTGACCTTGTTTTCGCACACCATTTCAATCTTCATCTCGTGGCTCCTCTCTCCATGTATTCGGCGAAAAAGGCTTCCTGTTTACTATATGTCATCCTCCGCGCCATCGTGCCGGCGCCGGAAGGGTTCTGTTTCCATTCTATAAGGCGTCATTGCCGCTTTACAATCGACAAGAAGCGGGAAAACAGGAAATCACAGGGCAAACCCGGATGTTTTCGCCACAGTTTCCCAAAACAGGCAGAAAGTTTTTTCCTTTGAAGAAAGAATTTCAACGGGAGACGGCGAAATCCTACGAAACTGCATCAAAGGAAAAAGTGTGCCTTGCTCTGCGGAGGTCGTCCTTTTTGCTGAAGCTGCCGGATACAGTTGCGGTTTCAGATGTTTTTCGCTATAATAAAATTTAAGTTACCGAATGAGAAAAGGAGGAGTTTTGTATGCCGAGATTCGAGAGATCCCCGGCGCCTTACCGCGGAAAAAGAAGAGAGCAGGGGCTTCGCCGCCTCATCTCCTTTCTTGTAGGGCTGGCTCTGGTTGCGCTCTTGGTGATCTGGCTTGTAAACTCTCCCCTTTGGGAAAGGATTACACATCGAGGGCAGGAGGAATCTGCAGGGTCGGAAGTCACAGAGGAACAGGGGCAGACCTCATCTTCGGAAGGGGCTGGAGAACCGCAGACCGGTGAGAAGGATTTGCCGTCCGAGGAAACGGACAGTCAGAAAGAATCGACGCTGCCGGTCGATCCTGCAAAGGTGCTGGCGGCCGGAAAATACTTTGCGGTTCTCTCCCGGGAAGATACTGCCTCTCTGGAGGAGGCCGTGCAGCGAGCCGTCGCACAGGGGGCGGACGGAATCATGGTGGATCTCAAGCAAAGCGGGGGAGAGATCCTCTATCGTTCTTCTCTCGGAGAAGAAGCTGTGGTCAAGGCTTTGTCTTCCGACCCCTATTCATTAGAAGAGCTTTCTGCGCTCTGTTGGCAGCATGATTTGCTGCTGATCGGGCGAATGAGCACCTTCTCCGACTCACTTGCCGCCTCCCATATCGCCGGCTCTTACTTGACGGTGGAGAGCGGAGTGGCGTTTCTGGATGGCTACAACAAGCGCAATCTCGATCCCTATCGCGAAGCGGCGCTTGCCTATCTGACCCGACTGGCCGAAGAGGCTGCGCCCTATCTCGACGGCATGATCCTCAGCGATCTGACCTTCCCCTCCTATGGAAAGCCCTATCTGATCGCGCTGCCTCAGAGTCCCGACAAGGGAAGCCAGCTGCTTTTCTGTGCGCAGGAACTTGCCCGCGTCGTCTCGCAGCAGGGCGCGGCTGTCTGGATCGAGTTTCCCGTCCGTGCTCTCACCGACGCGTCGTACGCCTCGGTTTCCGGGCAGACCTACCTTTCGGCACTCTCCGAATCGGAGCGGCCGCTTCCGGTGGTTTTGAAGCTGAGCGGAGCCGAGACCGACGATACGGTTGCACGGCTGATGGGATTGCTGCCGGAATCGCTCACGGTCATCGTGGAGCACACGCTGAAAGAGAGCAGCGCCGAAGACCTTGCAAGATTTCCGGGAGCCGCAGCGCTGCTCTGTCCGCTTCAGGCTTCCTGAGTGTGAAAAGAGCGGCACGTCCAAAAGAGAACTAGATGAAACGATGGTCTTTTCAAAAAGACAAGAAAGAGCAGGCTGGAAGCTTCGGATTTCAGCCTGCTTTTGGTTAAAGACCAAGAAAGGGCCGCATTCGGCAGCCCTTTTTCAACTCTCGGGGAAAAGCAAATTCACAAATGCGGCGAGATGTGCAAAATCAAAGGGGATGGGTGTTCAGCGGTTTCTGCGTAGCTTGGGAGGGGAGGGAGCCCGCATGGGCTGGCGCTCGGCTTCGATTTCGGGAATCTCTTCCAAACGCCCGAACTCGTCGAACCGCATTTTCTTGGCCTGGGAACCGGTTAAGCGCAGCACCTCCTTGAAATGTGAGACCTGATCCGGAGCATAGAGGGTATAGGCCACGCCCTCTTTCCCTGCACGGGCCGTGCGGCCGATCCGGTGCAGATAAAAGGCGTTTTCATCCGGCACGTCGTAGTTGATGACCATGTCCACATCGTCCACATCGATGCCGCGGGCCGCCACATCGGTGGCGATCAGCACCTTGAGCTTTCCCTCGCGGAAGGCCCCCATCACTTGATTGCGCAGACTCTGCCGCATATCGCCGTGCAGACAGTCGCAGTTCAGCCCCTGCTTCTGGAGGGTGCGGTTGAGGTTGTCGACCATATATTTGGTATTGCAGAAGATGATGACCCGCTCGTAGCTTCCGCTCCGGATGAGGCGCACACAGTCTGACGCCTTCTGGCTTCCCACGCTTTCCAGACAGTACTGCGCGATTTTGGGCTTCGAGCGCTCGCTGCGCTCCACCGTGATCTCCTCCGCGTCGGTTTGGTAGAGCCAGGAGATATCGAGCACCTCGCGGCTGAGGGTAGCGGAAAACAGATAGAGCTTGCGGTTCTTTGGGGTTTTGTCGATGATTTTGCAGACGTCTTTGTAAAAACCCATATTGAGCATTTCGTCGCATTCGTCGAGCACCAAATTCTGTACCCCGTCAAGCCGGACGGTGCGGCGGTTCCAGTGGTCGAGAAGACGGCCGGGCGTCGCCACGACGATCTGCGGATACCGCTTGAGCGCGCTGAACTGCCGCTCGATGGGCTGTCCGCCATAGAGGGTTGCAATGCGCAGCTCGGGGCGGTATTTGGCCAAAAGACGAAGCTCTTCCGTGATCTGCTGGGCGAGCTCCCTCGTCGGAGCCAGGATGAGCGCGCGGATACGCTGTTCCTCGGGAAGAATGTTTTCGATCAGCGGGATCCCGAAGGCGCAGGTTTTTCCGGTGCCTGTCGGCGCTTTGGCAATCACTTCTCTGCCTGCAAGCATCACGGGAAGCGCCTTGCGCTGCACCTCGGTCATGGTTGAAAAGCCCATGGCGGAGACGGCCCGTCTGACCTCCTCGGAAATGGGAAGCGCATCAAATTCGGTTGGTTCCCGAGCCGCTTCCGGCCTTTGCAGTTTCTGCATCTTGTTTTGCTCCATGGTTCCTCCTCTTATTCCACAGACGGTCTCACGCCTTTTCTCTTAAAGATAGTCTATCACATACCGGCCAAACGGCGCAACCATACGTGTGAATTTGCCGTCTTTGTGCGCACGGGAAGAAGGCGCCGCAGGGATGCCCGCCGCGCTGACTGGCAGAGGTTTTGCAGGCAGGCGGCGGGAAAGCGTTTTTTTGCTTGCGCGTCTCTTGATTTGTGCTATACTGGGAAAGGCGGAAAATGGTTGAGGGCTTTGAAGCTTCAAAAGGAGGGCCCCGATTTTCAAAAAGCCGGAATTGTTTATTCAGGAGGAAAGAAGTATGCGGTATACGATTCACGGGGAGCCCATGCCTGTGGTGGTCTGCGAGCTGGATGCAGGAGAGAGCATGATTAACGAAAGCGGCTCCATGGCTTGGATGAGTCCGAACATGAAGATGGAGACCACGTCCGGCGGCGGAATCGGCAAGGTGTTCGGAAGACTGATCTCGGGAGAAAAGCTTTTTCAGAATGTCTACACGGCTGAGCGCGGTCCTGGGATGATCGCCTTTTCCAGCTCGTTTCCCGGTGTAATCCGCGCGGTGGAAATCACGCCGGACCGGCCGATCATCGCGCAGAAGTCGGCCTTTTTGGCCGCCACTGCGGGCGTTTCTCTTTCGATCCACTTCCAGAAAAAAGCCGGCGCGGGGTTCTTCGGCGGAGAGGGTTTTGTGATGCAGCAGATCTCCGGCAGCGGCATTGCCTTTTTGGAGATCGACGGAAGCGCAATGGAATATGAGCTGCGCAGCGGAGAGCAGATGATCGTGGACACTGGCCATCTGGCCATGGCTGACCCCACCGTGGGGATCGACGTGCAGATGGTGAAAGGGGTCAAAAACGTCGTGTTCGGCGGCGAAGGCCTGTTCAACACGGTGTTGACCGGCCCCGGTAAAATCGTTTTGCAGACCATGCCGATCTCCCGCTTTATGGGGCTCATCTCAGCCCATCTGCCCAGCAGCCAGTCGTAAGATCCATCGTTTTACACACAAAAAATCAGCCGCCGCAAGGGAATCTTCCCTTGCGGCGGCGTTTTGCTTTTTCGGAGAATAAGAGTCACGCTTTCGTTTGATCGACCTCGCGGAAATACCGTTTTGTGAGGTCGACGACGACGGGACTGAGCGCCAGGAGGGCGATCAGGTTCGGAATGGCCATAAAGCCGTTGAGCACAGAGGCCAACGTCCACACGTCGGAGAGGCTGAGTGTTGCGCCGACCACCACGAAGAGCACAAAGATCGTTTTATAGAGGCCTGTGGCTTTCACGCCGAAGAGGTATTCGAAGCAGCGCGTGCCATAAAGCGACCAGCTCAAGATTGTAGAGAGGGCGAACAGAGAAAGACACATGGCAATCAAAAGCGCGCCGGCCTTGCCGCCGAGCACCGAGCCGATGGCCGCCGCCACATCGGTGGCGCTGCCGCCCGTGCCCCAGGTGATTTCCAGATTGCCCGTGCAGAAGGAGCTGAGCACGATCAGGCAGGTGAGGGTGCAGATCACAATCGTGTCCATGAAAACTTCAAAGATGCCATAGAGTCCCTGCTTCACAGGGTTGGTTTCACTGGTCGCGGCGTGGGCCATAGGAGCGGAGCCGAGGCCGGCCTCATTGGAGAAGCAGCCGCGCCCGATGCCCTTTTTCATGGAGGTGAGGATTGCAGCGCCGCCGGCGCCGCCGATAAAGGCTTTGGCATTGAAGGCGCCGCGGAGGATCATGGAAAAAACCATGCCGATGTAACGGAAATTGGCACCGACCACAAGGACGGCGGCGGCGATATAGATCACAGCCATGAAGGGCACCAGCTTTTCCGTGACCGAGCCGATGCGCTTGATCCCGCCGATCAGAACCAGCGCGACGATCGCGGCGACCACGATGCCGACGAGCAGCGTGCTGAGCGTGAAGGTGGATCCCAGCGCGGTGAGGGTAACGGCGCCCGTATTGCCGCCGAAGGCGTCGATCAGGTTATTGATGGCCGTTGCAATGGACTGCACCTGCGTTGCATTGCCGATGCCGAAGGCGCAGAGCGCGCCGAAGATGCAAAACAGGGCGCCGAGCCACTCCCATTTTTTGCCCAGGCCGTTTTTGATGTAATACATGGGGCCGCCGACCCAGTCGCCCTGCGCATTGCGTTCCCTGTATTTTACCGCAAGCGTGACCTCGGCATATTTGGTCACCATTCCCACGATGGCGGCGATCCACATCCAGAAAACGGCGCCCGGCCCTCCGATAAAGACGGCGCCGGTCACACCGACGATATTGCCGGTGCCGACAGTGGCGGCAAGGGCGGTGGTCAGGGCCTGAAAGGGCGTGACTTCGCCCCTGCCGGAGGCCTGTTTCTGAAAGAGTTTTCCGATTGTGTGCTTCATGGTGTGGCCGAAGCGCCCGAACTGGAGGAAGTTCAGACGAAGGCTCAGATAGAAGCCTGTGCCGACCAGCAGGATGAGCATCATGGGGCCCCAGGCTATGTTGTCGTCCAGATAGGTTAGGATGCTGCTGATGTTCATGTTTCAAATCTCCTTCCGTTTTCGTGAATTCTTGCTTTCCGGAATCGGAGCACGAAAAAGCGCCCCGCCGGGGGCGCAAACATCAGTTTCAAGGGCAACATGCAGGCGGGCAGGCATCCATAGAACCTCAGAACGGGAAACAAGGGATTTGTCCATTCAGAGCGTTTTTCTTGATGCGTTGTCGCACGATTCTGTCCTTTTGCCTGAGAGATTCGGCCTTGCGGCCTTGCACCTTCGGCACTCAAATCAATGAGCTTCTCCAGAATCCCCTCCATGCGCAGTTTCAAAACGATTCTGCGCATTTCACAGGATCATATTCACTATGCGCCAAATCATAGCACAAAACGCCGGGATTTGCAAGATGGGATTTTAAAAAGTTTTTCCGCAGATCGCTTGTCCTGGAGCTTTTCGAAGCTGACCTCGATTGTGAATCATCGGTCAAATGGGCTGAAGCCGCCAGAGAGAAAGAGCGGAAAGCGACTGTGCGAGCTGGGGCAACGCCGATGGGGCGCAGCAGAAACTGCGGATCCCGGCATAGACCAGCGGACCGAGCAGGCGAAGAGGCGGTTCCCCGCACAGATTGACAGGGATCCCCCTGCGGAGCGTTTCGGAAAGCACGGGTTTCACTGCGGCGATCAGGGCGCCGTCTGACAGTCCCATGCGGAGCAGGGCGTTGAGACCGATGCTGACGAAATCGCTTTGCGCCAGCAGCTCGGAAAGGTTGAGAAGGGCCTCTCTGGTCTCGAGCATGGCGCCGAGGAGAGGAACTCTTCCCCCGGAAAGACAGGAAAGTTGCTCTCGGATCCAGTGCAGCTCCCTGCCGCTGCGCACATTGGGCACCAAAACGGCGAGCAAGGGGCAGGGAAATGCGGACAGTGTCCGGAGCTGAAGCTCGCGCAGCAACTCGGGGTCGCCCCGCGCGAGCACGGCCTTGTCGCCTTCAAAATCGTAAAGCCTCACGGTGGTCCTTTCCGACGCCTGCAAAACGGCCGCACGGCAGGCGGCTCTCTCGCCGGGGAAGAGGCCCTCGGTGCGCAGAAGACCGATGGGAAGCCCCGCCTGCAGGGCCCGCCGCAGTCCCGACAGGCCCCAAACAGAGGCGGAAAAGTGGATGAGGATCCCATCGGCCGTGTAGACCTGTCTGGGAAGGGGGGAGGGGTCGCAGGGATTGCCGAAAGAGACCATGCTTCCCCAGGGAAAGTTGGGCGGGCTGTCGACCAGCAAAAGGGGAAGGCTGAGTTCTCTTGCATAGATAGCAGTATGGGTCAGCAGTCCCTTCTTCGTGACAAGGAGACCGGACAGACGGGGGAGAAGAGCCCGCAGCGTGGGGATCTCCATCCCGTCAAGACAGAGGATCAGGCGGCAGTCCGGAGCTTCCGGCAAGGGGACGCGGCTGCCGCAGTACAGACCGCAGGCAGCCCCGGGAACAAGAGGGACGCCTTCAAGCCGCGTGGTGGTCGTGGTGGTCAGATTCATTTGCCTTTCCCCTTTCATGTTTGGGGATATGGTAACATATGCCGGGCCGGAAAAATGTCAAAAAAAGAAAAAGAAGGTAAGACCCGCAAAAAACGACTGCCGCAGGAAGCTCCTCCTGCGGCAGAACGCTTAAGAGATCAATTTCAGAAGTAGATCGCATATTTTCGGCTCGCTGCCTTGTGAAAGCCGGCGCTTTCATAGAGCTTATGTGCGGGAAGAGCGCTTTCCAGACAGGTGAGGGAGATCGAGCGATACCCCTCCTCCTTTGCGCGGGCGATGGTCTCGCGCAGCAGGAAAGAGCCGACCCCTTTCTTCTGATGTGAGCGGCGGACTGCAACGTTGAACAATTCAAGACAGGGCTGAAAGGAGAAGGTGAAAAGAGGGATCTCCACTTGGGTGACGCTCCCGATGATCTCCCCTGCCTCCTTGACCACATAGATGCGGTAGGCGGCGTTTTCACGGTAGCGTTCATAGAACTCGATCGGGTTGCTGGAGTCGAAGGCCTCGTCGATCAGGGCCTTGTAAGAGGGAAGGTCTTCTTTTTTTAAACATTCAAGCTGATACATGGGGACAAGTCTCCGTTTCTGAGGATTTCGGGGGTCAGTCCGGAATGCCGAAGCAGCGGCAGGCATTTGCATAGGTCAAGGCGGCCATTTCCTCAAAGGAGACGCCGCAGAGCTCGGCCATCTTCTCACAGGTGTGGCGCACATAAGAGGAATCGTTGCGTTTGCCGCGGTGGGGAACGGGGGTGAGATAAGGGGCGTCGGTCTCGATCATAAGACGGTCCTTCGGAACGGCAAGGACCGCTTCATGCGTCTTCCTGGCGTTTGAAAAGGTGATCACACCGGTAAAGGAGAGATAGAACCCCAACGCCACCAGTTCCCGCGCCATCTCAGGCGATCCGGAGAAGCAGTGGACAACGCCGCGGCAGCCCGAATCTTTCAGAAAAGAAAGAGTATCGCCGTGCGCATCGCGGTCGTGAACGACGATGGGCTTGTCAAGCAGCCGTGCAAGCCGAAGCTGATAGGAAAAAACAGCACGCTGGAGATCGCGGTCCGGCTGCTCGCGAGAATAATCGAGTCCGATCTCACCCAGCGCAACGCATTTGGGGTGGGCAAGCTGTGCACGCAGCCGGTCGCCCTCTGCGGGATCAAATGTTTCAGCATCCTGCGGATGCACCCCTGCGGCGGCATACACATAGGGATAGCGGTCGGCCAGTTCCAGGCACCGGTCGGCGGAGTCGAGGTTGGCGGCCACGCAGAGAATGCGGCTCACCCCTCTCTCCGGCATCGAGGCAAGAAGCACATCTCTGTCGGGCTCAAAGCGGGCGTCATCGTAATGGGCATGGGAATCAAAGAGCATGGGATCATCCTCCCTTTCAGAACCGTGCGGGGAAGGGATTTTTCCCCACCCCGCACGAAAGTGCATCATAGCGGATTTAAGGTCTGCACGTAAGTCAGGTCGATGCGGCGCAGAAGGCTCAGCGGACCTGGCTGCCGGGGGTGCAGTCGTCAACAAAGACCAGTTTGCAGTCGTCTTCCGAGTTTTCGCAGGCAAGCAGCATCCCGTGGCTCTCCACGCCGCGGAAAACGGCGGGCTTGAGGTTGGCCACAATGATGATGCGGCGGCCGACCAGGTCTTCAGGCTTGTACCACTCCCGGATGGAGGCGGCGATCGTGCGATCCTCTTTGCCGACCTTGAGCGAAAGCTTGAGAAGCTTGTCGGACTTGGGCACGATCTCGCAGGCGACGATCTCGGCAACTCTCAGATCGAGCTTGGCAAAATCATCGATCGTGATTTCGGCGGGCGCGGCGTCCTTGGCTTCGGCCGCAGGGGCGGCCTTTGCGGCTTCTGCAGCGCGCTTTTGCTTGTCCGCTTCGAGTTGATCCAGCTCTTTTTCCAGATCGATACGCGGGAAGAGGATCTCTCCTTTGGAGGTGGAGAATTGAGCGGTGGCGCCGAAGGTGTTCACCGAAGCCCATTCGCAGCCGGCTTCGTCAACGCCGAGGTAACCCAGGATCTTGGCGGAGGTGTCGGGCATGGCGGGCTGCATGAGGATGGACACGATACGAAGCACTTCGCACAGGTTGTAGAGCACCTGCTGGAGACGGTCCTTGCTGGCTTCGTCCTTGGCAAGCTTCCAGGGCATGGTCTCGTCGATATACTTGTTGGCGCGGGAGACCAGGCGGAAAACCTCGGAGAAGGCGTTGGAGAAGAGCAGCTGCTCCATGAGGCCGGTGTATTTGGAAACCACGTCGCCGGCCAGAACCTTCAGCTCATCGTCGAGGACGTCGCTTGCACCGGTTGCGGCGATCTTGCCGCCGAAGTATTTTTCACTCATGGTCAGAGTGCGGCTGACAAGGTTGCCGAGGTCGTTGGCAAGATCGGAGTTGATGCGGTTGATAAGGGCCTCGTTGGAGAAGATCCCGTCGTGGCCGAAGGGAACCTCGCGCAGCAGGAAGTAGCGGATCGCATCGGTCCCGTAGCGCTGGCAGAGCACCAGCGGGTCGACCACATTGCCCTTGGACTTGCTCATTTTGCCGCCCTCAAGCAGCAGCCAGCCGTGGCCGAAGACCATCTCCGGAACCGGGATGTCGAGCGCCATCAGCATGGCCGGCCAGATAATGGTGTGGAAGCGCACGATTTCCTTGCCGACCAGGTGCACCTGTGCCGGCCAGTATTTCTGATAGAGGGAATCGTCGTCCGAGCCCCAGCCGAGGGCCGTGATATAGTTGGAGAGCGCATCGACCCACACATAGACGATGTGCTTGTCGTCGAAGGTCACGGGGATGCCCCACTTGAAGGAGGTACGGGAGACGCAGAGATCGTCGAGCCCCGGACGGATGAAGTTGGTGAGCATCTCGTTGAGACGGGTCTGGGGGGAGATGAAGTTGGGGTTCTTCTCATAGAGCTCTTCCAGCGCCTTCTGATACTTGGAAAGACGGAAGAAATAGCTTTCTTCCTTGGTCAGCTCCACTTCGCGTCCGCAGTCGGGGCACTTGCCGTCGACCAGCTGATGCTCGGTCCAGAAGGATTCGCAGGGGGTACAGTACCAGCCCTCGTACTCGTTCTTGTAGATATCGCCCTTGTCGTAGAGCATTTTGAAGATTTTCTGCACGGCGGCGACGTGGTAGTCGTCGGTCGTGCGGATAAAGCGGTCGTTGCTGATGTTGAGCACCTTCCAGAGGTCCTTGATCCCAGCCACGATCTCGTCGACATACTGCTTGGGAGATTTTCCGGCCGCAATGGCCTTGCGCTCGATTTTCTGGCCATGCTCGTCGGTGCCGGTCAGGAACATGACGTCGTATCCCTCGAGACGACGAAAGCGAGCTTCAGCGTCGGCCGCGACGGTGCAGTAGGCGTGGCCGATGTGAAGATTGTCAGAGGGGTAGTAGATCGGTGTGGTGATATAATAGGTCTGTTTTTCACTCATGAAGAAATCCTCCTTATGATTGGAATCGGCTGAAACGCGGCGCCGTGGGAAACGGCGGCCACGGAAACGCACGGGACGGGAAGGGTTTTACGAAAGGGGCGGATCGATCTGCGTGGGCGGCTCCTCACTGGGATCCGAGAGCTCGAAGGGCACCGGAGCCTGACTCTCGCGGTAGACGCTGTAGGGGGCCGGTCCGCCGTCAAGCCGGGAGGCGTCCCGAATATACTCGCAAAAGAGCACGTTGGCCGTGTTGAAATAGGCGGATAAGACCAGATAGGGGAGCGGGATCAGCAAAAGGTTCAAAACATGCAGCGGGACGCCGCTGAGGAAGGAGACAGAAGCGGCGAGAAAGCCGCTGACCGCAGAGGCCAGGAGAAACCAGCCGAGGAAGCTCAGATGGAACCACATTGCTTCGAAACGGTGTCCCTTCATCATGCGAACGCTGTTTTTGAACAGCTCTCCGCAAGAAGCTTCGGGATTGCGATTGGCCAGATAGTCCAAGGGCAGATAGCGCAGCATCCACACATAGAGAATAAAGGCGAGGACAAGGAAGAGAAGAAATCCGCCCAACAGGATGCCGAGGATGGCGGGAGTGTTCTCCAGATAGGGGATCAGATCCTCAAAGGCATAGTTGAGGCCCTGCGGGAGATTGCTGTTTTGTGCAAACTCTTCCACCCAGGGGGCCAGCACGGCAGGCGGAAGGCCTTCTACAAACCGCACGAAGACCGGAGCGAAGTAGACGAAAAAGGCAACCAGAGGAAGCACTACGATCAGCAGAGCCCAGCCGATGGTGCGCAGCATGAGCAGAAAAGTGAGAAGGAGCGTTTTCCCAAAGCGGGACAACGTGTCCATCCAGCAGAACACGGTGGAAAAAGGACCGCGCTCTCCATCGGTCAAAGAGATGAACCAGGCAGTGATTCCGAACCCGATGGGAATTGTCAGCAGATGCTGCAGGAATGAACTGAGTGAGCTGAGCTGGGAATAGGCCTTGAGTTGGGCAGTAGGGGCGAGAAAATAACCTTGCAGTACAACGGATTTCGGATCGATTCCCATGACCGTTGCCGACGCATAGAGCAGGAGCGTGAAGCTCAGGCTTACCGCAAGCGGTACCAGCAAAACGGCGATGGCCAGCCCCCAGCTGCCCTTGAGCATTCGCCGACTCATCCCCTTGAGATTGCGGCGAATTTGAGATTTGTTCAGCATGGCAAACCTCCTTCGACGTGTGCAGACAGTCGCGTGGTCAATTCCGGAAAACACATGTGACAAAGTCTCACAGCAATCATTGTGAAGTGTATAAAATATATTATAGCAAAATCCGGTCGTTTTTCAATCGGAAAGCAAAATTTTTCGGCATTTGTATCGGAAAGATACGTGCAGGCAGGGTTTTTCAGTAAAATCGCATGGGGTTCAAAAGAGAAAATGGCCCCCTGAAGGAGCATGAGAAAGGGAAAGGCACGGCATAGGCCGTGCCTTTTTGGAAAATCGATTCGGATGGGCAGCTTCAGGATTCGTTGACCAGCTTGCCGGTCATGTGTTCCGGGTTCAGAGCAAACATCAGGGTGCCGGGGCCGGAATGCAGAATCTCATGCTCGATATAGGCCTCGTCGTCTGTAAACTTTCTGCTGAGCAGACAGGCGATCCGGCAGAGCTGCTCCTGATCCTCAATGAATTCAATGCGCCCGAACATGATCACGCTTTTGATGTTGAGGGCCCACTCGCCCTCTCTGCGGAAGCCCCGATCATAGACGCAGAAGGAGGCCTTGTCGTGCCGGCGGATAGCGTCGATCTTATGGCCCGTTTTCCCGCCGTGGAAATAGAGCTTTCCGTCCTCTTCGCAGTAGAAGTGGTTGATGGGCATCCCATAGGGGTAGTCGTCGTCGCCGAGGACCGAGAGAACGCCGCGGGGCTCGCTCTTCAGGATCGCAATGCATTCTTCATTTGAGAGTTGCTGTTTGAATCGAAGCATATTTCTGAACATGGGAGGAACCTCCTTTACAGTCAAAGGGTGTACCGGCAGGGGTCTGACAAGAGGAAATACGGCAATGGGCCGTAAGGCGAGGGGATTGCTCGAAGCGGTCAGCGTTCGCCGCCGAGATAGGCGACCACGCCGTCGGCAATGCCTTTTGTTTCCTTTTGGATGTAGCTGTCGTCGACAAGCAGCTCATATTCATTGGGATTGGTGACGAAGCCGAGCTCCACCAGGATACTGGGGCATTCATATACGCGGCAGACGGCCAGTCCCTGCGCCACCGCGCCTCGGCTGTAAGCGCCGGTGGCCTTTGCTGCGTACCGCTGCACCACGGCGGCGAGAGGCGCGGAGAAATCCTCAGAATAGTAGGTGGTGACGCCGTAGCATTTGCCGACGTCGGTGACATAGTCGACGGAATTGTGGTGAAGGGAGACAAACAAAACGGGTCTCACGGAGCGTGTGATGGCAACGCGCTCTTCAAGGGAGACGGATTCATCGCCCGCACGGGTCATCATGACGGCGGCTCCGCGGTTTTCCAGCTCCTTTTTCAGGGCCAGAGCCGCGCGCAGGTTGAGCTCCTTCTCCCGGTCGCCGTTTGCGCCGAGCGGGCCGGATGCGCCGGGGTCTCCGCCGCCGTGACCGGCGTCGACCAAAATGGTCTTGCCGGCAAGGGGCTTATCTCCGGCGGCAAGGGTGGGAGGATTGCGCAGAGCCAGAGTGAGATACCCGCCGTTGTGCGAGAGGGTGAAGCCGTTGAGCGCGGCCCCTTCCTTGAAGGTGAAGGTGTAGACGGCGTCGTTCCCCTTCTGATGGCAGGTGACGCTGTGCAGCAGGGGGTTGGAGGCCAGAGTGATGCGGCTTCTCACATCGGTCGTGTTGTGGAGCGTGAGCTCGAAAGAACCGTTCTTTTCCTTCATAGTGTAGGCGGGGAAGGTCGGCAGTTTCCACTGGATGGAGGTGATGTGGGCGGTGGAAAAACCGGTGACGTTGGCTGCAATATTCGAAGGAAGCTTCTCATGAGAGGTCTTGACGTTGCTCTTGAGGGTCCAGCCGCCATAGCGGAACTGATAGTAGGTATCGGTTTCCCAGACGATGTAGTCGCGCGCGCCCCGGAAAAGGGAGGTCTTGCGGGAGGCGGAGGAGGAATTGGAGGTGCGCATGACGGCACAGTCGACATTGATCGTACCGACCAGCGTGTCGTCCTTCATATAGCAGTAGACCTGGGACGGAGCGGACTTTTTGACGGTCTTCCCGTTGTAGACCAAGGTATAGGAGGGAGCGCCGAGTGAAATCAGCCCCTTGCCGGAATGCGGCCGCATGGTGACGGTGGCGGTGTATTTCTGTGCGGGGACGCTTCCTTTGGTGGAGACCACCTGCTCGGGAGAGAGAGCATAGGTGGTCCCGCCCAGAGCGGCCGTGACCGAGGAGCCCTGCGGCGCCACACAGGTCAGCGTGAAGGTTTCGCCCGGCGCATAGCGGGAATTGGAGGTGGGGAAAAGGGTTCCCTCGGCGAAGGCCGCGTCGTTCAGGACAATGCCGCCGCCGGAAGAAGACGACGCGGTTTTCCGGATCAGCGTGTAGTTTGTGGTTTTTCCCTGGTGCTCAAAGACGAAGGTATTCTTCCCCTCCGTGAGCGGGACATAGAGGCAGAAATAGCCGGAAGGGGTGCGGTCGATCTCCTGCCCATTGACATAGATGGGCTCGTTTGGATCGCCCGCCCCGATGATGTAGCTCTTTGCGCTGGTGAGGGTGCTGCCGTTGCCCGGGGATGCGATCACAAGCCCGTCGGCCTTGGGCGTCCCCTCGGGAATGGGGGCTTTGGCGATGGAAGAGGAAGCGGGGAGCGCGGCGCCCTGCACAAACAGCGCGCGCAGCGTATCGGCCAGCCCGAGGGTGTTCTCTTTGATTTTGGAGTAGCCGTAGAACACGGCACCCTCCACATTGCCGAGCTTCTCGTTGAGAGCAAGCTGACGGGGGATCTCAGAGGTGTCTTTCCAGGCAGTGGTCTCTCCCACACGGTAGGCGGCGTGTCCGATATAGAGAGCCACTCCGGTGTCGCGGCAGACGTCACTCCACCAGCGGACAAGAACATCGTAGTCGCTGCCCTTTTGGCCGATGGGCCAGTAGATCTGTGGGCAGACATAGTCGATCAGCCCGTCCTTCACCCAGGATCGGACGTCGGCGTAGAGACTGGAATAGCTTTCGAATCCGGTGGTGTCGGAACCGGCGGGATCGCTCGAGGCGTTTCTCCAGATGCCGCTGGGCGCCACGCCGAACGCGCAGTCGGGATCGATGGCCCGGATCGCGCGGCCCACCTCTTCGATCAGCCGGCGGGTGTTGGAGCGCCGCCAGTCGGCAAGGGAGAGAGAACCGCCGTAGCGGGCATAGCTTTCCGCATCGTCAAAGGCGGCGGTATAGGTTTTCCCGTCCTTGGTAACGGTGGGCGAGGGATAGAAATAGTCGTCGAAATGGATGCCGGCCAGGTTGTAATTGCGAACCAGCTCCTCTACGCCGCGCACGACCAGATCGATGGAGTCGGGATTGCCGGGGTCGAGATAGAGCTTGCCGTCATCATAGGCAACGGCCATCGCGGGGTTCTCCCGAGCGGGATGCCCTGCGGGAAGCGCGGAGACGTCGCGGGTCGGATTGCTCACACTGCCCTCGGTCAAACGATAGGGGTTGACCCAGGCATGCACCGCGATCCCCCGGGCGTCGGCCTGTTCGATGAGATAGGCGAGAGGATCCCAACCGGGGTCTTTGCCGGCCGTTCCGGTCAGAGATTTTGCCCATGGGAACACGCCGGAGAGATAGTAGGAATCTCCGGTCGGACGCACCTGGAAGAAAACGGCGTTGAGGCCGGCCTTCTCTGCGGTGTCTAAAATATCGCGCAGCTCTTGCTGTTGGGAGGCGACAGTATCGGTGTGGGGAAAGTCGATCGAATAGACCGTGGCGATCCACACGCCGCGCACCGGCTGCTCGGCGGCAAGGGCCGGCTGCGCCCAGAAGAAAAACATCAGCAAGGGAAGCACCGCAGAAAGAACGAGCTGGCGGAGCGCCTTGGTCAGGGGGAGACGGTTGTGATTGGCAGAGGTGTGGTTGAGTAGTTGTCGTTTCAAGATGGTTCTCCTTATGATGGACAAACGGGCGGGTGACGGAAATCAGGCCGGCAGCGCTACAGGTTCTTTTTGGGCAGGCAGCTGGCCGCGGCCGTTTGCTGCGCCGTCGGCATCGCCGCCTGCGCGCCGTAGCCTGTGGTGGAGAGCGCGGCGGCGAGGTTGGCAAATTCCACGGCCTGAGAGAAGGGAAGTCCGACCGAGAAGGCATAGGCCAGCGCACCGTTGAAGGAGTCGCCCGCTGCGGTGGTATCAACCGCCGCAACGTCGTAGGCGGGGTAGTGCGCAAGCTCATCTCCGGAATAGACGTATACCCCCTTTTCGCCGGCCGTGTTGATCACGGTTTTCACCCCCAGTGTCAGCAGAGCCTTGCAGGCGGCAAGCCGTGCGGCATCGTCTGTCAGGGGGATCCCCGTGAGCCGGGAGAGCTCGGTGTCGTTCGGGGTGACGATGCCCACGTGCCCCAGCAGCTCATCGGAAAGGGGCAGGGCAGGGGCGGGGTCGAGGATGACCAGCTTCCCCTGTCCGGCACAGTATTCGGCTGCCCACAAGGTGGTCTCCATGGGGATCTCAAGCTGGAGCAGCACGATCGAAGCGTCGTCGATCAGGCGCTTGACGCGGTGGAGATAATCGGTCGTCACGGCAGCGTTGGCGCCGGGAGCGACACAGATGGCGTTTTGTCCCGCAGCGTCCACCTGAATCATGGCGATTCCGGTGGGAAGGTCGCCGTCGCGTTCCAGACCGGAACAGTTTATGCCGGCGGATTGGAGGCGGGAAAAAACGGATTCGCCGAACGAGTCGCTTCCGATCCGGCCGAGCAGACAGACGGTCCCTCCCAGCTTGGCGGCCGCAGCGGCCTGATTGGCGCCCTTTCCGCCGGGAGACAGTTGAAAGTCGGTCCCTGAAACGGTCTCGCCCGGGGCCGATAGATGAGACACACGAAGACTCAAATCCGCATGGATTGAGCCGATCACGCAGATGTTGGACTGGGGCTTTTGGTTCATGGGATTCCCTCCAAACAGCGGATACGCCGCCGAGATCTTGCAAATGGGCAGATGTGATGGGCCGAAGGAGCCGGCCCGCCTCCCACCACGGGCGCGCGTGAACACGGGGACAGGGGTTTGCCTCGTCGGCAGGGCGGGCAGGGACGACTGCATCCTGGATCATGCGTGGTCGCGATGTGGAATCCTTTGAGACAGGGGTATCATTAAATACCATATCATATAGACAAATTATTTTACCATATGTGGAAGATTTCGGCAAGAATTCTCGAAAAAAAAAGAAAAGAAAAGCTCCGCCGTCGGCAAAGGAAGGGACAGATAGGAGAGGAACCCGCCGACTCAGGGGAAGTGTATGTATGAATCAAGAAGGAGAGGGCCGGACAAACCTTCGGGAAAAGCCGGTAAAGCGGGCCGCAGAACCGCACAGACGAAAAGCAAGCAAGATGAATTTTTATTCAAATTTCAAAACGCAGCCCCCGCACTTTAGAAAATTTTTAAAAAAGATGCAGCATCCACTTGACAAAAAATCGATATAGTCGTATGCTTGTATACATCAATTCAAAAACGGGTTGTTTTATGGAGGACCGCCATCGTGATTGAGTACGACAAAAATTCCAATCTTCTGACCGAAATCGAGCACAACTACAATCTGCAGGATGTGGAAGAACCTCACCTGTATCGTGAGATTTTCCCCTATTCCGAGATTCCCAAGTGCACCTTCAATTACCGTCTGTCTCCGATGGATACCCCCAAGGAGATCTGGATTACGGACACCACGTTTCGCGATGGTCAGCAGAGCCGCGCGCCCTACACGCCCGATCAGATTGTCCATCTCTACAAGCTGCTCAGCCGCTTGGGCGGACCCAAGGGCAAGATTCGTCAGTGTGAGTTCTTTCTCTACAGTGAGAAGGACAAGGAGGCGCTGACCCGCTGCCAGGATCTCGGGCTGCCCTTCCCCGAGATCACGGGATGGATCCGCGCCACTCAAAAGGATTTTGAGCTGGCGCGCGGAATGGGACTCCAGGAGTGCGGCATTCTGGTGAGCTGCTCCGACTATCACATTTTCAAAAAACTCAAAAAGACCCGCGGAGAGGCCATGAACGACTATCTCAAGGTGATCGCCGACGCCATTGACGCGGGGATCAATCCGCGCTGTCACTTTGAAGATATCACCCGTGCCGATTTTTACGGCTTTGTGATTCCCTTTGCCCATCAGCTGAGGCGGCTGATGGAGCAGAGCGGACGGCCCATCAAGATTCGCGCCTGCGACACGCTGGGATACGGGATCCCATACAGCGGCGCCTCCATGCCGCGCAGCATTCCCGGAATTATCTATGGGCTGCGCAACTATGCCGGATTCCCCTCTGAACTGCTCGAGTGGCACGGCCACAACGATTTTTATAAGGCAGTCGTCAACTCTGCCACGGCCTGGCTCTACGGAGCTTCCTCGGTCAACTGCTCGCTGCTTGGGATCGGCGAGCGCACGGGCAACACGCCGCTTGAGGCCATGGTGATGGAATATGCACAGCTCCGCGGCACTCTCGACGGGATGGACCCCACCGCTATCCGGGATATTGCCGATTACTACGAAGAGGAGCTCGGATACCATATCCCCGACAACACGCCCTTTGTGGGAAGAGACTTCAACATGACGCAGGCGGGAATCCATGCCGACGGCCTGCTCAAAGACGAGGAAATCTACAATATTTTCGACACGACGACCATTCTCAAAAGCCCGCCGAAGGTTTCCATTACCAAGACGTCGGGAGCCGCAGGCCTTGCCATGTGGCTTTCGGGGCATCTCGGACGGCGGGAAAATCCCATCGACAAAGACGATCCCCGTGTGGTTCTCCTGAAGGACTGGGTGGACGAGCAGTATGAGAAGGGCCGTGTCACCATCATCGGAAACGCGGAACTTGCGGAGCAGTGCGTACGGCTTGGCATTGCCTGATACGCTTCCCGTGCAGCGGGAGGGCTTTCCTTTTGGAGAGCCCTCCTCCTGGATTGTAAGCCTTTTGCGGCATGTGGAAATAAGAACGTTTCCGGTTCTGCCGCTGACAATATGCAAAAAAAGAGGGGATACCGTTATGAATGTAACTCAGAAGCTGATTGCTTCGCACCTTGTCTCGGGAGAAATGATCCCAGGGCAGGAGATCGCCCTTCGCATCGACCAGACCCTGACGCAGGATTCGACCGGCACGATGGCCTATCTGCAGTTTGAGGCGATGGGCATCGACAGGGTCAAGACCAAGCGGTCGGTCGCCTATGTGGACCACAATATGCTCCAGGCAGGCTTTGAAAATGCCGACGATCACAAATACATCCAGACGGTCACCAAAAAGCACGGCATTTGGTTTTCACGCCCCGGAAACGGCATCTGCCATCAGGTGCATCTGGAGCGGTTTTCGAAACCGGGCGAAACGTTGCTCGGTTCGGACAGTCACACGCCGACCTGCGGCGCGGTGGGAATGCTGGCCATCGGCGCGGGCGGACTCGATGTGGCGGTCGCCATGGGCGGTGGAGCCTATCACGTTTTGATGCCAAGAGTCTGTCAGGTGAAGCTGACGGGCAAACTGCCCCCCATGGTGACCGCGAAAGACGTGATCCTCGAGGTGCTGCGCCGGCTCACGGTCAAAGGAGGAGTCGGCAAGGTAATGGAATACACCGGCGAGGGGGTCGCGGCCCTCTCGGTGCCTGAGCGCGCCACCATCACCAATATGGGTGCCGAGCTCGGAGCCACCACCTCGGTTTTCCCCAGCGACGCCGTGACCCGCCAGTTCTTCACGGCGCAGGGCAGAGAAAACGACTGGAAGGAGCTGCTGCCCGACGCCGACGCCGCCTATGAGGAGACGGTGGAGATCGATCTCTCCTCGCTGATTCCGCTGGCAGCCTGTCCCCACAGCCCCGACAAGGTGGTTCCGGTCGGGGAACTCTCCGGTGTCAAGGTGGATCAGGTTGCGATCGGAAGCTGCACCAACTCTTCCTTTGCCGATATGATGAAGGTGGCCGAGATCCTGCGCGGCAGGACCGTGGCGGAAAATGTCAGCCTGGTTATCGCTCCGGGCTCGAGACAGGTGCTTACCATGCTGGCCAGAAACGGCGCGCTTGCCGACATGGTCGCGGCCGGAGCCCGTATTCTGGAGAGCGCCTGCGGCCCCTGCATCGGAATGGGACAGGCCCCCGCCACCGACGCGGTGTCGCTGCGCACCTTCAACCGAAACTTCTGCGGACGCAGCGGAACGGCCTCGGCGCAGGTTTATCTGGTCAGCCCCGAAACCGCCGCGGCCTCGGCGCTTGCCGGTGTGCTCACCGATCCGCGCAGCCTGCAGACAACGCCGGTCACGCTCCGCCCCGAAGCCTTCCCCGCAAACGACAACATGGTAGCTGCTCCGGCGGCGCCCGGCGAGCAGGTGGAGGTGGTGCGCGGCCCCAATATCAAGCCTTTCCCCATCAACAAGCCGCTGCCGGAAACCCTTTCCGGAGAGGTGCTGCTCAAGGTGGAGGACAACATTACCACGGATCACATCATGCCCTCCACGGCGGCACTGCTGCCCTACCGGTCCAACATCCCCCATCTTGCTGAATACTGTCTGACCCCCTGCGACAAGGACTTCCCGAAGCGCGCCAAAGAAAAGGGCGGCGGCTTTGTTGTGGGCGGCGTGAACTACGGACAGGGCTCAAGCAGAGAGCATGCCGCGCTCGCCCCGCTCTACCTGGGGGTCAAGGGCGTGCTCGCCAAGTCCTTCGCCAGAATCCACGCGGCGAATCTCGTCAACAACGGCATTCTCCCGTTGGTTTTTGAGAACGAGGCCGATTACGACAAGCTTGCATTGGGCGCGCGCATCACTCTGGAGCATGCGCGTGAGCAGGTGGCGGCCGCCGCCGAGGGAACCCTTCTCTGCGCGGTGACCGAAGGCGGAGAGCGCATCGCGCTGCGGCTGGATATTTCCCAGCGTCAGGCGGAGATGCTCCTGGCAGGCGGCCTTCTCAACGCTACAAAAGAAGGAGGAAACCATCATGCATAATGTAACCCTCATTCCCGGGGACGGGATCGGCCCCGAGATCTCTTTGGCGGTCCGCCGCATTCTCGACGCCTCCGGAGCAAAGATCGAGTGGGACGTGCAGGAGGCGGGCGCCGACCAGATGGAGCGTTTCGGCACCCCACTGCCCCAGAGCGCCATCGATTCGATCCGCCGCACAGGCGTGGCGTTGAAGGGACCGATCACAACCCCTGTCGGCACGGGGTTCCGCAGCGTCAACGTTGCGCTGCGCAAAGAGTTGGACCTCTATGTCAATCTGCGGCCGGCAAAGAACTATCCTAACGTGAAGAGCCGTTATGAGAATATCGATATCGTGCTGGTGCGGGAAAACACCGAAGATCTCTATGCCGGCGTGGAGCACATGGTGGGAAAAGACGCCGCCGAGAGCATCAAGATTTTTACGAGAGCAGGCTGCCGGCGAATTCTGCGCTATGCCTTTGAATATGCGGTCAAGAACCGCCGTCGGAAGGTGACGGCGGTCCACAAGGCCAACATTATGAAGTGCACCGACGGAATGTTCCTGGAAGAAGCCCGCGCCATGGCGCTGGAATATCCGAACATCGAATTTGAGGACCGCATCATTGACGCGCTCTGCATGAAGCTGGTGCAGACCCCCGAGATCTTTGACGTGCTGGTGCTGCCCAATCTTTACGGCGACATTGTGTCGGATCTCTGCGCAGGACTGGTCGGAGGTCTCGGCGTGGCGCCGGGCGCCAACCTCGGAGAAAAGGAAGCCGTGTTTGAAGCCATCCACGGAAGCGTTCCCCACCGTGCGGGAACGAATACCGCCAACCCCATGGCGTTGTTGCTCTCCGGCGTGATGATGCTGCGGCATCTCGGAGAACAGGAGGCAGCCGACCGGGTGGAAAACGCCCTGACCGCCGTGATCGGAGAGGGAGAATTCCTGCCGCAGGATCTCGGTGGGAGCACAGGGACCCAGGAATTTGCCGATGCGATCATCGCGAAGCTGTAAAAACAGGAGAGTAAAAGCCTTTTGAGGAGTCCGGACCGGCAGATGCTGGCCCGGATCCTTGTTTTTTGAGGCTGCTGAAAGGAGCCAAAAAGGGAAGGACAACCGCTTTTGCGGGAAGGTGAGAAGAAAAGAGTAAAAAAAGAAGGGAAAACCTGCCGCAGGAATTGGGAGAAAAAGAGTGTGCGCCGGCCGCTCTTGTCCGCTCTGTTTTGCAGGATAAAAAAGTTTGGCGAAGGAAGGCGAATGCGGCATTGACGAAACATTGGCGCGGCGGTATAATAAAAAAACAATTGTGCAAAGCGGGGCGCTGTTTCAGATATCCCGCCCCACTCATGTGCGCAAAATAATTAAAGGAGGATATGCGTGATGGCAAAAGAGCTCAAAAAGGTCTATGAGCCACAGGAAGTGGAAGACCGACTGTATGCCCACTGGGAAAAGCACGGCTGTTTTAAGGCCGACAATCAAAGTAAGAAGGAGCCCTTTACCGTCGTAATTCCTCCGCCCAATGTAACGGGACAGCTCCACATGGGGCATGCGATGGATGAGACGATCCAGGATATTCTGATTCGATACAAGAAGCTGCGCGGCTATGAAACGCTGTGGCTTCCCGGAACCGACCACGCCGGCATCGCTACCCAGATCAAGGTGGAGGAGATGCTGCGGAAGGAAGGACTGACGCGTTACGACCTGGGGAGAGATGCCTTCCTGGAGCGTGTGTGGGCCTGGAAGGAGAAATATGGTTCCACGATCATCAATCAGCTGAAAAAGCTGGGCAGCGCCTGCGACTGGAGCCGCGAACGCTTTACCATGGATGAGGGATGCTCGGACGCGGTGCGCAAGGTGTTTGTCGACCTGTATGAAAAGGGCCTGATCTATCAGGGTAACCGCATCATCAACTGGTGCCCCAACTGCAAGACCGCGCTGTCTGACGTTGAGGTGGAATATACCGAAAAGGCCGGAAAGCTGTGGCATATCAAGTATGCCATCAAGGACAGCGACGAGACCATCGTGTGCGCCACCACCCGCCCCGAAACCATGCTGGGCGACTCTGGCATTGCCGTGAACCCCAAGGATGCGCGGTATACCCATTTGATCGGGAGAACGGCGATCCTGCCGCTGGTGGGAAGAGAGATCCCCATCTTTGCCGACGAATACGTGGAGATGGAGTTCGGCACCGGCTGCGTCAAGGTCACCCCGTCGCACGACCCCAACGACTTCGAGATGGGGAAAAACCACGGGCTGGAGTTCATCCTGGTGATCGACGAAGAAGGAAAGATGACGGCCGGATGCGGAAAGTACGCGGGGCTTGACCGCTATGAAGCCCGCCGCCGCGTGGTGGAAGACCTCGAGGTTCAGGGACTGTTGGTCAAGGTGGAAGACCTGCCCCACAATGTCGGCGTCTGCTACCGCTGCGGCACCGATGTGGAGCCCATGACCTCGACCCAGTGGTTCGTCAAGATGAAGCCTCTGGCCGAGCCGGCCATTGAGGCGGTGCGCAAGGGCGACATCCGGTTTGTGCCGGCCCGCTTTGAAAACACCTATTTCAACTGGATGGAAAATGTGCGGGATTGGTGCATTTCCCGTCAGCTCTGGTGGGGTCACCGCATTCCCGCCTTCTACTGTGATGCCTGCGGAAAAATGTTTGTCAGCAGGGAAGACCTTGAGATCTGTCCCGACTGCGGAGCGCCGCTGCGCCGCGACGAAGATGTGCTCGACACCTGGTTCTCCTCGGCGCTCTGGCCCTTCTCCACGCTCGGCTGGCCGGAGAAGACCGATGATCTCGCCTACTTCTATCCCACCAGCGTGCTGGTGACGGGCTACGATATCATCTTCTTCTGGGTCGCCCGCATGATCTTTTCGGGACTCGAACATGTGGGGGAAAAGCCCTTCTCCGACGTGCTGATCCACGGTCTGGTGCGGGATGCGCAGGGCAGAAAGATGAGCAAGTCGCTGGGCAACGGCATCGATCCGCTGGAAGTGATCCAGCTCTACGGGGCCGACGCGCTGCGCTTTACCTTAGTGACGGGGAACTCCCCCGGCAACGACACCCGCTTCAGCATGGACAAGGTGGAGGCCTCCAGAAACTTTGCCAACAAGATTTGGAACGCCTCCCGCTTCGTGCTTATGAACCTCGAGGTCGGGAGCACCGAGCTGCCGCCCCTCGATCAGCTTGAGCCGGAGGACAAGTGGATCCTCTCCAAGATGAACCGTCTGGTGGAAGAGGTCACCGAAAATCTCGAAAGCTATGATCTGGGAGTTGCCCTGGCGAAGCTCTACGATTTCTTCTGGGACAGCTTCTGTGATTGGTATATCGAGCTCTGCAAAGCCCGACTCTTTGCGGAAGACGACAACATAGAGACCAAGCTGGCCGCTCAGAGTGTGCTGGTCCATGTGCTCTTTGTTGCACTGCGGCTGCTGCATCCCTTTATGCCCTTTATCACTGAGGAGCTCTATCTCTCCATCCCGCATGAGAAGGAGAGCATCATGTTTGAGAGCTGGCCAGAGCCCGATCCGGCCCTGAATTTTGCGGCCGACGAGGCGCACATGGAGAAAATCATGGCGGCCATCGTGGCCATTCGCGCCCGCCGCTCCGAGATGAACGTTGCCCCCTCCCGCAAGGCCGCTCTCTATATCGAAACCGAAGAGAAAGACCTCTTCGCCGCGGGAGTCCCCTTCTTCCTCCGCTTGGCGTCGGCCAGCGAAGTCTTTTTCACGGCTCCTCCGGAAGACGTTGTCACCATCGTCACCGACGGGGCGCGGCTCTTCATCCCGCTGGGCGATCTGGTGGATTTCAAGGCTGAGCTCGCCCGTCTCGGCAACGAGAAGAAGAAGCTCCTCAAGGAACTTGAGCGAGTGGCCTCCAAGCTGGGGAACCCGGGCTTTGTGGCAAAGGCTCCCGCTGCCGTGATCGAGGAGGAGCGCCGCAAAGAGGAGAAATTCAAAGAGATGCTGGCTCGCGTGGAGCAATCCATTTCCGCGATGGAAGGCAAAGCGGCACAGTAAGGTTTCCGGCAGGAATACCCCGCCCGGAGGCGCAGGTCCGCGCCTCCGGGCGGCGCTTGTTTTGTCTGTTGTGCCTGCAGCCCCGCATGGGCGGAGGCTGATTTTCAAGGGAGGTGTCAAACCGATATGACACGAGATGAGGCGGTCGCCGCCATTCATTCCTCCTACAGACCGGCAGGGAGAGACGGCCACAAACGCATTCGCTGTCTGCTCGAACTGCTGGGCAATCCGCAGGATACGCTCCGCTTTGTCCACATCACAGGGACGAACGGGAAGGGCTCCACCGCCGCGATGCTGGACAGCATTCTGTGCGCCGCGGGGTATTGCACGGGGCGGTTTGTCTCGCCCTATCTGGAGCGTTTCGAGGAGCGCATCACCGTGAACGGAGAGCAGATTCCCGAAGCGGCGCTGGTCTCCTGCCTAAAGACGGTACAGTCCGCCGTGCCTGAGCTTGAACGCCGCGGGCACACCCCACCCAGTGAGTTTGAAACCGTGTTTGCCATCGCGCTGCTGCATTATCAAAAGGAACAGTGCGACATTGTGGTGCTGGAGGCGGGGATCGGCGGCTCCCGGGATATCACGAATCTCATCCAAACGCCGGAGGCGGCCGTGATCACCTCAGTCTCCCTCGACCATACCAAGCAGCTTGGCGCCACTCTGGCCGATATTGCCAAAGACAAGGCCGGCATCATCAAGCAGGGGGGGAGAGCGGTGGTCTACCCCGTGCAGGAGCTTGAGGCAGCCAACATGATCGCACTGCATGCTTTTGGACAGAAGGCGGAGCTGATCGTTCCCGATCCCTCGCAGTTGGAGGTGACCTATGCCAGCCTTGAGGGCAACGCATTCACCTACCGCGGGGAATTCTATGAGCTGCCGCTGGCGGGGATGCACCAGCCGCTCAATGCCGTCACGGTACTTGAAACGGTGGAGGTTCTGCGAAACCGCGGTTTTGATCTCCCCTATCAAGCAGTGAGGGCGGGGCTTGACCGGGTGCGCTTCCCCGGCAGGCTGGAGCTGGTGGGAGAAGCCCCTATCCGCGTGGTCGACGGGGGCCACAACCCGGGTGGGATGGAGGCCCTTTCCCGCGCAGTGGAACAGCTTTTGCGGCCTGAGGTGAACCGCCTGATCGTGGTTTTCGGCATGATGGCGGATAAGGCGTGGCAGCCCTGTCTGCAAACGGCGGCAAAGATGGCCGACGTGCTGATCCTGACCACGCCGGCCGATCAGAGGGCCTTGAATCCCGAGGAGGCAAAACCGTGCTCTCCCTGTCCCGATACCAGGGTCGAAAAGGATCCTCGTGCGGCGCTGGCGCTGGCGAGACGGCTTGCCGGCGAGCAGGATGGGATTTTGGTCTGCGGTTCGATCTATCTGGCAGGCGAACTGCGCGGGACGCTGGCGCAGGACGAAACCGTGTCCGACGCTTAGGAAAAGCGCGAGACTGCATGTGAAAAACAGGTTTTCTCAACACGATCCGTCGAAAAACGACGGAGAACAAGAGGTATCATGGAACTATCCGTGATCCCTCTTTTTTTGTGCGCAAAAGCGGACAGACTGCCTGCACGGCAGAGAGAACACACCGAAAGGGGCGAGAGAATGAATCTGAAGCTGATGGAGGAAAACGGGGTGTTGGTGGCGGCGGTTGCCGGTGAGATCGATCACCACAGCGCAGTGCTGCTGCGTGAGAAGGTGGATCGGCAGATTGCCGCACGTCGGCCGAGAAAGCTCTGCATCGATCTGTCGGGCGTCAGCTTTATGGACAGCTCGGGGCTGGGCTTTATCATGGGGCGCTATCGGAATATGGCAGGCTTGGGCGGCGAAGTGAGCGTCAAGGGGGCACAGGGCCGCATCGAAGCGGTTTTGCAGATGTCGGGGGCTTACCGCTATGTCAGAAAGGCAGAGGAGGAAAATACATGATAAAAGGGAACAATTCGGTCAAGCTGACCCTTCCGGCGATCTCGATCAACGAAAGCTATGCCCGCGTGGCGGCTGCGGCGCTGGCGGCGCAGGCAGACCCCACCATCGAGCAGATCGCTGATATCAAAACGGCGGTGAGCGAAGCTGTGACGAATGTCATTGTCCACGCCTATCGCGGAATGCCGGCAGGGAAGGTATACATCACAATGAAACTTGATGAAAAGGGGATTTTCACCGTGACGGTGCGGGACACCGGCTGCGGAATCGAGGATATCGGCCGCGCCAGGGAGCCCTGCTTTACCACGGCGCCGGCCGAGGAGCGCAGCGGCATGGGGTTTTCGATCATGGAGACCTTCATGGATTCGCTTCGGGTGCGTTCCCGCCCTGGGCGGGGCACCACCGTAACCATGATCAAGAGGCTTTGAAATGGAGGAGGCAAGAACCCGCAGAGCCCTTCTTCTGCGCGCGGCAAAAGGGGGAGACCGCGCGGCAATGGAGGCCTTTTACGAGGAGAATCAGGGGCTGATCCGCATGGTGACCGCCCGCTTTCTGGGGCGGGACGCCGAGTATGAGGATCTGTTTCAGGTGGCCTGCATGGCTTTTGTGAAGGCAGTATCCGGCTTTGACCTCGAAGCCGGCATGCAGTTTTCTACCTATGCCGTGCCGGTGATGCTGGGGGAACTGCGGCGCTATTTCCGGGATAACGGCGCGATCCGGGTCAGCCGCACGATCAAGGAGCAGGCCCGTCGGCTGTCGGCGCTGCGGGAGGAACTGTCCGGAACGCTCGGACGAGAGCCGACCATAGGAGAACTGGCCGATCGTGCCGGAATGGAACGGGAAGCGGCGGCACTGGCGCTGGATTCCCTCCTTCCCGTCCTCTCGCTCTCCGGCGGGATCGAGGAGGAGGGCCTGCCGCTGTTGGAGCGATTGGGAGAAGATCTCACAGAGAGCATGGAGGACAGGGCCGCAGTGAGAATGGCGCTCGAAAAGCTGCCGGAGCGTCAAAGAAAGCTGGTGCTTCTGCGCTACTGCCGCAGTAAAACCCAGCAGGAAACGGCGGCCCTGCTCGGCATCTCGCAGGTGCAGGTCTCGCGCTTGGAGCGCAGGGCCTTAGAGGCGCTGCGGACACTGCTGGCAAGCAGTTGACTGCCTTTAAACGGACATAGTGGGTAGCGTCCCATGCATCTCAAATCAAACGGGGGCTTGCGCAAAAAAGAGGGCGCAGGCTCTCGCTTGATTTTTTGCAAGAGAAAACAGGGGAGGAGCCGCTTTTGTTTCAAGGGAGGCTTGGGGACAAGGAAAAGTAACGCAGACGGAGGGAAACCAGGAGCAGAAGGGCAGTAAAATGGGTGAAGGAAGATTGCTTTTCGAGTCGAAATACGATATAATTATGATGTTTTGTAATTGGCAGGAAACAGCCGTTTGCGCACAGATTTTTCTATTGTAAGGGCGGCAAACGCCTGCTATACTGAAAGGTACGAATCAGCGCCGCGAAACTGTGGGGCTCTGCCCGCGCAGCGCGGCGTTTCGGGTGATAAACGACGAAAGAAGGAGGGATTGGCCGTGTCAACGCTGGAAGAGCGGTATCTCGCCGCAAAGCGGCGCATCATCGAAGCACCCTATGCCGGGATGAACGAGCAGCAGCTGTCCGCCGTGCTGGCGCCGGCCGACCCCATGCTGATTCTGGCGGGAGCGGGAAGCGGAAAAACCACGGTGCTGGTCAACCGTATCGCCTATCTCCTTCGGTTTGGGCCGGTCTATCAGGATGAAACGGCGCCCGCCGACCTCAGCGAGGTGACGGTGGACTTCCTGGAGGAGTATGCAAAGGAACCCGAGCCGGAATGGGAGCAGCAGACCCTTTCGCTGATCGGCGCGCGTCCCGTGCGTCCTTGGACGGTGCTGGCCGTCACCTTCACGAACAAGGCTGCCAGAGAGCTCAAGGATCGTCTGACTACCCAGGTGGGCACCGGCGGACTCGAGGTATGGGCCGGCACCTTTCATTCGATCTGCGCGCGCATTTTGAGAAGGGATATCGACCGCATCGGATACCCGAAGGATTTTACCATCTATGATACCGACGACGCCAAGCGGGTGATGAAAGAGTGCATCAGAGAGCTGGGGATCGACGAGAAGAAGAATCCGCCCGGCATGTTTTTGAATCTTATCAGCCGCGCGAAGGATGCGCTGCTGGGCCCCACCGAATATGCCGCCGAAGCGCAGGCGCAAAACGACTACCAGAGAAGCCGTGTCGCCAGAGTGTATGAGCGATACCAGAGCAAGCTGGAGGCTGCGGGTGCGCTCGACTTCGACGATATGATCCGCCTCACCGTCAAGCTGCTCCGCAAAGATGAGGAGGTGCGCAGCTTCTATCAGCGCCGCTTTGCCTATATCATGGTGGATGAGTATCAGGATACGAACCATGCCCAGTTCGTCTTGACGGAATTGCTGGCAGGCGGCGGGGTGCTTATGGTGGTGGGCGACGACGATCAGTCGATCTACCACTTCCGGGGAGCGACCATCGAAAACATCCTGAGCTTTGAAAAGCGCCATCCGGACTGCCGTGTGGTGCGGCTCGAGCAGAATTATCGCTCCACTGGGACCATTCTCGACTGTGCCAACGGGACCATTGCCAACAATCTGGGGCGCAAGGGCAAGCGGCTTTGGACCAAAAACGGCCGCGGTGAGCCGGCGCGGCTTTTCTATGCGGACGACGCCTACGACGAGGCCCGCTTCATTGCCGACACAGTGCTCGACGCCTGTGTGAAAGAGGGGCGGGACTACAGCGATTTTGCCGTGCTGTATCGCACGAACGCGCAGTCGGCCGCCATCGAGGAGGCGCTGCTGAAGTCCGGCGTGCCCTACCGCATCTACGGGGGCATGAAGTTTTATGAGCGCAAAGAGGTCAAGGATGTGATCGCCTATCTCACGATCCTGGCCAACCCGCTCGACGATCTGCGTCTGCGCCGCGTTATCAACGAACCGAAGCGCGGCATCGGAGACGCCACTTTAAATCTGATGGAACAGCTTGCCTCCGCCGCGGGGCTTTCGCTGCTCCAGCTGGTGTGGAGGGTGGAAGAATTTCCCGATCTCTCCCGCCAGGCGGAGAAGCTCAAAAAGTTTGGAGAGCTCATTGAAGAGCTGCGGGAACTGGCAGATACGCTGCCGCCCTCCGAACTGCTCACGCAGGTGGTGGAGCGCACGGGATATCTCGAACAGCTGCGGCAGCAGGACGCGGCCGACGGGCGGGAACGCACGGCCAACCTCGATATGCTGGCGGAAAATATCCGAAACTACGAGGAGGAGACGGAAACCCCCACTCTTTCGGGATTTCTCGAGGGTGCCGCCTTGGCGACCGATCTGGATTCCTATGAAGAGGGCGCCGGAACTGTTTCGCTCATGACCATGCACTCGGCCAAGGGGCTGGAATTCCCGATCGTGTTTCTGGCGGGGATGGAGGAAGAACTCTTTCCCTCTGCAAGGGTGCTGTCCGAGCCTCTGGAACTCGAGGAGGAGCGCAGGCTCTGCTATGTGGCGATCACGCGGGCCAAGCAGCGCCTCTATCTGACGGCGGCCAAGCAGCGCCGTACCTACAACATGACCCGTGAGACCCAGCTTTCCCGTTTTTTAAAGGAGATTCCCCGAGAACTCATGGAGGATATCACGCCCGCCGCGCCCGTGAGCGCCGGACGGGCAAGGCCCGCCTTCGCTTCGCAGTCAGCTCCCTACCGCAGTTTTTCTGCCAACACCCGCTCGGCGCTGACGGGAAGGAGACGGGAGGAGCCGGAAGAAAAGTATTGCAGCGGGGAAGTCGTGACCCACAAAAAATTCGGTCGTGGGATCATCACAGAGGTGAAGGAGTCGGGCGGAGACCAGCTTTTGACCATTCTGTTTGAGGGTGTGGGCACCAAACTGCTCATGGCCCGATTTGCCGCCGCGATGATGAAGAAGGAGAGGTAAGCAGCGTGCTTTTATCCGATCATTGGGAAGAATATCGAATTCTCGACACCTCGGGCGGGGAAAAACTCGAGGATTGGAACGGACATATTCTGATTCGGCCCGATCCGCAGGTGATCTGGGATTCTCCCAAGCTTCACCCGATGTGGAAACGGGCCGAGGGGCACTATCGCCGCTCTTCCACCGGCGGCGGGCACTGGGAAGAGAGCCGCATGCCGGAAAGCTGGCGGATCCACTATCGCGATCTCACCTTTCAGTTAAAGCCCATGAATTTCAAGCACACGGGGCTCTTTCCTGAGCAGGCCTACAACTGGGATCTCTGCCGCTCGCTGATCGAAAAGGCGGGTCGGCCCATCTCGGTGCTCAACCTGTTTGCCTACACGGGCGGGGCGACCGTCGCCTGTGCAAAAGCGGGGGCTTCGGTCTGTCATGTGGACGCGGCCAAGGGCATGGTGACCTGGGCGAAGGAAAACGCCGCGCTGTGTGGGTTGAAGGAGGCGCCCATTCGCTATATTGTGGACGACTGCAAGAAATTTGTGGAGAGGGAAATCCGCCGCGGACGCCGGTATGACGCCGTGATCATGGATCCGCCCTCTTATGGGCGCGGGCCGACCGGTGAGGTCTGGAAGCTCGAGCAGGCGATCTACCCGTTTTTGGAACTGACGGCGCAGGTGCTCAGCGATCAGCCGCTGTTTGTGCTGGTCAACTCTTACACAACAGGGCTTTCTCCTTCGGTGATGGCCTGTCTGCTGGATAAGACGGTATCGGTCCGATACGGAGGCAGAGTGTCTGCCGACGAACTGGGACTGCCGGTGGAAACCGGCCTGCCGCTGCCCTGCGGCAGCAGCGCCTACTGGATGCCTTGAGAACCTCTGCATGACCGCGCAGATGCGGTTTGCGAAGGTGAGAGGAGGAAGCGCTCTTGAAGGAACAAGATATGGTCGAAATGATAGATCTGACCTTTTCCTATCCCGGGGAAAAGGATGGGGCTGTCCTGAAGGAGGTCAACCTCGAGATTGAAAAGGGGAGCTTTGTGGCGGTTCTCGGGCACAACGGCAGCGGGAAGTCCACGCTGGCAAAGCATATGAATGCGGTGCTGCTCCCGGTCGGCGGAAAGGTTTATGTGGAAGGGATCGATACCGCCGATGCGGATCGCCTGTTTGAGGTGCGCCAGCGCGTGGGGATGGCCTTTCAGAATCCTGACAACCAGATTGTGGCCACCATTGTGGAAGAGGATGTGGCCTTTGCGCCGGAAAACCTCAACCTGCCGCGGGAAGAAACAGCTCACCGCGTGGAAACCGCGCTGAAGGCAGTCGATATGTGGGAATACCGCGAGCATTCTGCCCATCAGCTCTCGGGCGGACAAAAGCAGCGGGTGGCCATTGCCGGCATCATTGCCATGATGCCGCACTGCATCGTGCTTGACGAGCCCACCGCCATGCTCGATCCCCTTGGGCGGACAGAAGTGCTCAACACCGTGAAAAAACTCAATGAGGAACAGGGAATTACCATTGTGATGATTACGCACTACATGAAGGAGGCAACGATGGCGCAGCGCATCGTCGTCATGGACCGGGGCCGGATCGCAATGGACGGGACTCCGCGGGAGGTTTTCTCCCGTGTAGAGGAGCTCAAAGATCTGGGGCTCGAGGTTCCGCAGGCCACTGCGCTGGTGCATGAACTGCACAAGCTGTGTCCCGCCCTGCCGGACAATGTGATCGATGAACAGGAGGCGGCCGATGCGATCCTGCATCTGTTTAAGGAGGGCGCGGTATGAGCAGACTGGAGGTATCGAGCCTTACGCATGTCTATTCGGTCGGCACGCCCTTTGAACGCATGGCCATCGAGGATGTGACCTTTACGGTGGAGCCGGGGGAATATGTCGGCATCATTGGTCACACGGGCAGCGGAAAGTCCACACTGGTGCAGCATCTGAACGGACTGATGAAGCCGACTTCCGGCGCCGTGCTGCTGGATGGGAAAAATATCTGGGAGCGCGGGACCGACATCCGTGCCTTGCGTTTTCGTGTGGGACTGGTCTTTCAGTATCCGGAGTATCAGCTCTTTGAAGATACCGTGTATCGGGATATCTCGTTCGGTCCACGCAATATGGGGCTTGAGGAGAGCGAGATCGACTCCCGCGTGCGCTGGGCTGCCGAGCTCTGCGGGGTGGATGAGTCCCTGCTTTCGCGCTCTCCGTTTGAGCTCTCGGGCGGACAAAAGCGCCGCGTGGCCATCGCCGGCGTGCTTGCTATGCAGCCGGAGATCCTTATTATGGACGAACCGACCGCAGGACTCGACCCCAGAGGGCGCGATGAGATTTTATCGCATGTGCAGCGCTATCACAAAGAGCGGGGCGCTTCAGTACTGCTGGTGTCGCACTCCATGGAAGACGTGGCCCGTCAGGTCGACAGTGTGCTGGTGATGCAGCGCGGAAGACTCGCCCTGCGCGGCAGCGTGCGTGAGGTTTTCTCCAAAACAGAGGAGCTGAAGGAGATGGGGCTTTCGGTGCCGCAGGTCACGGCTGTGTTTGCCAGGCTATGCGCGGCGGGGCTCGACCTTCCCCGGGAGGTCTTCACCGTGGAACAGGGCGTAGAGGCCATTCGGAAGCTGATGATCGAGAGGGGGATTCTCGCTTGAAAGATATCACACTGGGGCAATTCTTTCCGGGAGACTCTCTGATCCACCGCTTTGACCCCCGCGTCAAGCTGATCGCACTTCTGCTCTATATGGTGGAGCTTTTCCTGGTCAAAACGCTGTTCGGCTTTGTCTTTATGGCTGCGCTGCTAGCGCTGGCAGTTCTGATTTCGCGCATTCCGATGAAGCTGATGTTTCGCGCCGTTCGCCCGCTGCTGCTGCTGATCCTTTTCACCTCGCTCCTCAATCTCTTCTACACCAAGGGCGACACGCTGTTTCGGGTGTGGAAGCTGACGGCGACCTGGCAGGGGTTGGAGCTCGGCCTCTTCATGGTACTGCGTATCTCACTTCTGGTGCTGAGCTCCTCTCTTTTGACCTATACCACCTCGCCCATCATGCTGACCGACGCCATGGAGCGGCTGCTTTCACCCCTCAAGGCGCTGCATGTACCGGTGGGGGAGCTTGCCATGATGATGACCATCGCGCTGCGCTTCATCCCTGTTTTGGTGGAGGAGACCGATAAGATCATGTCGGCGCAGAAGGCGCGCGGAGCCGACTTCGAATCGGGTGGGATCCTGAAACGGGCAAAGGCGATGGTTCCGATTCTGGTGCCGCTGTTTATCTCGGCATTCCGCAGGGCCGACGAACTGGCCGTTGCCATGGAGTGCCGATGCTACCATACCGATGGAGAACGCACTCGTCTCAAAAGCATGGCCATGGCGCGCCGTGACCATGTTCTGATCGCGGTGATGCTGCTGCTCATCCCGGCCATTCTCTTTGGCACCAACCGGGTGGCCTTTTCCATCATTCCGAAAACCCTGTAGATTCGCCCTTCCCCCTGCGGAAAAAGCCGACGGGGAAAAGACGAAAAAGGGGGGATTCTCATCAAACGGATTTTACTGTCGCTCTCTTATCGGGGAGGGAATTATGCCGGATTTCAGGTGCAGAAAAACGCCCCGACCGTGCAGAAGACCGTGCAGGATGCACTGGAGGCCCTGCTTGGCACACGACCCGGGCTGACCGGTTGCTCCAGAACCGATGCCGGCGTGCACGCAAGGCGATATTACGCCGCATTTGAAACCGAATCTTCGCTGCCGGTTTCCCGCTTTAGCGCGGCGCTCAACGCCCATCTGCCGGACGATATTTCGGTGCTCGACGCCTGCGAGGTGGGGCCCGCGTTTCATCCCCGTTACGACGCGCTGGGAAAGACCTATCGCTATCAGATCTGGACGAAACGCCCCCGCAACGTCTTTGAGGCCGAGCGGTCGTGGCACCATCCCCGTCCGCTGGATGCCGACGCCTTTATCCGGCTTGCCCCGCTTTTTGAGGGAACGCATGATTTCGCCGGTTTTGCCTCGGCAGGGGGCTCTGCCTCGACAACGGTGCGCACCATATACCGCTGCGGCGCACGGCTGGAGGATGGGATGCTGACCTTCGAGATCACGGGAAACGGTTTTCTCTACAATATGGTGCGCATCATCGTCGGCACGCTGACGGCGGCGGCCGAGGGAGGAGACAGGGATATCACGGCGATCCTCAAAAGCCGCGACCGCGCAAGGGCAGGAGCGACCGTGCCCGCCCACGGGCTGACGCTGTGGCAGGTCTATTATCCGCCGGGGACGACCGATTTTCACGAAACGGAGGCCGAGTTATGAAAAAGGGGCGGACAAGGCCGGGTGAAAAAAGCCCCGTTTTGATCGATAACAGTGAAGCCAGAAAAAAAGTGCGGGCGGCGAAACGCCGGCGGCGCATCGCCTTTTTGCTGCTTGCACTGGTCGCACTGCTTTTGGGAATTTTTCGAAACGATATCGACCTCTACCGCATCCGCCAGTGGCTGAGCGGGGAAAAGCCCGAAAAGGCGACCCGCTTTGCCGTGGATCTCGACACGGGAGGCTCCTTGGCCTTTGGAGCTTCACGCGACTGCCTGGCACTTTGCAACGGCTCGAGCCTCGGCGTGTACCGGCAGGACGGCAGCCGTAAGCTGAACGTGTCGGTGTCGCTCGGCACACCCGCGATGGAAACGGCGGGCGGTTATGTTCTGGCCTACGACCGCGGAGGGGTCAACGCCTACCTGACGGGGGGAGTTGCGCTCTCCTGTTCTGTGCGGGCGCAGGGCGCGATGCTGTGTGCCGACGTGGGCGAAGACGGAACCTTCGCGCTGGTGAGCTCCTCGGAGCAGTCGCTTTCTGTGCTGGAGGTATTTAACCATTACGGGAAAAAGAAATACGGTTTTGTCTCTTCGAGCAGCTATATCACGGGGGTTGCGATCGGGGACGACGGGAAGAATCTTGCCATTGCAGGCTTTTCGGCAGACCGCATGCAGCTTTCCGGACTGCTCCGCTTTCTCTCGGTATCCTCTGAGCAGCCCGTCGCCGAGGTTTCGCTGCCGGACGAGCTCATTCTCAAAATTCACAGCGAGGGGGATACCCTCCTTGTGCTGACCGACCGTGCGCTGCACAGCTATAGTCTGTCGAGCGGCGCCCTGTTGGGAGAGACCTCCTTCGGGGGGCAAAAGCTGCTCTATTGCTCACTCAATCCCCCAGCCTTAGTACTGGGCCGATATGCCGCCTCTCACGAAAACGCCATGCTCTGCTGCGACAGTAAGGCGGCGCAGGTCTCGAGCGTGACGCTGACCGAGGATATCCGGGCGATCTACGGGGGCTACGACCGGCTCTTGCTGCTGGGAGAAACGGCCCTGCTCTATGATAAAGCAGGCAATTTGCTGGCCGAGCAGCCGCAGAGCGCAGGGGTGCGGGGCGGCGTGATCCTCAAAGGCGGCACTGCGGCGCTCATTGACAGCAGCGGTGTGACGCTGCTGTCCTAGAAACGAAAAGATGTCTCGTCCGTGGGGAGTGCTTTCCCGAGCATTTTACGATTCCGGACGGGATCGGCAACCGGGTTTTGAAACAAGAAGCGGCGTTTAGCCGCAGGGGCTTCCCCCGGGGAGGCCTGCTTGCCTGAACTGGAAAGGAGTTTGATTATGAGCGCTCTGTTGGATGTGCTGTCGGTTTTGATTCTCTTGATTTGTATCTGGTCGGCTGCGCGAAAAGGTTTTGTGAAAACGCTGGTTGATTTTGCAGGGACATTGGTGGCTCTTGTATCCGGCTGGCACTTCGGCCCCCACGTGGCGGAGCTACTGGAGAAGCAGTATATCGGGCCCTTCTTCGAGCGTGCGGTCAACAAGTATTTGCTCTCTTACATGAGCGGCGTGGGCGACAGTGCATCTGCGTTCGCAGAGCAGTTCAACAGCCTGCTTGCCGATATGCCGCCCATGCTCGAGTCTTATTTCGCCCGATTTTCGGTCAGTCCCGAGCAGGTCAAGGCCGGATTTGAGTCGGCAGCGACAGGTTCGGCCCGTCAGGCAACGCTCTCAACCATTGCAACGCCATTCGCCCATGCCGTCAGTGCTGCGGCAGGGTTTTTGCTGGTTTTTCTCGGGGTGCTGCTGGCCATCAAGCTGCTGACCATTGTGGCCGACCTGGTTATGAAGCTTCCCGTTCTCAAGAGCTTCAACCATGGGTTCGGGGCGCTGCTCGGCGCTGTGCAGGGAATTCTGATCGTGTTGATTTTTGCCGGTTTGGTGACATATCTTGCGCCTTACCTCCAAAACTACATGGGAAAAACCTTCGACGCGGGAACCATCGGTTCCACGTTGGTTTTCAAATACTTCTATCAATTCAGCCCATTTAAGAAGCTGCTGTGATCCGCCGGACAAACGGCCGCGGCAGCCCGTGAGATAAACGAGGTGAACATATGCTTTGTACCCGCTGTAAAAAGAGAACGGCCGTCGTCTTCGTATCACGCAAGGAGAACGACAAGACCATCAACGAGGGCTATTGCCTGCAATGCGCGAAAGAGCTCGGGATCGGTCCCGTCAGGGACGTGCTCTCCCAGATGGGGATTGAAAATGAAGACGCCGAGCAGATGGAGAATGAGTTGCAGGATTTCTTTGACGGAAAAATCAGTGATGCAAACGGCCACGCTCTGTCGCTCCCGCCCTTTTTGAAGGATATTCTGAAAAATCCAGGGATGCTTGCCATGGGTCCCTTCGGCATGATGCAGCATCCGAAAGAGGAGCCGGAGAAGACCGCCGAAGCGCCCGAAAAGCAGACCAAGAAGAGCGCAAAAGGAGGGAGAAGCGCCTCCTCCAAGCGGCCGCCCAAGCTGTTGTCCCAGTTTTGCATCAACCTCACGCAGCGCGCCAGAGAGGGGAAAATGGACCGTATCGTGGGACGGGAGCGGGAGACCGACCGGGTGCTTCAGATCCTCAACCGCCGTCAGAAGAACAACCCCTGCCTGATCGGCGAGCCCGGCGTGGGCAAAACGGCCGTTGCGGAGGGACTTGCCTTGCGCATCACGGAGGGCAGAGTTCCCGCCAAGCTGATGGATAAGGAGATCTATCTGCTGGATCTGACGTCGCTGGTTGCCGGCACGCAGTTCCGCGGTCAATTTGAAAGCCGCATGAAGGGCCTGATTGAAGAAATCAAGGAGCAGGGCAACGTCATTTTGGTGATCGACGAGGTGCACGCATTGGTTTCGGCGGGTGAGGCCGAGGGCTCGATGTCTGCCGGCAATATCCTAAAACCCGCGCTCTCGCGCGGAGAGATCCAAGTGATCGGCGCGACCACCTTCAACGAATACCGCAAATCCATCGAGAAAGACGCCGCACTGGAGCGCCGCTTTCAGCCGGTCACGATCGAGGAACCGACGATGGATGACACGGTGGACATCCTGGAGGGGATCAAAAACTACTACGAATCCTATCACAACGTCATCATCGACACCGAGACGGTGCGCGCCGCGGCCATGCTTTCCGAGAGATATATCACCGATCGGTTTCTTCCCGATAAGGCCATCGATCTGATCGATGAGGCTGCCTCCCTGTGCAGCATTCAGGATACGGCGGCCAACCAGGCGATCCTGCTGCGCCGTCAGATCGACGCGCTTCAGCAGCAGGAAGAAGAGCTCTCGCCCGACGAGGAGGATTTCTTCGAGGAACGCGCCCGCCTTGTCAGTGAGAGGATGCGGCTGGAAAAAGAGCTGGAGGAACTGGGCAGCGAGAAAAAGACGCTGCATGTCACGCAGGATCAGCTTGCCGCCGTGATTGAACTGTGGACCGGAATCCCGGCGGCTAAGATCGCCGAGAGCGAGTTTGAAAAACTCAGTGCTCTGCCCGACGAGCTCCGCGCACGGGTGGTGGGGCAGGATGAGGCCATCGACGCCCTGGTGCGCGCGCTGCGCCGCAACCGAGCCGGAATCTCGGCCAAGCGCAAACCCTCTTCCTTCATTTTTATCGGGCCGACCGGAGTGGGAAAGACCGAGCTCTGCAAAACCCTGGCGGGGTCGCTGTTTGACACGCCTGAGACCATGATCCGCTTCGATATGAGTGAGTTCATGGAAAAGCACACAGTTTCCCGCCTGATCGGGGCGCCTCCCGGCTATGTCGGATACGACGAGGCCGGGCAGCTCACCGAAAAGGTGCGCCGCAAGCCCTATTGCGTGATTTTGTTTGATGAGATCGAAAAAGCGCATTCCGATGTGCTCAACCTTCTGCTCCAGATCCTGGACGACGGGCGGGTGACCGACTCCCACGGGCGCACCGTGAACTTTGAAAACACCGTGATCGTCATGACCAGCAACGCGGGCAGCGAGCGCCGCGAAACGCCGCTCGGCTTTGGAGGCACGGTGGAGACCCGCAGCAAAGAAAAGGCGCTCAAAGCGCTGGAGGGCTTCCTGCGGCCGGAGTTCATCAACCGAGTGGACGAGATTGTGGCCTTCCGTCCCCTGTCCAGAGAGGACTTTTTGCAGATTGCCGGCATCATGCTCGAGGATCTGAAAAAGGCCGTTGCACTGGGTGGACGCAGTCTGACGGTGGGAGAGGGTGTTGCCGAGAAGCTGGTTGAGCTCTCCTATAGCGAGAAGTTCGGTGCCAGGAATCTGCGCCGCGCCGTGGAGAGAGAAGTGGAAGACCGGCTTGCGGCGCTGATTGTAGACCTGAAGGGCGTCGACGTGTCACAGCTCGTGGCCGAGCTGAAAGACGGAGAGATTTCTGTGCGCGCGCCGGAGGCCGCAGCGGCCGAAGCCGGAACGCTCTAGAAGGTTTAGTTGAGTCGTGTTCACGCCGGCGGGAACCTTGCCGGCGTGAACACTCTCATTTTTGGAAGGGAAAAAGAACGAATGGCCCCAGGCATTAGGAAAACTGTGCTGGGAACAAAGCGCGCCCCTCTTCGACCAAAGGAACGAAGTTTCTGTTCCTTATCTTGTATGGAGGGCTGCGGAATGAAAGAAGAATCATCGAGAGTTGTCATCACGCTTGCCGTGTTTGTGGGAATTTACGTATGTTCAGGGCCGATCATCGGATGGAAAGGATATGACGTCTATCTAAAGGGAATGGAATTTCTCGCAGCAGTGATCGGCGCCGGCTGCTACTGGATCGGAAGCTGCAAGCGCTGAAGCCCAGTTTCTGTTTCATCGTGCGCAGATTCGCTGTGACTGCGTATTCATGGATCATATCTTTCCGGGACAGATAAAGCACAAAAAGGCCAGAGCAGAGGAACTCTCTGCTCTGGCCTGGCTGGGATGGCTGGACTCGAACCAGCGGAATGCAGGAGTCAAAGTCCTGTGCCTTACCGACTTGGCTACATCCCAATATCCATCATAATGTGTGAGGACAGAACGCTTTTTCTGAAAAAGACCGGCGGGAAAGCACCCGCCGGCAGCGCGGCAGACGGGAATGCAAAAGGCATTTTCCATCAGGTCGAAATTGGGGGACGCTTCAGCGTCCCCCAACCGAAAGGATGGGGTGGGTAAACGGATTCGAACCGTCGGCCTCCAGAGCCACAATCTGGCGCTCTAACCAACTGAGCTATACCCACCGAATAATCAAATGGCGCGCCCGAAGGGACTCGAACCCCTGGCCCACTGCTTAGAAGGCAGTTGCTCTATCCGGCTGAGCTACGGGCGCATGCATGGTTTTGGAGCAGGTGATGGGAATCGAACCCACATGGCCAGCTTGGAAGGCTGGAGTTCTACCACTGAACTACACCTGCATATCAGCGAAAGAATCAGCATCTACAATGCTTTACCAATTTACCATAAAGCATGGGAAAAGTCAAGTCTGTATCTCAAAGATTTTCGGCAGGGCTCCGGGGCCTTTTTGCCTGAGAGAAAAGCCAAATACGGTCTGCACGGGGCAGTCGGCGCTTGCGTCGGTATGCAGGACAACAGGGATGGAGCCTTGCTCCATGCAGATCGGGCTGCAGCGCGTCCGGCTTCGGGAACGGTGCGAAGGGAGAATCGGGGCGGCGCTGTGCGAAAATTTTGGAAGAATCGGGAGGAAGGCCGAATCTGGTGCATGTTGGGCCTTTCAAACAGGGGATTTGTGTGATATAATGATACTGGATTAATATCTTCTTTATCGATCGCTCCATTGACGGGCATGAGCCCTGGCAGGCGGGGAGCGGCGGCCCTTTGTTCCAAAAACAGGGAGGAAAGCAGTCAGGAGGAACCTTGCGAAACTTACAGACAGGAATAAGAGAAGAACACTTCACAGAAACCGGGCAAAACCCCAGGGTCGTCCTGGCAGCTCTTCTTCAGGAGGGCATAGGGGAGGCGGCGCAGCAGGCCAGTCTCGATGAGCTCGAGAGTCTTGCCGAAACAGCGGGTTTTGAGGTGGTGGGTGTGATCACCCAGCAGCGGGGGATGCCATCTGCTGCCACCTACCTCGGAGAGGGCAAGTTGAGAGAATTGAAGGAGTTTGCCGAGGCAAACGAGATCGAGCTCGTGATTTTCGACAATGAACTCTCCCCGTCGCAGATCAAGAATATCGAACGGCTGACCGACTGCAGAGCGTTTGATCGGTCTATGTTGATTTTGGAGATTTTCAATCTCCATGCTGTGACCAGGGAAGGCCGTCTTCAAGTCGAGATGGCACAGCTCAAATACACACTGCCCCGTCTGACAGGAAAGGGCGTGGAGCTTTCCCGACTCGGAGGAGGAGGGGGAATGGGCGCGCGCCGCGGAAAGGGCGAGACCATTCTGGAACTGCAGCGCCGCAGAGCGCGCGATCGGATCGCCGCCCTGAGAGAGGAGATCGCGGCGCTGAGACGTACCCGTCAGGAGCAGCGCAGGGCCAGATCGCGTGCCAATCTGCCGCGGATTGCCGTGATGGGATATACCAATGCGGGGAAATCAACGCTTCTCAACACTCTCACCGGCGCAGGCGTGCTGGCGCAGGACAAGCTGTTTGCCACCCTCGACCCCACGACCCGCAGACTGACGCTGCCGAGCGGGGCGCAGCTTCTCTTGACCGACACCGTGGGGTTTATCAGCAACCTGCCGCATCATTTGATCGAAGCCTTTGCCTCCACGCTGGAGGAGGTCTCGCAGGCAGATCTGCTGTTGCATGTGGTGGATATTTCAAATCCGGGCTGCGATCGTCAAATGGAGATTTGCCGCGGTCTGGTCGAGGAACTGGGCGCAGGCGCACTCCCCATGATCACAGCGCTCAACAAGATGGATCGGGGAGCCGCAGCGCCGCTTCCGCATCTGCGCGACGCAGTGCCCATTTCGGCCCTGACCGGCGAAGGGATCCCCGAGCTGCTCGCCCTGATTGAGAGAAAGCTCGACGAGGGGCGCAGCACCGCCAGCTTCCTGATTCCCTATGACCGCGCGGGGCTTGTTCAGGAGCTGCATGAGCAGGCGATCGTGGCGGAGATCGACTACAGGGAACAGGGAATTTTCGTCAAAGCGCGGGGCACAAGCGCCGTGCTGGGCCGTATGAAAAACTATCGGATCGGCTGAGCGCCCGCCGGCACGGGCGCTGCGGGAGGAAAGACGATGGCAGAGCAACTCAGCTATATCACATTGTGCCAAGACGGGGAGGCGGTGTATCTCGATCGCAAATCCCGGTTTCTGGGCCATGCCCGCACGGTGGTCAGCGAAGAAGAGGCGCTCGCCTTTCTCAAGGAGATGCGGGAGCGCTATCGGGACGCCTCTCACAACTGCTACGCCTACCGTATCAGGGATAACAATCTGGCCCGATACAGCGACGACGGAGAACCGACCACCACGGCGGGTCTTCCCATGATGGAAGTGCTTTTGGGAGCCGATCTTGTCGACGTGATCGTGGTGGTGACCCGGTATTTCGGGGGAACCCTGCTCGGCACAGGAGGCCTGGTGCGGGCCTATACCAAGGCGACGCAGGAGGCGATCAGGGCGGCGGGACTCGCCACCATGACGGCCTGCGACGAATGCCTGTGCAGCATCGGCTACAGCGGAAAGACGCGCTTTGAAGCGCTGTTGTCCCAGTTTGGCGGCGGCGTTGACGAGCTGGAATTCGGAGCGGATCTGCTCTATACCTATTACATTCCCACCGTGCAGAGGGAGGGCTTCGAAGCCGCCCTGACAGAGCTGACCTTCGGAGCAGCGCAGCCCATTTTAGCGCAGCGGCGTTTTCGTCCCATTCCTCTGGAGGCAAGTTTTGAGGAGCGGGAATAGAAGATGCGAAAAGACAAATGAAAGAGAGACTGCGAGAGGCTTTGTGCAACATGCCGGATGAAAAAGGAGGAAACCTGCCATGCTGACAAGACAGGAGTTGGAGAGACGAGAGCATCTGCTGCTTTCTGCCACCGCCGCCTTTTCAGACGCCTCGAAGGGAAGGCTCCGCGCGGAGGAACCCTGCCCGCTGCGCACTGCATTCGTGCGCGACCGCGACCGCATCATCCACTGCAAGTCCTTTCGGCGGCTCAAGCATAAGACGCAGGTGTTCCTCTCTCCCGAGGGCGACCACTACCGGACCCGTTTGACCCACACGCTGGAGGTCTCCCAGATTGCCCGCACCATCGCCCGCGCCCTTTTGCTCAACGAGGATCTGACCGAGGCGATCTGTATGGGACACGATCTGGGGCATACGCCCTTCGGTCACTCCGGCGAGCAGGTGCTGAATGAACTCTCCTCCACCGGTTTCACCCACTATGAACAAAGCCTTCGCGTGGTGGATACACTGGAAAAGGAGGGGGAGGGCCTCAATCTGACCCATGAAGTGCGGGATGGGATCCTCTGGCACTCGCTTCAGGATAAAGCGCAGACGGCCGAAGGCAGGCTGGTCTATTGGGCCGACCATATCGCCTATGTGAATCACGATATCGACGATGCGATTCGCGCACAGGTGCTGCGAAAGGAAGAACTGCCGGAGAGCGTGCAGCGGGTGTTGGGAGACCGGCATTCCGTGCGCATCAATACCATGATCTTCAACATGATCGAGAACGGAGAAACCGGAGGCATCGGGTTGACGGGAGAGGTTTTGGAGGCCTATGAGACCCTGCACGACTTCCTCTTTGAACGGGTCTATCTGAATCCGGTCGCCAAGGCGGAAGAGGGCAGGGCCAAGCAGGCCATGACCATGCTGTTTGAGTTCTTTCTCAAGCAGCCGGACCGTCTGCCGCCGGAATACATACGAAGAACCGAGCGGGACACTGTGGAACGGGTGGTGCTCGACTATATTTCCGGGATGACAGACCGCTATTGCATCGCGACCTTTGAGCAGCTTTTTGTGCCGAAGGTTTGGCGGTGACAGTATCCGTTTCACCATTGCCGCCGTGAAACCCGAAAAAGCGGGACAGGCGGCGGGCAGGATTTGTGAAAGAAGGTGAGGAGTTGGCCATTTCCCAGAGCTTTGTGGAAGAGCTCAAAAGCAGGATTGAAATCGAAGAGCTGATCGGCGGCTATGTGAAGCTGCGCCGTCAGGGCAGCAATCTTAGCGGACTCTGCCCCTTCCACAGCGAAAAAACGCCTTCGTTTACTGTGTTTGTGGGCAGTCAGAGCTATTATTGCTTCGGTTGCCATGCGGGGGGCGACGCCATCACCTTTGTTCGGGCCATCGAGCATCTCGATTATGTGGAGGCCGTGAAAGTCCTCGCCGACCGCGCAGGGATGACGGTGCCGGAAGAGCAGCGCGACAAAGAAAGCGCGGTGCGGAGAGCCGATCTGCTTGAACTCAACCGGATCGCCGCCCGTTGGTTTCATGAGCAGCTGCGGGCCTCGCCGGACGCGATCCGTTATTTGGTAGGACGGGGACTGCAGGAGAAAACCATCGTCCATTTCGGACTGGGCTATGCCCCGCCGGAATGGGACGGGCTTTTGAAGCACTTAAAACAGCAGGGTTTTTCCGAGCCCGATATCCGGCGGGCAGGACTTGCCGCCGTGAGCAAGCAGGGCAGCTATTACGACTATTTCCGCAATCGCGTGATGTTTCCCATCATCGACGTACGCGGTAAGGTGATCGGATTTGGAGGACGTGTGACAGACGACAGCAAGCCCAAATATCTCAACTCTCCCGACACGCCGGTTTTCAAAAAGAGCCAGAGCCTGTTTTCCCTGTGCAACGCCAAGGGGACGGGCGGCGAGCGGTTGATTTTGGCAGAGGGCTATCTGGATGTGATCTCCCTTTGGCAGGCGGGTTTCCCAGAGGCGGTGGCAACCCTCGGCACTGCGCTGACCGGAGAGCAGTCCCGCCTGATGGCGCGCTATGCCAAGGAGATCGTGATCGCCTATGATATGGACGACGCCGGACGCAGGGCCAGCCTGCGGGCCAGCGATCTTCTGACCGCCGCAGGGCTCAAGGTGAGGATGCTGCAGCTTGACGGGGCCAAGGATCCGGATGAATATCTGAGAGTGCATGGAGCAGACCGCCTGCATGCGCAGCTGAATCGTGCCGAGAATTTCGTGGAATATAAATTATCCCGCGCGGCGGAAAAGCTCGATCTCACAAAATCCGACGGCAAGGTCGCCTACCTCAGAGAAGCGGCCGTGATCCTGGCGGATCTGCAGAGCCCGATCGAACGCGACGTCTATGCCGGGCACGTGGCGGCGCAGCTCGGAGTGGAAAAGGAAAACCTGCTCATCGAGGTCAGACGTCTGCGAAGAAGCTATGCGAAAAAGGCGCAGCAGCAGGAGCTCACGCAGCAGGAACGTCAGTTAAAAACCGGGGTGGGACGGCTGAATCCTGAAAAGGCCCGCAATCTGCGGGCATCCCGTGCGGAAGAGGGGATCCTGTGTCTGTTGTTTGACCATCCGGACTATTTTGACGAGATGAGACAGGCCCTGTCGCCCGATGATTTTGTAACCGCCTTCAACCGCCGTGTGCTGGTCGCCTTTGAAGAGGCCATTGCGCGGGGCGACCGTCCGGACCTTGCTTCTCTGACCGAGGATTTCTCGGTGGAGGAGATCGGCGCGGTGCAGGGGATTCTTCTGGGAAGAGACCGCTTTGCCGGAACGAGGGAAGAACTGAGAGAACTGATCGAGACGCTTGACGGCTGCCGCCGCCGCGGCGATATCAGGGAGATCTCGATGGATGAGCAGGCGCTTCGGAGCTATCTCCATTCGATGGCGGATAAGAAATAAAACCGCCGGGAATTCACGCAGAGCCACAAAGAAAGAGAAAATGAGGGGAATGCAAGTATGGTGACCGAAAAGAAGCTGACCGTTAAAGAAATGGTGGAGCAGGCAAAGATGAAGGGCTCCGTTTCCGGGAAAGAGCTTGTGGCCTTTATCGACGAAAACGAGTTCGAGATGGAGGTGATCGAGTCGCTCTACGAGAGCCTCGAAGCGGCAAACGTCAAGATCGAGGACGACTATGAGGAAATCAATCTGACCGATCTCAACACGCTCGAGATCGAAGAGAGCGACGATCAGGATATCGATCAGACCCTGACCAACGAGGGAACGGCCATCGACGATCCAGTTCGGATGTATCTCAAAGAGATTGGCAAGGTTCCACTGCTCACTTCCGAGCAGGAAATCGCCCTTGCACGCCGCATGGCTGAGGGCGACGACGAAGCCAAAAAGCAGCTTTCCGAGGCAAATCTTCGTCTGGTCGTCAGCATTGCCAAACGATATGTCGGACGGGGAATGCTCTTCCTCGATTTGATCCAAGAGGGGAACCTCGGCCTGATCAAGGCTGTGGAGAAATTTGATTACACAAAAGGATACAAGTTTTCAACATATGCAACCTGGTGGATCCGCCAGGCGATCACCCGCGCCATCGCCGATCAGGGGCGCACCATCCGCATTCCGGTGCACATGGTGGAGACCATCAACAAGGTGATGCGGGTCTCACGTCAGCTGCTGCAGGAGCTGGGACACGATCCCAGCAGCGATGAGATCGCGCGGGAGATGGGGATGTCGGTCGACAAGGTGCGGGAGATTCTCAAGATCGCCCAGGAGCCGGTGTCGCTTGAAACGCCGATCGGCGAAGAGGAAGACAGTCATCTGGGCGATTTTATCCCCGACGACGATGCGCCGGCCCCCTCTGAGGCGGCCTCCTACACGCTTCTCAAAGAGCAGCTGATCTCCGTGCTCGGAACCCTCACCCCCAGGGAAGAGCGGGTGCTCAAACTGCGGTTCGGGCTGGAAGACGGCCGCGCGCGCACGCTCGAAGAGGTGGGCAAGGAGTTCAACGTCACAAGAGAACGAATTCGGCAAATCGAGGCCAAGGCGCTGCGCAAGCTGCGTCATCCCAGCCGCAGCCGCCGGCTCAAAGATTTTATGGAGTAATGAAACCGGGCGATTCTCAGGATTCAGAATAAAGGAGTGAAATGGATGGAGCTTCTCAAGCAGCGCATTATTCAGGAGGCCGGCATGTTGCCTGGCAACGTTTTGAACGCCAACACGTTTATGCGGTATCGGATCGACGTGGCACTGATTGACCGACTCGGAGAGGAGTTTTACCGACTATTTCGCGAGACGAGACCGGACAGGATCGTTACGGTGGAGACTTCGGGGATCCCCGTGGCGCTCTCGGTTGCGCGCTGTTTTGGACTCTCCTGCGTGGTGGCCAGAAAGATTGCGGGAGAGGCGGAGGAAAACGACTATCACGCCAGGCTGATCTCCTATTTCGACCGGCAGGATTACAATCTTTGCATCTCCCGCCTGTTTCTTGAACGGGGCAGCCGCGTGCTGCTCATCGATGATTTTCTTGCAACCGGCAACACGCTGAACGCCATGATGGAAATCATCAAAACCGCAGGGGCGCAGTTGGTTGGAATCGGCGCCGTGGTTGAGAAGGGCTTTCAGCACGGCGGGGACGAGCTGCGCAGCAAAGGGGTCAATCTCAAAAGTCTGTGCATCATCGACAGTATGGAAAATGGGATCACCTTCCGGGAGTAAACGATGGCAAAGCGCAGGCGGAGAGGATCCGCCGCCCCGGGAAAAGGAGCTCTGCCGGTTGAGTGGGGCTTGCGCTCCGGCGGAGAAACGCGAAGGAGTATTCGAAATCAGATATGCAGGGCGGTTGCCGAGAATCCCGGCAGCCGCCTTTTTTGTCCGAGAGGGCATCTACTTTGCCGTAGGGGAGTCAGCTTCCTCGATCAGGCGGGCGACAGCCTGGGCCAGCAGTTCGGCGGCAGCGTCGGCCTCGGCGAGCGTGTTGGCGCAGGTGCCGATCTCCACCAGAAACGCGCCGGGCAGCAGGTGTTGATTGTATCGGTTGGAGGAGAGGTAAATGGGACGCATGAGGCCGGGCGTTTCTTCTTCAAGAAGTTGGTACAGCCGCGCGGCAAGAGCGAGGTTATTCTTCCAGCCCGGATGGGAAAGACCGCTTTGGGAGGTGCCGACCACCAGCATAAGTTGTGCCGTAGGGAGTCCGTCTGCCTCGATGAGAGTGCGGTATTTCACGCCCTGCGGAGAAATCATCGAGTCGCGATGCAGATCTAGAATCACTCGGATGGAGGGATGCTCGTCCAGCGCTTCTTCAGCGACGGCGCGGCTTTTGGCATAAGCCTGGTTGAAGGAGGGGGTGTCGCAATGCGCGGTGATATGCAGGGTTTCGATTCCTCTGCGTTCCAGTGCCGCGGCAACCGTGTCGCCCACAGAAACAACGTTGCGGCGGTCGTCCTGATCATAGGTCGAGACGGCGGGGTCGTAGTAAGCGGAACCGTCGGAGTAGGCCTCGCTGGTATGGGTGTGCAGAATCAGCACTTGCGGCCCGCTGTGCCGCGGTCCGAGGGAAGGGATCTGGCCAGGGAGAGAGTCGGGATCTATGGGGATTTGGGAGGGGTTTTGATAGTAGACGCCGTTTGCCCCATCGAATCCACCGGAAGAGCCCTGGATGGAGAGGGAAGAGACCGGCAGCATCCCCTCGGGGAGATCGGTCTCTGTTGCGTCGGATGTGGAGGGGCGCAGCCCAGGAGACTGCACGGAAACCGTAACCAAAGGTGTAGGGACAACAACGGCTTTTGCCGACAGCATGAAGAAGAGTAAAAGTGCGAGCAGAAATCCCCCCACGGTATTGAGAAGGAGTACCTGGGAAAGGGTAGAGATCGGCGGGGACAGTCTGCCGGAACGGGAACTTCTCATAAGGGCGCCTCCTTCAGACCACGGACAGGTTGGTTCCCTGCCACTGTATGCGCGGGAAGCGCGGTTTATGTGTTAAGAGAAATAGAAATGTCTGCCTTGGAGAAGGACGGTGCCTTTATCAGGGGAGACTGCCGTGTTGGAAGACGATTTGATTCGGAAAGGAACGGAACATATAAGCCGAAGCGCTAAAGACAGCCTGGAGGCGGGGAGGGGTCAGAAGCTGCCCTGCCTCAAGGAACTGCTTGGCGCCCGATTCCAGACGATCAAAAAATGACTGCGGCACCAAGAAGTCATCGTCCAAAAGGCGAAGCGTCAGCCCCTGCCTGGAGTGGGAGATCGAAATGGCAGGATCGTCTTGGTCTGCAATTTGAAGCCGGCTGGATGTCAGGTTGAGGCCAACAATGGTAAGCAGGGAGAGGAAAGATAAGAAGAATGCAAGCAAAAAGGCTCTGGTATGGTTTCGCATGGAAGTCTCCTTGGTCGGGCGACGCCCCTGTTTTTTCGGCTGCATGGTATGGATTCTTTATGGATGGGATTCAAAAAAGAAAAGGGCAAGAAGAATAAATAAAAGGGCATGATTGATACGTGTTTCCGACTTTGCGACGAAAGGTCCGAAGTTCGTCGAACAGAGGATACACGCTTTGATCGGGGTCTGCGCGTATGCACAGGGCATACACATGACGGCTGACTCCGACCTGCCCGGTGTATTTTGCGGCATCCTTTGCGGATTATGCCTGTGCTGCGGAAAAAGCAGGCGGAAGATTTGAGGATTTCGCTCCTTGCATTGTGCCCCCTTCTATGTTAAAATACAAAAAGCATGAAAAACGTGCCGCTGAAACGATTCGTGGGCTTCGAGGCCCCGATTTTCGGAGGAGATGTTTTCTGCCGGGGAGCCTTTCTGGGAAAGATGCGGCAACGCATCGCCGCCCCCGTGGAGATGAGAATCTCAAACCGGAGTTCTGCCCTGCCGGAGAATAGGGAGCAAGGGCCGTAAGAGCTTTGATCGTATACCCCGAACGGGGCGCGCTTTTGACGAGTGAGCTTGAACCCGGTGCTTCAACACGAAGTCTCTTTCAATTTTGAATCCGAGGATGAATGCTTCATGAAATTTTGGAAAAACCTATTGTTCTTTGCACTGCTGTCGGCAATGCTGTTTTCGATCTGCGGCTGTCTCAGCAAGCAGGGGGAAAAAACTCCGACCTCATATGCCACGCTGGGTGAACTGAGCGAGGCGGTGGGCTATTCGGTCAACACCCCGATGTATATTCCAGGGAAGGACTATACCGAGACCTATACGGATTTGGGAGAAGGCGTTGCGGAAATCGTCTATCAGAACAGTGGGCAGACCATCGTATTTACCATGGTCAATCAGCCGAATCAGGATCTCCTGGGTGATTTGAGCGAGTATCCGGAAGAATATGAGAGCACCTGCAGGGGATATTCCATCCCGCTTTACGGGAAAGACGGCGTTGCCTATGTTTCGCAATGGAGTGAAAACAATAAGACCTTTGCCATGCGCTTTACGGTGGGTGTGACGCCGGAGCTCTTCGATGAGATCATCATGGGCGTTTGACAAAACCAACCGGTAAGTAAAATGAAAGAAAAACCAAAGAGCTCTGAACACTGTGGCGTTCAGAGCTCTTTTTCATGGTTTTCGAGAAGCGAGGGCGCAGCCTTTAGCTGCGGAGGATGGATTCGGCATACCGCACCGTATCCATGGCCGTGGCGCAGTAGCAATCGGCGCCGATACGATCGGCGTATTCCTGCGTCAAAACCGCGCCGCCCACGGCGATGCGGCAGGAGGGGAGCTGTTCGTGCAGCAGGGCGATGGTCTCCTCCATGGCCGGAACCGTGGTGGTCATTAAGGCACTGAGCCCGACAAGCGGCGAGCCGTGCTGCCTGGCCGCCTCGAGGATCATCTCGGCGCTGACGTCTCTGCCGAGGTCCACCACCGAAAAGCCGTAGTTCTGGAGCAGCACCTTGACGATGTTCTTTCCGATATCATGGATGTCGCCCTTCACGGTGGCCAACACGATAGCGGGACCGTGTGCATTGTCGGCAGGGAGGCGCTCCTTGACCTTGTCGAAGGCAGCCTTGGCCGCTTCGGCCGCCATGAGCAGCTGGGGCAGGTAGACGGTTTTGCGTTCGAAGCCTTTCCCTACGATATCGAGGGCGGGAATGATTTGCTCGTTGACCACATCCAGAGGTGAAACAGTTTCAAGCGCCGCCGCAGCCGCGATGGCCGCTTGGGAGGCCAGTCCGTGCACGATGGCTTCGGTCAGGTCGCTGACGCTCTTTTCGGCAGGGACTTTGGCGGAGGGGGCCACATCGGCAAGGGCGGTGGAGAAGCCGATATAGTCTGAGCAGTTTTCATCGTAGCCCATGAGGGCGTTGTAGGCGCGCAGGGCTTTTTGGATCTCGAGCGAGCCGGGGTTGACAATGGCTGCGCTCAGCCCCTCGGTCAAGGCCATGGTCAGGAAAGAGGCAGTGAGCGCCGTTCTCGCCGGCAGTCCGAAAGAGATATTGGAAACGCCCAGCACAGTGCGGCAGTTCAGCTGCGTGCGAATCAGACGAACGGCCTGAAGGGCGACTTTGGTGGCAGACGGTTCCGCCGAGACCGCCATAGCAAGGGGGTCGAAGATGAGATCATCGGGGCGGATGCCATAGGAGACAGCGGTTTTCAGGATTTTTTCGGCGATGGCAAGTCTGCCATCCGCCGTGTCGGGGATCCCGTTTTCATCCAGCGTGAGGCAGACCACAAGGCCGCCATAGCGCTTCACAAGTGGGAACACGGCTTCCATACTCTCTTTTTTCCCGTTGACCGAGTTCACGAGAGGTTTGCCGTTGTAGCAGCGCATGGCGCGCTCCAGCGCGGCGGGATCGGAACTGTCGAGCTGAAGGGGGAGGGTGCATACGCTTTGCAGCGAAGTGGCCGCCTGCTGCAGCAGGGCAGCCTCGTCGAGCCCGGGCAGGCCGACATTGACGTCGAGTACATGGGCGCCCTGCTCCTGTTGAGAGAGTCCTTCGCGCAGCAGATAATCGAGGTTGTTTTCGAGAAGCGCCTGCTTGAGACGTTTGCGTCCGGTCGGATTGATGCGCTCGCCGATGACGACGGGAGAGTCTCCAAACACCACGCAATCGGAATACGAGCTGATCACGCTGCGGTGCTTTTCTGTGACAGGGAGAGGCTCCATGTTTGCAGTTTTCTGACAGAGCAGGCGGATAAACTCCGGGTTTGTGCCGCAGCAGCCGCCGACAAAGCGGGCGCCTGCCGCGACCATCTCGGTCATGATGTCGGAGAATTCCTCCGCACCGACGTCGAACACCGTTTCGCCGTTGACGCTGCGGGGCATACCGGCATTGGGCTTGACCAGAACCGGGAGACTGGAGCAGGCGACCAAACGGCGGATTACCGGCACCATTTGTTTCGGGCCAAGCGAGCAGTTGGCGCCGAGCGCATCTACGCCGAGTCCCTCCAGCATGGCGACCATGGCCTCCGGCGTTGCGCCGGTCATGAGTTTGGAGGTTTCGTCGTAGGTGTTGCTCACAAAGATCGGAAGGCTGCAATTCTCCTTTGCGGCAAGCACGGCCGCCTTGGTTTCATAGCAGTCGTTCATGGTCTCGATAAAAACCAGATCGGCGCCGGCGGCGGCGCCCGCCCGCACGGTTTCGGAAAAGATGGAGACCGCCTCTTCGAAGGGCAGGTCGCCGAGCGGCTCGAGGATTCGTCCGAGAGGGCCGATATCGAGGGCGACAAAGCGGGGAACGTTGTCGGGATTGGGAGCGGCCTTTCTCCCCTCCTGGGCGCAGTGTACTGCGGCCTCCACGACCTGTGCAACCGTCGGCAAGCCGTCGAGCCCCGTGTATTTCAGACGGTTTGCGCCGAAGGTATTGGTCAGGACCAGATTGCTCCCGTTTTCAAAGTAGACCCTGTGCAGACTGACGATCCGGTCGGGGTGCCGGAGATTCCAGAGTTCAGGCAGCTCGCCCGGCTGAAGCCCGAGGGACTGAAGAACCGTTCCGGTTCCCCCGTCGAGATAGACCAGGTGGTCCTTGGCGTATTCCAGAATGTTCATGGCTGCATTCCTCCTTGAAAAGAGATGGGGAATCCCCAAAAGGTCTTGTTGCCGACAAAAGGCGGCAGATCAAAGAAGAGGATGCCCTTCGGCGCTACCGCCGGAAGAGGCAGGCGGTGTTGGGGCAGAGCTCACAGGTCTGGACGTTTTGCCGGCAGCCGTCTTCCCCGATGCCGACAATGGCTGAAACCGACTTTTTGGGGATCATCAAAAGCTCCGGCGTGACGCTGATGCCGACGGTTCGAAAACTGTTCAGCGTCTGGAGCAGGGGAACCTGCGCGGTGAGCGGGAGATCGCCGTAGCCGGGGCTGAAGCGCGGCCGCAGGAAGAGCCCGCTCTTGGAGAGCGCCTCGGCCCAGTCGGCGCAAAGCGCATTGCACAGGGCTTCAACAGCCGCCGTGCCGGCAGCCTCGAGCACAAGAGCCTTTGCAACACTGCTGAGGCTGGCGCGCATTCTCTGGCGGTCGGCCTCGATGCCCACGGTGGCGGCAAACACGATCCCCTCACGGCAGCCTCTGAGGTTGGCGGCAAGATTTGCGCTGTCCAGCCGAAAGGCGCCGAAATCCACCAGACCGTCTTCCGCAAGAAGCGGCATGCGGCAGGCACAGGCACGGTAGCTCACAACGGCCTCGAAGTCACGCAGGGCGGCGGCAACCAGCTCCTGCTCGGAAGGGGAGAGCCGGTAGCCTCTTTGAAATCCCATATAGCGCAGGACCTCGTCAAAGGGGATTTTGATCTGCGCGGGACTCGCCTGGAACAGGGTTGCGGCACTGCTTGGCAGGGAAAATCTCGTCATTTTATGATCTCCGACACATTCTCCTGGATCTTGGCGGCGACCGACGGATTGTTCATGGAATAGACGTGAACGGCGCCGACACCGTTGGCAAAGAGATCCACGATCTGTTCCGTGGCGTAGGCGATGCCAGCCTGCTTCATGGCAGGGGGGTTGTCTTTGAAATGATCGATCAGACTGAGCAGACGGCGCGGGAGAAGATTCCCAGAGAGGGTGACGATGCGGGCGATCTGCTTGTAGTTGGTAACCGGCATGATCCCCGCGACAATGGGAACGGTGATGCCGGCCTCTCTGATCTTATAGAGGAAGTTGTAAAAAATGTCGTTGTCGAAAAACATCTGGGTGGTCAGGAACTCGCAGCCCGCCTCCACTTTTTCTTTGAGGTGGAGAATATCTTCGCGCTGGGAGGGGGATTCCGGATGCCCCTCGGGGTAGCATGCCCCGCCGATGCAAAAGCCGCCGTATGCCACCGCGTCGCGCACCAATTCGCTGGCATAGTGATAGTCCCAATCCGCTTGTGGGGCGGCGCCTTCGGCGATGTCCCCACGCAGGGCCAGCACATTTTCGATCCCGGCTGCACGGATGGCGTCCAGCTGACGGTGAACGCCCTCTCTGGTGGAGTTGATGCAGGTGAGATGGGCCAGCATGGGAACCGAGAAACTCTTCTGCAGGTTGGCGGCAATCGAAACGGTGTAGTCGCTGGTGCCGCCGCCCGCCCCGTAAGTGACGCTCATATAACTGGGAGACAGAGAGGCGATCTGACCGGCTTTTTTCTCGATGCTCTGGTAAGTATCACTGGTTTTCGGCGGAAAGACCTCAAAGGAGAGAGAGGGCTTTTCCGCGCGGATGATATCGATAATACGCATGGAGGGTCTCACGCCTTTCCGAAAGAGATATCGCGAAAAAGGTACAAGCTGCGGA
>JAFRSP010000071.1 GCA_017427525.1 Clostridia bacterium
CCCTTTCTGCGGCGCGCCGTCCGCGTCCCCTCGAGGGGACCTGACACCCCTTTGCGGGGAATCCATGATTGAGGGAACTATCTATGGCTGAAAAACGAGATTATTACGACGTGCTGGGAGTCTCAAAAGGCGCCTCTGACGACGAAATCAAAAAGGCCTACCGAACCCTCGCCAAGAAGTATCATCCCGACCGCAACCCCGGCAACAAAGAAGCGGAAAACAAGTTCAAAGAGGTGCAGGAGGCCTACGAGATCCTCAGCGACTCCCAAAAGCGGCAGCTCTATGATCAATACGGTCATGCAGGAGTTGACCCGAACTATGGCGGAACGGCCGGAGGCTACGGGTTTGGCGGGGGCTTTGAGGATCTGGGCGATATTTTCTCCAGTATTTTCGGCGGCGGCGGAGGATTTGGATTTGGCGGACAGGCGAACCCCAACCGTCCCCGCAGGGGAGACGACGCCCATGCCACCACCACCATCTCCTTTGAGGAGGCTGCCTTCGGCGTGAAAAAAGAGGTTGAGGTTGTTCGGATTGAGACCTGCACCGCCTGCTCCGGAACCGGAGCGGCGGCGGGCTCCGGTGTGGAGACCTGTACCCACTGCCACGGTACTGGCCAGATCCGCGTGCAGCAGCGCACCGCGTTTGGCGTGATGAGCACCAGCCGGGTCTGCGACCAGTGCGGCGGCACGGGACAGATCATCAAAACCCCCTGTCAGACCTGTAAAGGCAAGGGCAAGGTTCGTCGCACACGCAAAATCAAGGTCAATATTCCGGCAGGAATCGACGAGGGGCAGACGCTGTGTATCCGCGGCGAGGGCAATGCCGGAAGCAATGGCGGCCCGGCCGGCGATCTGATGGTGACCATCTCCATCCGTCCGCATCCCATTTTTGAACGCCGCGGGAGCGATGTGATGGTGGATATTCCCGTGTCGTTTGCCGACGTCTGTCTGGGTACGGAGGTCGAAGTGCCGACGCTTGACGGAAAGATCCGCCAGAAAATCCCCTCCGGAACGGCCAGTCACACGGTTTTCCGTCTGCAAAACAGAGGGATCCAAAACCTGCATGCGCGCGGACGCGGAGATCAATATGTCCGCGTCATCGTGGAGGTGCCCAAGAACCTTACCGAAGAGCAGCGGAAAAAAATCAGCGAGCTTGACCGCGTGCTGAAGGGCGGCGCAAAGCCCATGGTCAGCGAGACCAAGGAAGGGCAGGAGAACAGACCGGAGCGCGATGGGAAAGATTCCAAAAACAGCAACAAAGACAACAAAGACAATAAGGATGGAAAGAAAAATCTCTTCGACCGTATCAAGGATGCGCTGGACTGAGAGTTTTTTCCTGGGCCTTGCGGCATTTTTCAGACGGAGCACGCCGCAGCGTGCTCCGTCTTTCCCATCTTAAAGAAGTGGGCAGGGTCAGCCCTTGTCCGAAAGAGGAATGACGTGAGTGCAGGGTTTCTTCGGATATGCGTCAAAAATCAAGAGAAGGTCTTGACAAAGAAAACAGGGTTTGTTATAGTTAGTTTGTTAATAAGCGAGTGTGCTGGAACTGGCAGACAGGCACGTTTGAGGGGCGTGTGTCAAACGACGTACGGGTTCAAGTCCCGTCACTCGCACCACGTCGTCGCGGACTCTGTATCGTTCGCGACGGCGTTTTCTTTTTCAAAGCAAACGCCACCTCTCATTCACTCCGTCGCTCCTCCTTTCCGCAAAAGGTCACACTCGGCTCGCCTGCTCGGTTGCAAGCGCCCTCGCCACGGTTCGCTGTCGCTACCAACCTTTTGCGGGTTTCAGAGTTTGTCGTTACCATTATCCGTACTAGTACGAGTGTCCGTATGGACACTCGTATTTTTTATTATCGAATGAATGCAAAATCGCGCATCGGAACAATTCCGATGCGCGATTTTGCATGGTAAATATGGGTCAAACAGAAGAGATTTGAAGCAAATGATTCCGCGTAAATCGGCGTTTGTCAGAGCGCAGTCAACCTGCTTTTCAGGAGCGGAATTCCTGTTTCCATCCACCATAGATTATCAACACCGCCGGAGCTCATTCCTCCATGAGCAAACTGATCTATTACGGCAAAATCCATATATTCGTCGGTCAAAGCCTTGCCTGAAAGGGAAAAATATTCCTCTTTTATCCACTTTTCCAGTTCGTCGGGAGAACTCATATCCATATTCTCCGCGCGTTCTTTTAAGTAATCCCAGAAATACGGGTCTCCCCGGAATCCCCAGCTTCCCGGTTTTTTTTCGAATATTTTTGACAGTTTCATATTTTTGCGCCTCCTCAGAGCCCGATTTGTCGCCGTCTGTTGCAACTATACCATAATCACATGCCTATAATCAAGATTGGTAAAAATATCAAGCTTAAAAGTCGGCAATACTTCGTGTAACAGGAACCTCTTGCGTGGGGGATGGATGCCCTGTGCGGAGAAGAGCGATGGCCCTCTTGAACAACAAGAAACAACCCGGAATGATTAGTCGCTTTGAAGTCCGCATCCACGATGAACCAGTAGACCCCGAAGAGTATTGGGAATAGAAACTGTGCGCACGGAAGCGATGAGATCGCAATCGGTTATCGCATGTACACTTTTTTAGCAAAGGCCAAGCGCCCACAATGGCGCTTGGCCTTTTGATTTTGGATTGCATGGTTCCAAAGACAAACCGCGTGGGACAACCACGCGGTTTTGTGCTTCAAATCATTTCAAAAGTCAAAGGAGAGCGCCGTCTTTCTGCGAGCGGCGGTTTTTGGATCGCCGCCTGCGAAAAAGCCTTAACCGGCGGCAGCGTTTCGATAGGACGAAAGGGCTTCCGGTTCCACGCCGTAGGCCGAGCCGACGACCACGGAACCGTTCACGATCGCGTCGGCAGCGGCGTCAACGGCGGCCTGAACCTGAGCGGGCACAACCTCCGGATAAGCACGGTTGGGCACGAGAGACACATACCCCTCTTTGAGACCGACGCTGCGGGTGACGCCGCGGGGCAGCGTGCCGTTCAGATGGGCGTGCACAGCGTCATACAGGGCGAGATCCACGCGCCTGAGCAGAGAAGCGGCGGTGATTTCGGCGCGATCGGTCTGGCCGTTTTCCGCAAACTCCTCCGCCTGATCGACGCCTGAACCGAGCACAGTGATTCCGGCTTCCTTCCCGCCTGCAAGCACGGCGGATTCAAAAACCCCGAGGCCTGCCGGACCGGCCAGGTTGAAGCTGACGTCGGCGCCGGCAGCAAACTGCATTTTAGCGAGTTCGGAGGCCTTTTCGGCGTCGGAAAAGCTGCCGGAAAAGGCGCTCAGGACGGCAATGTCGGAATTGACCGATTTTGCCCCCTGAATATAGCCGACCATCCCGTCGTTGACGGCGAGGGTGTCAGCGCCGCCGACGCAGGCGATCTTGCCGGATTTGCTCATGGAAGCAGCCAGCACGCCGGCCAGGTAGGCCCCTTCATGGAGATTGAATTCCATGCAGTAGACGTTGGAAAAATCGCCCTTGTCCCGCTGGATGGAGGCGTCGAACAAAATGAAGGTTTTCTCCGGATACTGATCGGCGTACTGTTCAAGCAGCCTTCCCATCTGCTCGGTGCCGACGATCAGGAGATCATAATTTGACGCGGCGGCGTCGAGAAAGACCGACTCCCAGATGCTGTCGTCATAAGACATCTCGATCAGATCGATATCAATGGCATTGCGCAGTTCATCCTTGAGCCGTTTCATCCCCTCATGGGCGGAATCGAAAAGGGAAGAGTCTCCCAGAGTGCCGTTGATGATGCAGGCGATCCTCAGGGGGTTGGAGGACTGGTTTGTCCCGCGGCTGGCAGCGGTTTTTTCGATCCTGTCGCAGGCAGAGAGGGGGAACAGCAAGTACAGGCACATGAGCAGGGCAAACCATTTCTTCATACCAAAACTCCTTTTTCAGATCGGGAAAGCAGTCTTTTTGTGGAACAGACAGGCGCAGAAGACGGTACAGAGAAGTTCTCAGCGCCGTTCTTGGCCGCGGTTCAGCAGAAATCGGGTCACTTCCTCCGGCGACTTCGCCAAAAGACAGGGGTAAAACGGGGCGAGCTCCTCTCGGCTGCCAAAGCCCCACAACACACCGATGGCCGAGATCCCGCACTGAGAGGCGCCTTCCATATCATGCAGGCGGTCTCCGACGATCACGGTGCGGCTGCGGTCGAGGCCGTCAAAGCGGGAGAGGGTCAACTCAATCACATCGCGCTTTGTGGAAACAGTTCCGTCGAGGGCTGCGCCCTCGATCACCTGAAAGTATTTGGCCAGATCGAAGTGCTCCAGAATGCGCACCGAGAAGGGCCGCGGTTTGTTGGTGGTCACGGCGAGCCGAAGCCCTGCCGCGCCCAAGGCTTCCAGCATCGCGGGGATTCCGGGATAAACCTCGTTTTCGAAGAGCCCGATGGTGGAATAGCGGGCGCGGTAGTGAGAGATGGCCGCAGGCACCTCGCTGACCGGCAGGAATTCCGAAAAACACTCCTCAAGCGGGGGACCGATGAAGCGCAGCAGGTTTTCCCGTTGCTCTTCCATGCCATAATGGGCGAGGGTCAGCTGGATGGTGGTGGTGATGCCGGAGGAGGAATCGGTCAGGGTGCCGTCAAGATCAAACAGAATGGTGTGAAAGGATCTCATGGATACGCCCTCCGTGAGCAGGGAATGTGGGAAAAGCTTAAGGCCGCTGCACTTCGGTCAGGCGGATCGTCACGTCGAACTGCGTCCCGTCGCGCCAGAGGGTCAGAGTGACCGTTTCCCCTGCGGAGTGGAGACCTTTTAAGCGGTTGAGTTCGGCCATGCCGGAGACGGGGGTTCCGTCGATGGCGATGATGATGTCTCCCACGCGAAGGCCCTTGCCGACGGCGTCGGTGCCCTCGGTCACTCCGTGGACATATACGCCGCGCGGCACGTTGCCGTAGGTGGAATAATAGATGCTGACGTCCTCGCCGACGATTCCGATGGCAGGGCGTCCCGGAACATAGCCATAGGCGATCAGCGCATCGATCACAGGCTTGGCGCTGGCAGAGGGGATGGCGAAGCCGATGCCCTCATAGCTGTTGGACATCACCTTCACCGAATTGATTCCGATGACCTGCCCGTATCCGTTGACCAGCGCGCCGCCGGAATTGCCGGGATTGATAGCGGCGTCGGTCTGGAGCAGCACCATGGTGCGGTCTTCCATGACGATCTGACGGTCGAGTGCGGAGATCACGCCGGCCGTGACCGAACCGAACAACTCCATGCTCATGGGGTTGCCGATGGCGACGGCAAGTTCACCGACCACCAGCTCGCTTGAATCGCCGAAGACGGCAAAGGGGAGCTCCTGAGCGTCGATTTTGAGAACGGCCAGATCAGTCTGACGGTCGCTTCCCACTATCTGGGCCGCATATTCGCTGCCGTCGTGTAAAATAACAGAGAGTTCTTCCCCCTGCTCGATCACATGGGCGTTGGTGACAAGGTATCCGTTTTCACTGATGAGGATGCCGGAGCCGTATGCGGTCTGACTGTGCCCGTCTGCCACCACGCCGACCACGGCGGGAGACACCCGCTCTGCGATCATGGGGATGGAGAGTCCGCTCTCCTGCACGCCGAAGAGGGCGCTGTCTGCCCGGGAATAAAGGGTGAGTTCCGGCGCGTCGTCTTTTCCAAACAGGGGTTCCATATCCGTGTCTCTTTGCGAAGAGCCGGTCTGCGGGTAGGAGGGGGCTTCCTGCGTTTCCCGTTGCTCTTGCTGTGGAAGAGAGGGAGTGCGGATTTCAGAGGATCGCCTCAGTTGGAAGGAACCAAACAGACAAAAGGCCGCCAACAGAAGCATCGCGACCGAAAACACCAAAAGACCGCGGCTGCCCTCTTTCTTTGGATAAGATGGGTGGTCCTGCTCCCAGGGGATCTGCCGGTCGAAACGGTTCGGTTCTTGATCAAAGAAATCCTGCATGACGGTTTCTCCTCATCCTTTGGTTGGTTGATGTGTCGCGCGGAAGATCAACCCTGCGGCAGCTCGCCCTCCGGCTCTTCGTTTCGGTCGCCGCGGGTCTTCCCGGAGATGGAGGGCAGCCCGGAGCGCTGCAGATAGAGCGGCAGGGTGAAAATGATGGAGCAATAGCTGCCCTGTTCCGACTCCGCGCGGATGGTGCCGCCGTGCCGATCGATCACGGTTTTTGCAATGTACAAGCCGAGTCCGGAACCTCGCCGATCAAGGCTGCGGGATTTGTCGGTTTTATAGAAGCGATCGAAGAGATGGGGGAGATCGGCGGGCGGCACGCCCTCGCCGCTGTTTCGGATGGTGCAGATAGCCTGGCGATCCCGCTTTTCAAGGGTGATCGAAAGCTCGCCTCCCTGCGGAGTAAACTTGACAGCGTTGTCCACGATGTTGTAGACCACGCGGTGGATGGCGTCGCTGTCGCCTCGCGCGGTGATCACCTCGTCATGGAGGTCGAGGTTGAGCAGCAATTCCTTGTCGCCGATGTTTCTCTCAAAGGAGATCAGCACCTGCCGCACCGTCTCGCAGAGGTCAAAGGGGCCGATGCGGAACTCCACCTCGTCGGATTCGAATTTTGCAAGATCAAGCAGCGTGTTGACCAACCGTGAGAGGCGGCGGGTCTCGTCTGAGACCAGCTCAAGGTAGTGAGATTGGAGCTCCGGGGGGATGGTGCCGTCCAGAATGCCGTCGACAAAGCCGGAGATGGTGGTCATGGGAGTTTTCAGGTCGTGGGAGATATTGGCGATAAAGGAGGTGCGCATCCGCTCGTTTTTATCGAGCGAATCGGCCATGTTGTTAAAGGCTGTGGCGAGCTCCGCCATCTCGTCGTCCCCGTTTACCCGCACACGCACATCGAAATGCCCCTGCCCGAAGCGGCGGGCGGCATAGCTCATGCTCTTGAGTGGACGGGTCAGTCTGTTGGTCGTGAAATACACCGCCAGCAGGGTCACGGCAAGCACGCCGTAGGAGGCGGTGGTAAAAATGCGCATGAGCGCGTTGATGGTGGTTTCAATGGAGTCCGGAAGGGCGGAGGATACGACGATATAGCGCTTGCCCTTCACAACGGTGCTGCGTGCTGAAGCCAGCTCCGGCTGCTCATAAAGGCCGGTGAGCTGGCCTTCATATCCTTCGGGAGCGGCCAGCATGCGCAGCGTTTCAGAGCCGAGCTCTTCCGGCTTCGGAATCTGATCGTTGCCGAGGGAGAGCAGCAGATCGCCTGTTTCCTCCAAAACGACCACATGGCAGTCGGCGCTCTTGGCCAGCATTTGCGCCACACGGGCCGATTCCTGTGAGCGGGCGCCTGAATCGTGGATGGCCTCGCATACCAGCTCAGACACGCTGGTCAGCTGACGCATCTGCCGCTGTTGGGTATACTGATAGGCCATACCATAGTAAACGGCGGCCAGCCCGACAAAGCTGATCACGATAATAAAAAAGGTTTCGGCCATATATTTTGTTGTAAGACGCGACCTCATGGCCTCTCCCTTCCTTTCAGCAATACAGGTCAAACATGCGGGCGGTTTTCCGGCATGGATCCGGGTGGCTGGGATTGACGGCATTACAGGGACGGCTTGCCCCTGTGGTATCAGCATGCCCGAAAAGCCGATATTTCAGCCGCGGACCGGCGGGAAAGCCTGCGCCGGTCCGCGGCAGGTTCGTTACTTCTCAGGGTCGAGCACTTCAAATTTGTAGCCCACGCCCCACACCGTGCGCAGGTCCCACTTGTCGGAAACGCCGTCCAGCTTTTCACGCAGGCGCTTGATGTGTACGTCGATGGTTCGGGATTCGCCGAAATAGTCGAGTCCCCACACCTCGTCGAGCAGTTGATTGCGGGTGTAGACCTTGCCCGGGTTGGAAGCCAGATGGTAGAGCAGCTCCAGCTCTTTGGGAGGCGCGTCAACCGTGCGGCCGCGGATGCGCAGCTCATAGTTGGTCAGGTTGACCGTCAGGTTGTCGTAGCTGACTTCCTTGACTTCGTTTCCGCCGGTCTTCATCTTCGAGCGGCGCAGCACGGCCTTGATGCGCGCGATGACTTCCTTGGTGTCGAAGGGTTTCACGATGTAGTCGTCTGCGCCGAGTTCCAGGCCCAAGACCTTGTCGAAGGTTTCGCCCTTGGCCGTGATCATAATAATGGGACAGTCTGAGGTTTTTCGGATCTCCCGACAAACCTGCCAACCGTCGATTCCGGGCATCATGATGTCGAGCAGAACCAAATCGGGCTGCTCTTTCTGAAAGAGTTCAAGCGCTTCGCTGCCGCTCTGGGCAAGCACAACACTGTAGTTCTCCTTGACCAGATAAAGCCGCAAGAGCTCGCAGATATTGGTCTCATCGTCGCAAACCAGCAGTTTGATATTGTCCATGTGTCAGCCTCCTTTGCCCGTTTGTCATTTTATATTATACACGGTTTTCCTTTGAAAGTACAGAAAACAAAAGGGAAAACCCGTCCGCTTTGGAGGAAAGAAGAGAAGTTTTTTCGCTTTTCCCCGAAAGGGGGAGAAAACCCTAGGAAAAAGCGCTCTGCCAAACGCCAAAACCGGCTCCGTAAACCACGGCGCCGGTTTTGCTTTCGTTGACGAAAAAGCGTGGGAAAGAATTCGGGCGGAGAGAGAAGATCATCTTCCGCAGCACTTCTTATACTTTTTCCCGCTGCCGCAGGGGCAGGGGTCGTTGGGGCCGATCTTCTTGCCCTGGCGGCGCACGGTACGGTTCTGGCCTGAGCCGCCGGCGGCTGCCGCAGGAGCGGCCTGCTCCCTGGCCACCTGTTTGCGCTGGACCTGTCCGCCCTGACGCAGGCGGAAGAGGAAGAGGTTGCGAACCGTGTCCTCCCGGATGGAGGCCGTCATGGCGTCAAACATGTCGTACCCCTCGAATTTGTATTGCAGCACGGGGTCCTGCTGCCCGTATGCCCGCAGGGTGATCCCTTTGCGCAGCTCGTCCATCGCGTCGATATGATCCATCCATTTGCGGTCGACCTCCTGCAGAAGGATCACGCGCTCGATCTCCCGAATGATGGGGCCGAACTCAGCTTCTCTGGCCGCATAGACCGCATGTGCTTTTTCAACCAGCTGCTGTTCCAGCGCCTCCCGGGAAGAGGGAAGCGCCTGTCTGGTGAGCTCTCCCTCCGCGAGGAACTGGCCGGCGAAGGCACGCTCGAGCGAGGCGAGATCCCAATGCTGCGGCTCGTCGCCCGCGCAGTAGAGAGAGAGCTTTTCGGCAATGACCTCGTCGGTCATGTGCAGGATCTTGTCGCGCAGATCCTCACCGTCGAGCACCTCCTGACGCTGGCGGTAGATCACGTTGCGCTGCTCGTTCATCACGTCGTCGTATTGGAGAACGTGCTTGCGGATATCGAAGTTGCGTCCTTCCACCCGTCTCTGCGCCGTTTCAATGGAGTTTGAGAGGATCTTGGCCTCGATCGGCTCATTCTCGTCCACCCCGAGCGAATCCATCATACTGGAGATGCGCTCGCCGCCGAACAGACGCATCAGATCGTCTTCCAGCGCGATATAGAAGCGGCTCTCGCCGGGGTCGCCCTGACGGCCGGAACGGCCGCGGAGCTGATTGTCGATGCGGCGGGACTCATGGCGTTCCGTGCCGATGATGAAGAGGCCGCCGGCCTCCCGCACGGCCTGTGCCTCGGGGGCGAAGCTCTCCTTGAACCGGCGCTCGAGTGCAGAAAATTTTTCACGGACGGCGAGGATTTCACTGTCGTCGGTTTCGTTGTGAGCGGTGGCCGAGTCGATCAGCTCCTCCGGGACCCCCTCCTTGCGCAGAGCGGCCAGAGCCGCGAACTCAGCGTTGCCGCCTAAGATGATATCGGTGCCGCGGCCCGCCATATTGGTGGCGATGGTCACCGCTCCGCGTTTACCGGCCTGCGCCACGATCTCGGCTTCCCGCTCGTGGAATTTCGCATTGAGCACGTTGTGCTTCACGCCGCGGCGGGAGAGCAGCTTGGAGAGCAGCTCGCTCTTTTCGATCGAAACCGTGCCCACCAGCACAGGCTGACCCTTTTCGTGGCAGGCTACGATGTTTTCGATCACCGCCAGATATTTGGCAGCCTCGGTCTTGTAGACGATATCGGGGTGGTCGATGCGGATCATGGGGCGGTTGGTGGGCACTTCGACCACATCGAGCTTATAGATTTCGCGGAATTCTGCTTCTTCGGTCAGTGCGGTGCCCGTCATACCCGAGAGCTTGCCGTAGAGCCGGAAGTAATTCTGGAAGGTGATGGTGGCCAGCGTGCGGCTTTCCTTCTGAACCTCCACATGTTCTTTGGCCTCAATCGCCTGGTGCAGGCCCTCGGAATAACGGCGTCCGAACATGAGACGGCCGGTGAATTCGTCCACGATCAGGATCTCGCCGTCCTTGACCACATAGTCCACATCCCGCTTCATGATGCCGTTGGCCTTGAGCGCCTGGATGATGTGATGATATAGGGTGGAATTTTCGCTGTCGGCCAGGTTTTCTACGCCGAAATACTGCTCGGCCCGGGTTTGGCCGGAGGCGGTGAGCTGAACCGAACGAGCCTTCTCGTCGATGATATAGTCGCCGTCCATATCGTCGTTGTCCTGTTTGGCGTCGAGCTCGAGCACCTTGACGGGGCGCAGCAGATGGGCAAAATCGTCGGCACGGCGGTAGAGGTCGGAGGAGTCGTCGCCTGCGCCCGAGATAATGAGCGGGGTGCGGGCCTCATCGATCAGGATGGAGTCTACCTCGTCCACAATGGCGAAGGGGTGGCCGCGCTGAACCATCTGCTCCTTATAGATGACCATATTGTCGCGCAGATAGTCAAAGCCGAATTCGTTGTTGGTGCCATAGGTAATGTCGGCCGCATAGGCGGCGTGCTTCTTGTCCGGGGGAACGCTGTGGATCACCAGTCCCACCGTCATGCCGAGAAAACGATAGATCTTGCCCATCCACTCGCTGTCGCGGCGGGCAAGGTAGTCGTTGACCGTGACGATGTGCACACCCTTGCCGTTTATGGCGTTCAAGTAGGCGGGAAGGGTGGCGACCAGCGTTTTGCCTTCACCGGTGCGCATCTCGGCGATACGGCCCTGATGCAGCACGATGCCGCCCAGCAGCTGCACCCGGTAATGACGCAGCCCCAGCACGCGGTCTGCCGCCTCGCGAACAGTGGCAAAGGCCTCGGGCAGCAGCTCGTCCAAGGTTTCCCCGGCGGCATAGCGGGTACGAAATTCATCCGTTTTGGCACGCAGAGCCTCGTCGCTCAGGGCACGGTACGAATCCTCAAGCGCCTCGATTTTGTCGACAATGGGATAGAGCTTCTTGAGCTCGCGGTCGCTGTAAGTGCCAAACAGTTTGTCAAACAGTTTCATAGATATTCTCCTGTGATTGATGGATCGGGGTTTCGGAGCACTGACTCTGACAGAGCTCCGAAACGATCCCGATGAAGGTTTCAATAAAAATTATTATATCGCAAGGGGAAAGAAAAGTACAGAAAAACAAGGCGAAATCAGAAAGGTTGCCGGCAGGACCGGAAAAAGAATTGCGGATGAACCCCTGGCGGTTGAGAATCGGCGGGCGGCATGATACAATGTGAAACGGATGGAAGAGGCTGCCCAACCATCCGCGCCGTTTCTGCGGAAGTTTGAAGCGATCAAACAGGGAAAAGGAGTTTGGCATGGAGTACCCGTATCATATTGTGCTGATTGAGCCCGAGATTGCCCCCAACACGGGGAATATCGCCCGCACCTGCGCCGCGACCGGCTGTGCTTTGCATCTTGTCGGCCCCATGGGATTCACCATCGACGACAAAAAGCTCAAGCGTGCAGGGCTTGATTACTGGCATCTTCTTCCCATTTTCTATTACGACAGCACGCCGGAGTTTTTCGAAAAAAACAGAGGACCATTTTTCTATTTTTCCACCAAGGCCGCTAAAAACTACGCCGAGGTCGTCTATCCCGACGGCGCCTATCTGGTGTTTGGGCCGGAAACCCGCGGGCTTCCGGAGGAGCTGCTTGCGCGCAACTACGAGCAGTGTGTGAGGATCCCCATGCGGGAACAGGCAAGAAGCCTCAACCTGGGGAATTCGGTGGCCATTGCAGTCTATGAGGCGCTCCGTCAAAAGGGCTTTCCTGGGCTGCTCGAAGAAGGGCGTTTGACCCGCTTTGCACTTTGACGCCGAGACGGCTTCCCGCCGGCATGCAGGCCAGCATACAGATTGTAAGGCGTTTTTGCAAATATTATGGGAAAACGGACACAAATGGCTGGAAATGTGCGCCTGTGAGTGGTATACTGTGGTTGCCGGGCCGCGTGCCGCGTGCCGCGTCCGGCTTTTTGAAAAAACGCGAAGCGAAATCCACGAAAGAAAAGAATCGGAACGACACAAACAGCTTCAGGAGGGTATCCGTAATGAAAAAGAGCGTCCGCGATCTCAACGTGGCCGGAAAGCGTGTTTTAGTGCGCTGCGACTTCAACGTTCCCGTCAAGGATGGCGTGATTACCGACGACAGCAGGATTGTCAAATCCCTTCCCACGATTCAGTATCTGCTCGATCAGGGGGCGCGTGTAATCCTGTGTTCCCACAGGGGAAGACCGAAGGGAGCGGTCGAAGAGAAGTATAGCCTTGCGCCGGTGGCGGCGCGTTTGACCGAGCTGCTCGGGCAGCCGGTCCCTTTGATCGGCGACTGTATCGGAGAAGAGGCTAAAAAGGCGGCCGATGCGCTCGAACCCGGAAAAGCCTGTTTGCTGGAAAATGTCCGCTTTCATGCGGCGGAGTAAAAAAACGACCCCGCCTTTGCAAAAGAGCTGGCCTCCCTTGCTGAGATCTATGTGAACGACGCCTTTGGCACCGCGCACAGAGCGCACGCCTCCACGGCGGGAGTCGCCGATTATCTGCCTGCCGTCTGCGGCTTTTTGATTGAGCAGGAGCTTACGGCGATGGGCGGTATCCTGGAAGATCCGCAGCGGCCCTTTGCCGCGATCCTGGGTGGAGCAAAGGTTTCGGATAAGATCGGGATCCTCAACAATCTGATCGATAAGATCGATATCATGCTGATCGGCGGCGGGATGGCCTATACCTTCCTCAAGGCGAAGGGATGTAAGATCGGCCGTTCCCTTTGTGACGACGCCATGCTGGACACGGCCACGGAGATTTTGGAAAAGGCCAAGGCCAAGAAGGTCAAGCTGCTCCTGCCGGTCGACGCTGTCTGCAATAAGGAACTCGAGTGTGCGGACACGCCTTCCGTGTTCTCCACCGATGCGATTCCGGACGATCTGATGGGGCTTGATATCGGTCCCAAGACAGTGGAGCGCTTCTGCGAGGCGCTTGCCGAAGTCAAGACGGTGGCCTGGAACGGACCGATGGGCGTTTTTGAAGACGAGCGGTATGCGCAGGGCACAAAAGCCATGGTGAAGAAGCTGGCCGAGCTCGATGCGGTGACGGTGATCGGCGGCGGCGATTCCGCTGCTGCGGCCGTGCAGATGGGCTATGCCGACAAGATCACCCATATTTCAACCGGCGGCGGAGCCTCTCTGGAATTCCTTGAAGGCAGAGTGCTCCCCGGCATCGCCTGTCTGGAAGACAAATAAAGGAACCGAATATGCTGCCGCAGCGGAGATGGAGAGATCAGGCCGCGTGGCAGACCGTTGCCGCGCCCTCAAGGTGTTTCTTGAGGGCGCGGCGCAGGTCAGGATGAAAAGCTCAAGCCCTGAGGAGTTCGGAAAGGAGACTGCAATGAGAAACGTGATTCTTGCGGGGAACTGGAAAATGAACGAGACGCCCGCACAGGCGCGGCGGCTGCTGGAACAGCTGCGCGAATCGCTTCCGAAGACCTCTCACGAGGTGGTGATTTTTCCGCCCTATCTGGTACTGGAGCATGCGGCAAAAGCCGGATTTGTCAAGGTCGGGGCACAGAATTGTCATTTTGAAGAAAAAGGCGCCTTCACGGGAGAGCTCTCCCTTCCCATGCTGCGCGAAGTGGGCGCCGCATGTGTGCTGGTGGGCCACAGTGAACGCCGTCAGTATTTTGCCGAAACAGACGAAACCGTGCGCAAAAAGATTGCGGCGGCGCTGGCACAGGACGTTACTCCCTTTCTCTGCGTGGGAGAAACGCTGCCGCAGCGGGAGGCCGGAGGATATTTGGAATTTGTTACAGGGCAGCTGGAAGCGGCGCTGGCGGGTCTCGACGGGGAAGCGGTAAAGCGCACCGTGGTGGCCTATGAGCCGGTCTGGGCGATCGGCACCGGCGTCACGGCAACGGCCGAGCAGGCACAGGAGGTCTGCGCCGCGCTGCGCGGATGGCTGGCCGATCGTTACGGCAAAGAGGTCGCGCAGGAGGTTTCCATCCTCTATGGCGGCTCGATGAATGCGAAGAACGCGGCCGAGCTGCTGAAAAAGCCGGATATCGATGGCGGCCTGATCGGAGGGGCCTCTCTCAAACCGGAGGAATTTGCCTCCATCGTGAAAACGGCAAATGAGGTCAAGGGAGGTGCGAGATGAGTCGGCGTCCCGCGGTTCTGCTCATCTTGGATGGCTTCGGACTTGCCGCGCCCGAGCACGGAAACGCCGTTTCAGCAGCAGACACTCCCTTTCTCGACAGTCTTTTTCTCAAGTGGCCGCATTGCCGCATCTCGGCTTCCGGACTCGATGTAGGACTGCCGGCAGGGCAGTTCGGAAACAGCGAGGTCGGGCATACCAATTTAGGGGCCGGCCGCATCGTCTATCAGGATCTCACCCGGATTACCAAAGAGATCGGAGAGGGTACATTTTTTGAAAATCCCGTTTTGCGGGAGGCCGTTATGCGCTGCGCGGGAGAAAATGCGCCGGCACTGCACCTCTGCGGGCTGCTGTCAGACGGGGGAGTACACAGCCATATCGAGCATGTCTATGCGCTGGTGGAGTTGGCGCGCCGCTGCGGCGTGCGCCGGCTGTATGTCCACGCCTTCACCGATGGGCGCGACGTGCCGCCGACCAGCGGAGCCGGTTATCTGCGGGCTCTGCAATCAAAGCTTTGGGAGCTCGGGGTCGGCGAGCTTGCCACCGTGTGCGGCAGATACTATGCCATGGATCGCGACAACCGCTGGGAGCGGGTGAAGCTGGCCTATGACTGCCTGGTCGACCGGGTCGGGGAGATCGTTTCCGACGCCGGCGCGGCGGTAGAGGCCTTTTATCAAAAGGATATCACCGATGAATTTCTGCCGCCCCTTGTGGTGAGCAGGGAGGGAAAGATCGCGCAAGGGGATTCCGTGATTTTCTTCAACTTCCGGCCGGACAGAGCCCGGGAGCTGACACGGGCCCTGCTCCAGCCCGATTTCGACGGGTTTGAGCGTCCCCACGGGCCGCTGGAGCTCACCTATGTCTGCATGACCCAGTACGACGCCGAGTTTGAGAGCTACCCCCAGCGCCCCAAAATTGCCTATCCGCCGGAGGAGCTCACCATGGTGCTCGGCGAGTTGCTCTCCAGGGAGGGAAAGGCGCAGCTCCGCCTGGCAGAGACCGAAAAATATGCGCACGTCACCTTTTTCTTCAACGGCGGAAGAGAAGAGCCCTTTGGAGGAGAACGGCGCATTTTGGTTCCCTCTCCCAAGGTAAAAACCTATGATTTGCAGCCCGAGATGAGTGCTCCGGAAGTGGCGCGGCAGGCGAAGCAGGCGCTTGAGAGCGGGGAGCTCGACGTGATGATCTGCAATCTTGCCAACTGCGACATGGTGGGGCACACCGGCGTGCTTGAGGCGGCGGTCAAGGCGGTGGAGGCGGTCGACCGTGCGGTGGAGACCATCGTCACGGCGGCCGAGGCGGCCGGCGGCTTTGTGCTGCTGTGCGCCGACCACGGCAACGCCGAATGCATGATCGCAGCCGACGGAACGCCCATGACGGCGCACACCTCAAATCCGGGGCCTCTGATCGCGATCAA
>JAFRSP010000072.1 GCA_017427525.1 Clostridia bacterium
GGGTCGATCATATTGACGTCTCTGAGGTCGACGGTCGCCGCCTCATAGGCAAGGTTGACGGGGTGTTTGAGGGGAAGATTCCAGATGGGGAAGGTTTCAAACTTGGCATAACCTGCGTTGATCCCATGGCGGTGCTCATGGTAAAGCTGAGAAAGACAGGTGGCCATCTTGCCGCTTCCGGGGCCGGGAGCAGTCACGACGACGAGCGGACGCGTGGTCTTGATGTACTGATTTTTCCCGAAGCCGTCCTCGCTCACAATGTGAGAAACGTTGGCGGGATAGCCGTCGATCGGATAGTGGCGGTAAACCGGAACCCCGAGTTTTTCGAGCTTGTCCTGAAAAGCGATGGCGGCAGATTGTCCGGCATACTGAGTCAGACAGACGCTGTTGACATACAGCCCCAGTTCCCGAAAAGCATCGATCAGACGAAGCACCTCGAGATCGTAAGTGATGCCGAGGTCGCCGCGCCGCTTGTTCTTTTCGATATGATCGGCATTGATGGCGATGACAAGCTCAGCCTGATCCGAAAGTTCCAGCAGCATCCGCACCTTGCTGTCCGGCTGAAAGCCAGGCAGAACGCGGGAAGCGTGAAAGTCGTCAAACAGCTTTCCACCGAACTCCAGATAGAGCTTGTCAAACTGGGCAAATCGTTCTCGGATGTGCTGTGATTGCCGCTTCAGATAGGCTTCGTTGTCAAACCCGATGCTGTTCATAGTGATTCCCCCATTCCCCGTTTATCTGGTGTGTCCAATAACCTATTTATTTTAAGCGCCATTTAAAGGTTTGTCAATGGAATCCCGAAAATGTTTCAAAGGGAAGGATGTCCGCCTGTGCGCGGGCTGCAAGACTTTCGGGTTTCAAACTTCCGAAGGTTGACGGGAAGGGCAGATGTGGTATACTGGGTGTGGTTTGTAACCGATCAGAATTTTGAGAAATCGGGTCTGCATGAGGGGAAGCCCTCTTGAAACTACAGTGCGGAGTGAAGAAAACAGGATGAGAATTGAAATCCATGAAGCGGGAAGCGAAGCTTTTTACAAAGAAACGGTCAACGTGCTCGCTCAGTACCGCAGTCTGATCAAAAAACCGGAGAGAAAGCTGCAGGATTATTTCAAAATGCTGTGGGCATATGCAGGGATCAGCCTTTTGCTTCTCGTGCTTCTTGCAGTCATGTATCGGTATTGGGGCGCAGGCGTCAGCACCGTGGCTGCCATGGGTCTGATGGTGGTGAACCTCGTTCTCTGCGGAGCCTACCTGATCAATCTCAACCGGCTGCTCAAGGAGTTTATGGGGGATATCCGAACCTCTGTTTTGACTTTGGATGAAAGCGGCGTTGAATTGAGCAAGGATGGGACCCAGATCGTGAGAATCCCCTGGGACGGTATTGCGTTTCTCAGGGTGTTCAAAAAGTCGGTATGCTTTCTCTCCAGGAATTTGACCGGTTTTGTCATTTCCGTCAATCTCCTTCACAAAGATGAGATTCTGGGATATCTGAAAGAAAACGACATCGGGATCCGCATCATTGAAGCATGAAATTTCAGGCGCCGGCAAAAAGCCGACGCCTGTTTTCATAAAACCTTTTCCAGTCGGCAGACAGGTCGGCAGGAATCAGAACAGCTGATTCTTGATCCGAGTGGAAAGAGAGTCCGTTTTGAAGGGCAGTTTGGCAAAACCGCCCTCTTTTCAGCATATTCCGTGCCGCTGAGGGGGAAAGCGCGCCTTGCAATTTCATGCGCCATCCTGTATGATAAATACTGAGAACAGGCACAAATAACGGTCTGTAGATTTCGAAACGGCAGGGCACTTCCAAAACCCCGCTTGAGGCGTCGCGCCGCTTTTTGGAGCAGTCCGGCCTGGGAGTTTGACTGCAGAGGGGCGCAACGGAGAAAAGGGATCAAAAAGGGAGGAGAAACAGGATGTATTTACGAAAAGAACTCTCGCTTCCGCTCGTCCGTGTTACCGAGGCCGCCGCGCTGCGTGCCGCCCGTACGCAGGGACACGGCGACAAAAACGGCACCGATCGGGCGGCGGTCGATGCGATGAGAGGAATGTTGGACTACATTGATATCAAGGGAACCGTTGTGATCGGAGAGGGCGAGAAAGACGAGGCGCCCATGCTCTACTGCGGGGAGCAGGTCGGAATGTGTGAGGAAGACAGCCCCGAGGTGGATATCGCTGTGGATCCGGTCGACGGAACGACCATGACGGCGAACGGAATGGGAAATGCCATTTCGGTTATTGCAATCGGGGAGAAGGGCTCCATGCTGAGCATCCCCTGCTTCTATGCGCTCAAACTGGCCTGCGGTCCGGCGCTTCGGGGACATATGGATCTCAATGCCTCGCTGACCGAAAACGTCCGGGTGGCGTCGGAGCGGCTCGGCAAGGCGTTTGCCGATATCACGGTGGCGGTGCTCAACCGTCCGCGGCACGACGAATATATTAAGGAGTTGCGTGCGCTCGGATGCCGGATCCGGCTCATTCAGGACGGCGACATTGCCGCCTCGATCGCCACCTGCGATGAGGACCTCGGAATCGACTTCTACTATGGGGTGGGCGGCGCGCCCGAGGCTGTGATCACGGCGGTCGCCATGAAATCGCTTGAGGGAGATCTTCAGGTAAAGATGTGGCCCATGAAGCCGGGTGAGAAAGAAAAGCTGGCCACGGCGGGGCTGAATGATAAGCAGATCTACACGGCCGAGGATCTGGCCAAGGGAGAGAACCTGATCTTCTCCGCCACCGGCGTGACCGACGGAACCCTGCTGCGCGGCGTGCGGTTCTATGGGGAAAAGGCAAAAACCTGGTCTCTGCTGATGCGCAATCAGACCAAGACGGTGCGGTATGTCGAAGCGGTGCACAATCTGCACTATAAAACGCTGCCGTCGAAGGAATCTATTCTCGAAAAGCCGGTTTGACCAAAGCTCTCTGCTGTTTGCACGGCTCCAAATTGCATACCGACCAGAGAGATTCGATCAAAGCAAAGATCAGGCGGGAGGAGCGCTGCTCCTCCCGCTTTTGTTTGGAAAGAGAGCATAAGCAGGGGAAATGAAAGCGCCAGAGTGTTGACAGGCCTTTGTCGAATTCGATACAATAAGATAAAGTCATAATAAGATGAAGATCAAAATGAGCGTTTCCGCAGGCTTGTTGCTGAAAAAGATGACAAGGAGTACGTTATGGCTAGAAGACGGCTCAACCGTGGGTACCTGGAAATATCGTTGTATCTGGCGCTTACGGTCTGCATCGGCATCACATTTACATATCTGCTTTTCAACTCGGCAGGGTTTTTTGCGGGGGTAGCCAAAGTGCTGCGCGTGGTGCGCCCCATTCTTGTCGGATTTTTCCTTGCCTATCTGTTGCTGCCCATTGTGCGGCGCGTACGCCGCCATGTGGTGTCCAAAGTGGCGAAAAATATGTCGGACAGAGGGCAGTATATTTGGTCGGTCTTTCTCACCTATGTGCTGTTTCTCGCCCTTGTCTATGCATTTGTCTATTTTCTGCTGCCTCAGATCGTCAACAGCCTGATCGACAACGTGCGCAACATTTCAAAGTATTCCGAACTGATCGCGTCCAAGATGATGGAGCTCGACGAGCGCTATTCCATCTCAACGCTGTCTGGATATACCCGTGAGGAGGTGCGCCGGTGGGCGGCGGGTCTGCTTGGAAACGGAATTCAATGGATCAACTCGCGCATGCCCGGTCTGCTCGCACAGGCTTTCAGCATTGCCAATTCCATGTTCAATGCGCTCATCAGCTTTGTGATCTCGATCTATGTGATTTTAGACAAGGATACCTTTAAGGGCCAATTCAAACGGATGCTTTACGCCCTCTTCCGGCCTGAGACTGTGGAGAATATCCTCCGTGTGATTAAAGATGTCGACCGTATGTTCGGCGGGTTTATCGCGGGAAAATTCATCGATTCGGTCATCATCGGACTGCTGTGCTTCATCCTCATGAAATTCCTCCGTATTCCGGAGGCAACCTTGGTCTCCACCATCGTGGGCGTGACCAATATGATCCCAACCTTCGGACCCTTTATCGGCGGGGTGCCCTGTGTGATTCTGATGATCTTTGTCGACTATCGCGCGGCGCTGACCCTGGCGATCATGCTGGTGGCGCTGCAGCAGTTCGACGGCAACATCCTCGGCCCCAAGATCCTAGGCGATTCGCTGGGGATTTCGGCCTTTTGGGTCGTCTTCGCCGTGGTGTTTTTCGGCGGCGTATTCGGTATCTGGGGCATGATCTTTGGTGTGCCGACCTTTGCTGTGATCTACAAGGAGTTGGGAGATCTGATCAACTACCTGTTGAGGAAAAAACAGTATCCTTTGAGTTCGGAAGCCTACGCGACAGGTGATTTTGTGCCGAGTCCCTCCGAAGAGCAGCCGCAGGAATAGGTGCCGATTTGCGAAATCCGGCCGGAGGCAAGAAAAGCATTGACAAGAGGTGGAAAAGCGCGTATACTTTTGAAAACGGTGCAGTCCGCACCGCCACAACTGAATTGCCTTTATCAAGAGTGACGGAGGGATCAGGCCCAATGATGTCCGGCAACCTGCTGCGAGAGCGGTAAGGTGCCAAATCCTGCGGCGAAAGCCGAAAGATGAGGGGAAGCGTTACCATGGCAGAATTGCCTCGTCTTTTGACGAGGCATTTTCGTATTATGAGTGAGAAAAAGGAGTAAAGAAATGGTTAAGAAGCTGTTTACATCCGAATCGGTCACGGAAGGGCATCCCGATAAGATCTGCGATCAGATTTCCGACGCCGTGCTGGATGCATTGCTGGAGCAGGATCCGGCCTCCCGCTGTGCCTGCGAGGTGACGGCCACAACCGGCCTGATCTCGGTGATGGGGGAGATCACGACCCGTGCACATGTGGATATCCCGGAGATCGCACGCGGCGTTTTGCGTGAAATCGGCTATACCAGGGCAAAATACGGGTTTGATGCCGATACCTGTGCCGTCATCACCTCCATCGATAAGCAGTCGGCCGATATCGCTCTGGGCGTCGACCGTGCACTGGAGGCGAAAAAGGGCGAGATGAGCGAAACTGAGATCGAGGCGATCGGAGCAGGAGACCAGGGCATGATGTTTGGCTTTGCCTGTGATGAAACGCCCGAATATATGCCGCTTCCCATTTCATTGGCGCATCGTCTGGCTCGCCGGCTGACCGAGGTTCGCAAGGCGGGGATTCTGCCCTATCTGCGGCCCGACGGCAAGACACAGGTCACAGTGGAATACGACGATGGACGGCCCTGCAGAGTCGATACCATCGTCATCTCATCTCAGCACAGTCCGGAGATCGATCTTGGCGAGATGCGGGAGGATCTGATCAACCAGGTGATTCAGCCGATCGTGCCGCCGGAACTGCTCGACGAAACCACGAAGATCTATGTCAACCCCACGGGGCGTTTTGTCAAGGGAGGCCCTGCCGCCGATTCGGGACTCACAGGGCGCAAGATCATCGTGGATACCTATGGCGGCTATTCCCGCCACGGCGGCGGAGCCTTTTCGGGGAAGGATCCGACAAAGGTGGACCGTTCCGCCGCATATGCCGCACGCTACATCGCAAAGAATGTGGTGGCGGCGGGGCTTGCTTCAAAGTGCGAGATCCAGCTTGCCTATGCGATCGGGATCGCACATCCGGTTTCGGTTATGGTTGATACCTTTGGAACCGGAGTGATCGATGAAGAGATCATTTCCGAGCTCATTCAACAGCATTTTGACTTGCGGCCGGCCGCGATCATCGAACGTTTGGATCTGAGAAAACCGATCTACCGCCGTCTGGCTGCCTATGGTCATATGGGCCGTGAAGAGCTCGACGTCGCATGGGAACGCACCGATGTGGCGCCGATCTTGCATGCGGCGGCGGGACTGTAAGCAGCACATTTTTTGCTGGGCCGAAGGAGTTTTGAGCAGAAATCTTTGGAGATTAGAAACGAAAGGAACAACGTTGCGGCGGAAAGAGCTTCTTCCGCCGCAATGTTTTGGGAAAGCTCCGTTGAGAAGACCAGGGAAAAC
>JAFRSP010000073.1 GCA_017427525.1 Clostridia bacterium
CTTCTGAATGAACTGTTCAAGATTCTGGTTCTGTTGTTCCTGTGTTTCGATTTCCTGCCGTAAGACTTCCGCTTCCGCTTTCAGATCATACTGTTCGCTCTCATAGGCCTGACTCATCATAGTGAATCGGTCGTCAGTGATTCGAGAAGCCACATTGTCCTCATACAGACGGATGAACAGACGGTCAAGTTCCTGAATACGCTTCTCATCCTTTTCGAGCTGCTTCCGTTTTACCCGAAGAGTTTCTTTGCTCTCGGCTTGAAGTTTGGACTCCATGATTGACCTGAAATGAGTCTCATAGTGGCCTACGTACCAGATGACTTCTTTACAAGGGGCGAATAGAATTTGACTATGGAGGAAAAGATGATGATTGGGAATTAAATCTGTATCATATGGATAAGCCTTTCTTAATTAATGCGACCCAAATGATTGCAGATAAGATTAATAGTTCGGAGAAATGTAACTGGACTGTTAATACCAGCCACTAAATACTTGATGGTTTACAAATATCAACACCGGGCTATTGTATAAGACAACAGCCCGGTGTCCCTTTTCAGCCAACCCTGTTAGACAGCTACCTATTTCAATTTTCCATCAAAACTTTCTTATGAACAGCAGCCTTATGGGCTCTCTTTTTTTTGCGGGAGTCTCTGTCCGAGATAAAGTGTGTTATGAATGCCTATTCACTTTTTTAGACTTTTTGCAGAAGAAAAGAGAGGTCAAGTTGACCTCTTTCGCATAACAAATGGATATTTATATGATTATGAAATAGCTTCCTGTCCCACAGTGTACGACCATTTTCCATCGGCTTTTTTTTGAGCAGTACACTGACCAAAGAAATAGGCACCTAATCCACTGCGCCATTTTTGTGCATCAAACGCTGTGAATTCCGGAACTGAATCGCCGTCTTTTGTGTCAGGAAGATTCCATACAGCGTCTTCATTTGTCTTAATGGAGAAAAACAACCCATCTTCCCAATAGAGGTTATCCTTATCAATATAACCCTGTTCGCAGAGTTCTTCCCATGTTCCTACAATGTATGGAAGATTATGTTTTGATGCAAATTCACTCATTACGGTGTCTTTTTCCACTTCAGTCAAGTGAGAGAGTTCAGACAAATCAATACCAATCTGAGATATTCCGCCATTCAAACCGGGATCAACATTCCATAAATCTTCTAATACTGCCAGATATAACTCACAGACATCTTCCCGAATAGGTGTTGATTGCTCGTTATCTGAATGATCTTCCACTTGTGGCGTTGTTTCAGTTGATGTAGGTATACTCCCGTTCTCTTTGTTGTCAGTCTTTTCAACCTGATTTGTAATATCTTTTTCCGCTTGTTTTGTTTCGCTTAGTATTTGTGATTGCCCACATCCTACATGTGCGATCAGCATAGACAAGCAGATTACTAATAATGCTATTCTTCTCATTTATTAAGTACCTCCTAATAATTTAGACGTAAAAACTTCCAAAATATGATAAATAAGTTTTCATACAAATATAGACAAATTTTACTGCAAAAATGTTCCCTGCCATTGAAAATGAGATAAGGCAATGGATTTCTATGATTCTATTTTTTCAGCGCACTATATCTCGGACAGAAACTTGCGGGAAGGCACAGCCTGTCATATAGAGGGAAAAACAAAGAAGAGGCCTTGACTTGACAAGACCTCTTCTTAATCAGAAGCAAGATGATTTGCCTGGGAAAATGGGGCGTCTCAGGGCTGCACCTCTCCGGGAAGGGCGATCACATCATCCGGAGAAGAGGACTCTGCGGGTTTTGAATCATCGACCAACGCTTCGGTTTCAGAATCATCGGAGGGCTGCTCGAAGAGTGCCTCGAATTCCTTGGCGTTGATGCGCTCCTGCTTCAGGAGCAGCTGTGCCGTTTCGTGCAGCTTATCCTCATGCGCACGCAGGATCTCGACGGCGCGGGCATAGCCCTCGTCGATCAGACGACGGATCTCGCGGTCGATCTGGGCGGAGATATCCTCGGAATAGCCCTTTCCCTGCGAGAAATCACGGCCCAGGAAGATCTCGTGCTCCCCGCTTCCGTAGACCACGGGGCCGAGCGTGTCGCTCATGCCGTATTTGGTCACCATCTTGCGGGCAAGATCGGTCGCACGCTCAATGTCGTTGGAGGCGCCGGTGGAGATGTCGTCCAAGAAGAGCTGCTCGGCAGCGCGGCCGCCCAGCAGGGTGACGATCTCCTCGCGCATCTCCTGGCGGGAGGAATAGTATTTGTCTTCCTTCGGCAGAGACAGCGTGTAGCCACCGACCCGTCCGCGCGGGATGATGGAGATCTCATGCACGTTGCTCTGGGTGGGACAGAACCGTGTGACCACGGCATGGCCGGCCTCGTGGTAAGCGGTCAGGCGGCGATCCTTTTCACTGTAGGTGCGGCTCTTGGTCTCAGGCCCTGCGATCACCTTGATGGTGGCGTCTTCAATGTCTTTCATCGAGATCTTGGAGGCGTTTCGCCGGGCCGCAAGCAGCGCGGATTCGTTGAGCAGGTTGGCAAGATCTGCGCCGGTGAAGCCGGGGGTGGATTTCGCGATGACCGAGAGATCCACGTCTGCCTCAAGAGGCTTATTGCGGGAATGCACCTTCAGAATAGCTTCGCGGCCCTTGAGATCAGGAGGATTGACCATGATCTGGCGGTCAAAGCGGCCGGGACGCAGCAGAGCCGGATCGAGGATATCGGGACGGTTGGTTGCGGCGATGACGATCACGCCCTCGTTGACGCCGAAACCGTCCATCTCGACCAGAAGCTGGTTGAGGGTTTGCTCGCGTTCGTCATGCCCGCCGCCGAGACCGGCGCCGCGCTGACGGCCGACCGCATCGATCTCATCGATAAAGACGATGCAGGGGGCGGTTTTCTTGGCCTCGCCGAAGAGATCGCGCACACGGGAGGCGCCCACGCCGACAAACATTTCGACAAAGCTGGAGCCCGAGATGGAGTAGAAGGGAACTCCCGCCTCGCCGGAGACGGCTTTTGCCAACAGGGTCTTACCGGTTCCGGGAGGGCCGAAGAGCAGAATGCCCTTCGGAATGCGGGCGCCGATTTCAAGGTATTTGCGGGGATTCTTCAAAAAGTCGACGATTTCGGCCAACTCAAACTTTTCTTCATCGGCTCCGGCCACGTCGCTGAAGGAGACCTTCTCGCCCCCTTCGGGAGAGATCTTGGCGTTGCTCTTGCCAAAACTCATGACCTTTCCGTTTCCGCCCATCTGCTGGTTCATGAGGAAATACCACAGCAGACCGAAGACCACGGCAAGTCCGAGATAAGGGAGGATAGAGAGCCAGAAGGGCATCACATAGGGCGGAGCAAAGTCATACTCCTTGAGGATCCCCGCGTCGACCTGACGCTGGATCTCTTCGGTGGGTACGCTGCGCAGGAAGAGATCCAGACTCGGGAGCTGGAAGGAAAGCTCCGTCTGATCTGCATCGTTCAGTTTGAGGCTGATGACGTTTCTGTTGTTGACGACGAATTCTTCTACCTGCTCGGTGCGGAAATACTCCACAATGTCGGAATACATCAGCGGATCGGCTTCCACATTGCTGCGCAGCGCCGAAGAGGCATAGTAGAACATTGCAATCAGAAACAGATAGAACAGCAGCGTGCGAAACAGAGCATGCTGGCCGGGAGATCTGGGATTTCTCGGGTTCAAATAATCAACTCCTTACTCGCCGTACACCTTGGGGTCGAGAACGCCCACAAAGGGCAGATTGCGGTACTTTTCGCTATAGTCAAGACCATAGCCCACCACAAATTCATTGGGGATGACAAAGCCTTCGTAATCGGGCTCCCACGTCACCTCGGGGTGACGGCGGCTGGGCTTGTTGAGAAGCGTGCAGATCTTGATGCTGTTTGCATCCTTGCTCTGCAGCAGCTCCATGATATAGCTCAGAGTCAATCCGGAGTCCAAAACGTCCTCCACGATGAGCACGTCCTTTCCTTCGACGGGAATGGACAGATCATGGAGAATGCGCACGACGCCGGAGGTTTTCGCGCCGCTGCCGTAGCTGGAAACGGCCATGAAATCCATGGTGAGCGGCAGATCGATGGCGCGCATGAGGTCGGACATGAAGACGACCGACCCCTTTAGGATTCCCACAAGATGAAGCGGTTTTCCGTTGTAGTCTCTTGTAATCTCCCGTCCCAGTTCGCGAACACGGTCGCTGAGCTCCCGCTCCGTGAGCAGAACCTTTAATAGATCTCGCTGCATAATGGCTGTTCTCTCCTTCAATATACGGCGCGCCGAAGGCGGCCGCCTTCTTGACTTGGATTGTGCTGAGCGGATTGTGCGAAGGGATTTTTTTGAAAAAGCATTGCGCGGAGCATGCAAGAAAAGGGATTGCGGTTCTCAGTCGGGTCAGAGGAAAGGTTCCTGCTCCTGCTCCTCAAGCCCGGAAAAAGAAGGGGATTGCAACGGCCTCTCCTGCGGAAGTGAAAACAGAGGGCGCAGCGCGGCATGCGGTTCATAGCGCAAAACCAGCGCCGGCTGCCCTTCTTTGGCGGCGGCGTCCTGGGAGGGGCCGAAGGGAAAGCAGGAGACGATGGCCTCGCCCAGCGTGACAACGGGAGCGAGTTCCCGAGCTTGTCTCGCGATGCGCGCGTCGATAAAGAGGTCGCTGAGCAGCTTTTCCGGACGGCCCACGGGACGATAGCGGTCCTTCGGCCGGCGGGTGCGAAGCGACAATACGTCAGGTATTATATCACACCTCAAGCGGTGAATGGTAGCGTCTTTGCAAAAAATCTCGCCGGAGTCCCGAGAAATCCACAAAATCCCAAACCCGGGGAGCTTATTTTCCCCCATACGGAGAGAAGAAAGGGAAAGCTGCGGCGCAGGGGCCTCTGCGAAGAAGAGGATCAACCGGTTGCCCTCGGCCAGCGCCGCAAGGCGACCGGGCAGCTCTGTAAGACGGCCGCTGCCGCTGCCGAGGGCAAGAGCGAGCAGGGCCTGCGACCGCTCTGCCGAAAGCGAGCGGGAGAAAACGGCTTCGATTCGGCGGCGGAGATAGCGGCGGGTCAGAGCGGGCTCAGACTGCCGCAGCAGGGCGCGGTCGAAGATCAGGCGGCCCGCCTCGTCCGCCTCGGGCGGGGGGAGTGCGTCCGCCATGCGATTGAGCAGCTCGGTCTCTTCCCGCAGCAGAGAGGCGGTGCGGGTCAGGGTACGGACGAGGTTTGGATTGTAGTCGCGCGAGAGCTCGGGCAGCAGCTCGAGCCGGATCTTGTTTCTGGTGTAGACCGGTTCCAAGTTGCTCTGGTCGGTGACATAGGAGAGCCCGTGCCGGCTGCAGAAACGCTCGACCTCGTCGCGGGTACAGGAGAGCAGCGGCCGGATTACGCCCTCCCTTGCGGGGGGTATGCCGGAAAGCCCGTCGAGTCCGCTGCCACGAAACAGACTGAGCAGCACGGTTTCGGCCTGATCGCTGGCCGTGTGGGCAGTGGCGACAACAGCGTTCGAATAGGCGGCGCAGGCCCGGGCAAAGAGCGCATAGCGAGCCTGTCTGCCGGCCTGTTCTTCTCCGCAGCGCAGCTCCTGTGCAAGCGTTCTCACGTCGCAGCGCTCGACCAAAAGGGGGATTTCCCAGCGCTCGCACAGCTCGCGGACAAATTGCTCGTCGTCAAAGGCGGCCTGTCCGCGCAGAAGGTGGTTGAGATGGGCGGCAGACAGCGTGCAGCCGTGCTCCTCGCGCAGCGTATGCAGCGCGAAGAGCAGACAGACCGAATCGGCCCCGCCCGACAGCCCGCAGACGAGATGCCGGGTCCCCTCGGGCAGATGGAGCCGCAGCAGGGAGGAGACGGCGCGAAGCAGAGGATCAGTTTTCTTCATGGCGGGTCTCAATAGATGTGAAGCGGGTGAACTGCCCGTTCCAGAGGAAGTCGATCGAACCGGTCGCTCCATGGCGGTTTTTGGCAACCGAGCAGTTGACCACGTTGCGGGCCTCGAGATCGGGGTTGTCCTCATCGCGATAGAGAAAGATGACAATGTCGGCATCCTGCTCGATGGAACCTGATTCGCGCAGGTCGCTCAGCATGGGTTTTTTATCCTTTCTCGATTCGCTCGCGCGGTTGAGCTGGGAAAGAGCCACCACCGGCAGATCGAGTTCGCGCGCCATGATCTTGAGGGAACGCGAGATCTCGGCGACCTCCTGCACGCGGTTGTCGCTGTGTGTGCCGGAGCGCATCAGCTGGAGATAGTCGATGATGACAAGTCCGACATTCTTTTCCCTCCGCAGCTTGGCCTTGATCTCCTGCACGGTGATGCCGGCATTGTCGTCGATTTTCATGGGGGAGTCGCCCAGGATGGAGACCGCCTCGGCAAGACGGGTCCATTCGTCGGATCGGATATCGCCCGTGCGCAGACGGGCGGAATCGACCATCGCCAGAGAGGAGATCATACGGGAGACGATCTGCTCGCCCGACATCTCAAGAGAGAAGATCGCGACCCCTTTTTTCTCCTTCAATGCGACGTGGCTTGCGATGTTGAGGGCCAGCGAGGTCTTTCCGATACCGGGACGCGCGGCGATGAGAATGAGATCCGAGCGGTTGAGGCCGCCGATCTTGGCGTCGAGCTCGGAGAAGCCCGAAGGGATCCCGCTGAGCTCGCGGTTTCCGCTGAAGAGCTCCGAAATGCGGGTGTAGGTTTCATCCACGACCTCGGCGATGGGCCGCATCTCGTTGAGACGGCGGCCATGGGAGAGATCGTAGATGAGCTGCTCGGCCTGGTCCATCAGCAGGGAGAACTCGCCCGCCTCGGACATGCAGTTTTCGGCGATCTGCTGAGAAGCGGCAATCAGGGAGCGCAGCATGGATTTTTCAAACACGATGCGGGCATAGCGCGCCGTGTTGGCCGAAGAGGGGGTGAATTCAGCCAGATAGAGAAGATACTGCGGAGTGCTGTCCGGGTTGTACTGCCCCTTTTGGCGGAGACGATCCGAGATGGTGATACTGTCGACGATATCGCCAGCCGAGAAGAGCTCGAAGATGGCCTCAAAGATCGCGGCGTTCTGCGGCAGATAAAAATCCGATGGGCGCAGGATCGAAACGGCATCGAGCACGGCACGGGGATTGATCAGAATCGCGCCCAGTACCGATTGCTCGGCCTCCATGGAAAAGGGAATGCGGGGGGCAAGTTCAGGTTCGTTCAAGGACAAAGCACCTCCTTTTTTTGCAGGTTGCTCAGAGTGGGAAGGGGGGTCAGAATGAGGAAACCCTTGGACGGGGCAAAACGACCCGATCAGGCTTCGGTGACGGCGACGAAGAATTTGGCCGTGACCCCCGGATAGACGCGGGCCTCTACCTCATAGGTGCCGAAGGTCTTGATATCCTCCATGACCAGCTTCTTGCGGTCGACGGGGGCGCCGATCTGGGCGCCTGCGGCCTCGGCCACCTCCTTGGGGGTCACCGAGCCGAAGAGCCGTCCGGCCGAGCCGCCTTTGGCGGCGACCTTCACCGTGATGCCGTTGATTTTGGAGGCGAGTTCCTGCGCGGCCTCAAGCTCCTTTTGCTTGTGGAAGGCGCGGGCAGCCTCTTTCTGGCGGTAGTCGTTCATATTGGAGGCGTCGGCAGGAGCGGCGAGTTTGCGGGGAAAGAGGAAATTCCGGGCGTATCCGTCGGAAACCTCGATGAGTTCGCCTTTTTTTCCGGTGCCCTTGATATCCTGTTGTAAAATAACCTTCATAAATAGAAGCCTCCTTTGCTTGCAAGAATGCGTGAAACCTGTGTGAGAAGAGAGGCGCGCGGCCTCGGGGAAACTCCATTGCGTTGGCAGGGCAGGGACTGCCGTGCCGAGGGGCGGGGCTTACAGCAGCTCGGGGTAGCTTTCGCGCAGCGTGCGGGAGATGGCGGTGCACAACTTTTGGCGCGCCTGCTCCACAGGAAGATCGAGCTGAGCGCCGGCATTGGTGGCATGACCGCCGCCGCCGAACTGCTCCATGATGAGCTGAACGTTAATCACGCCGAGCGACCTTGCCGAGATATAGGTTTTGGAACGGTCGGGATAGAGCACAAAGGAGGCCTCCACCCCTTCGATATCCAGCATTTCATCGGCCGCCTGTGCGGCTGCGACCGAAAGACCGTCGCAGGGACCGTCTGTCCAGCTGGAGAGCACGGTGATCCGCTCATGACGGCTGGCCGAGCTGATGATACCGGTGCGCAGGGCGTAGCTGTCGAAATCCACCTGGAAGAGCTTTTTGACCTCGATGGTGTCGCCGCCCATCTTTTTGAGGAAGGCGGCCGCCTCGAAGGTGCGGTAAGAGGTGTGGAAAGAGAAATTGTTGGTGTCGAGCACAATGCCGGCCAGCATGGCCTCGGCCTCCCGCTTGCGCAGGGCGTTGCCTCCCAGGCTGTATTGGGCCAGTTCGCAGACGAGTTCGGAGGCCGAAGAGGCATAGGGCTCGTGATAGGAGAGGTCGCTCTCGATGGTGGAGGCCATCCGACGATGATGGTCGATCAGTACAACCTTTGCCGCGCCCTTCAGCAGATCGGCGGATTCCAGCAGATCGGGGTTGTGGGTATCGACCACGATCAGCAGAGTGGAGGAGGTGACGAGGTCGAGAGCCTCCAGGGGGGAGACGAAGCAGCCCTCATATTCCGGAAGCTGTTCCACATGGTGGATCAGCGAACGTGCGGGGGAGGATTTCCGATCGATCACGATGTGCACCGGTTTTGATTTGGCCATGGCGAGGCGTGCCATGCCCACAGCCGCGCCGACCGAGTCGAAATCGGCCCTTCGGTGCCCTGTGACGAGCACGCTGGTGCACTCGTTCAGCAGTTCGGCCAGCGACTGTGCGATCACGCGGGACTTGACCTTGGTGCGGCGCTCGACCGTGCGGGTTTTGCCGCCGAAGAATTCGAGGTTTGCGCCCTGCTTGACCGTGGCCTGGTCGCCGCCGCGGCCCAGTGTAAGCTCAAGGGCCGAGCGGGCCAACTCGTAGTTTTCGGCAAAGCTTGCGCCGCCGGCCCCCACGCCGATCGAGATGGTGGGTTCCAGCGCGCCCACGTCGCTCTCGCTCTCTCCCACGCGGATGGCGCGCACGGCGTCGAGCACCGAGAACTTGTCGCTTACGAAGGAGGTGAGGTGGCGTTCCTCAAAGACGAAGAGATACCGGCTGCGTTCGGTAAGCTGCAAGATCCCGCCGGTGGGGGCTGCCCACTCGTTGAGCACCGTGTCCACGGCGCCCAGGATGAGGGCCTTGTCGCCCTCGCGGACGTTTTGGGAGATCTCCTCCAGATTGTCGATCAGGATGTGGGCCACAACGGGACGGGAGACCTTGTATTCATTGGCCAGAGCCGTGTGCTCCGTGATATCGAAAAAGGTGAGTAAGAGCAGGTCGTTTTTCTGCCCGATCTCACGGAATGGAGAGGCGTAGACCCGGAACATGCTCTTGGCAATGGGGATCACAACCCCGTCGGTGAGCTCAGGGTCGGCGAATTTCTGAGGAGAGAAGCCAGGGATCGATTCACGGATATCGTGCCCGGGAGAAGGCCCCTGCCCGATCAGGCGGTGGAAGGCCTCGTTGTACCACACCAGCGCGCCGCTGCGCCGCACCGCCGCCACCGGAAGGGCGGAATTCAGAAAGGAGATGGAGTCGCTGTCCAACCTGCGCTCGGCGGCGTCGAGCTGTTTTTGCAGGCGGCGTCCGACTCTGCCGAACGGAAGGGAATAGACGATGATTCCGACCACGAGCAGGATGCCCTGTGCAAGGGCTGCACGCAGATCGAAGAGCGCCGTGACGGCCAGAATCAACAGGCTGACAAACAGCAGCGCCATACGTCGTACCGCGCGATATTGCCCGACTACAGGCCGTTTGCCTTGAGAAACTTTCATAGCGGGAGCTCCGTTTCTGGCGCGGCGGCGCTCCTCACGGAGGAGCCCTTTCGAGAGAGACCGCTGCGCCGTAATTTCCGAAAACAAGGCGGCGGGGAGAAGCCCGCAGGAGTCGCCCTCTTCGGAGGAGATTGCTGAAAAAGAACGAGAGAAACGCCGCTGCTCAGATAAAGAGAGGGCGGAGGGTGACGTTTTGCGAATGGGGTCACCTGGTTCTGGGGAAGAGAGTTTCAAACACGCCGCAGATTGAGAAAAAGAGCAGGAGCGAGGTGGGCGGCAGGAAGAAGAAAAGGGGAAGCACCAGCAAGAAGGCAAAGCCCCTTCCGAAGCGGGTCAGAAGACGACGCACCCCGTTGACGCCCGCAATGGCAAAGGGAAGTGAGAGCACGATCAAGAGCTGGGAAGCGGCCAGAGCCGGAACCCCTTTGCCGAAGGAGGCAACGCCCGAGCAGAGCACAAAGCAGACGGCGCCGATCCGCGAGAGCGAGAAGCCCTCGGTGACATATCCGATACGAGGCGGCTGATTTCCGTCGGCCCTGAGGAACCAGGTGACAAAACAGAAGGCGCCGACCATGGCAATGGCGGTCAGCAGAGCCGGAAGGTAGTTGAGCACCAGGGAGACGGCGGCTTCCCGCGTGTAGCTCGGAAGGCCCGCCGGAACCGACTCCACACCGGAGGAGGCCATGAGTTGGGTGACCTGCTTATAGTATGCAATGTAGGACTCGCCTGAGGACAGCAAAAACTCGCGCAGCGCCGGCACGGTAAAGCTGCCCTGTGAGGTTACCACCGACTGAACCAATGAGGCAAGCAGTGCCACAAGGTTGAAAGCCGCGACGAGGGAGAGAAGGCCCTTGTAGTCGAGCTTATGACGGAAGAAACTGACCAGCAGCAGGGGAATCAATAGCAAGAGGGCGGTCGTCACGCCGGCGCTGGTGCCGGATACCAGGGAGGTGCCGATGCCGACACCGACTGCGCCCAGAGCCCCTACCGGCAGACTGCGCGAATAGGAGGCAAAGGTGGCAAATGTGAGATAGAGCATCGTGGAGCCGATCAGGAGCATCATGAGCTGAGCCGAGGCCATCACGGCGTTCGAGCCGGTCAGCGAGAGGGAGAGCACCAGATTGACGAGGATCGCGCCCGTGGTGTCGGGCGAGAGTCCGCCGGCCAGAGAGCTGGCGGAAAAAAAGCAGAGAGCCAGCGCCAGCGAAAGCTTGAGCAGCCGTCTGCTGGGCGGGGGATCCTGCCAAATCATCGGATCGGCAGACGCGGGTTGGGGAGAGATCTGTCGGTTCAAATGAAGCTTCCTTTCGTTGTCTTTCAAAAAATCTGGATACGGAAAAACAAGGCTTATGTGCGGTTCTTGATTTTGTCCCAATAGGCGGCGGCCGCCTGTTCGGTGCGGTTATCTCCGAAGGTATAATACCGCGCACCGCGGAGCAGATCGGGCAGATATTGCTGCCGGATCCAGTGGTCGGGACAGTCGTGGGGGTAAACGTAGGTCAGGCCGCGGCCAAGCTTTGCCGCGCCGCTGTAATGCGCATCGCGCAGGTGGGCGGGGATTTCACCTCCGCCGGTTTTGCGCAGATCGGAGAGCGCGGCGTCGATGGCGCAGACGCCGGAGTTGGATTTGGGCGAAGTCGCCACCAGGATCACCGCGTCGGCCAGGGGAATACGGGCTTCTGGCAGGCCGAGATCGCGCGCCATGTCGCAACAGGCCTTGACTATGGGGAGAATCTGTGGGTAGGCCAGCCCCACATCCTCCGCGGCCGTCACCATCAGGCGGCGGCAGGCCGAGGCGAGATCGCCGCCCTCGAGCAGACGGGCAAGGTAGTGCAGGGCAGCATCGGGGTCGCTGCCGCGCAGAGACTTCTGGAAGGCGCTCATCACATCGAAATGACTGTCTCCATCCCGATCGTAGCGCACGGCCGACTGCTGTGTCACGGAGGCGGCCTCCTCCAGCGATACGTTGCCGCGGCAGGTCAGGGTCAGCAGTTCCACGGCGTTGATGGCCTTGCGCACATCGCCCCCGCAGGAGGCGGCGATGTAGTGGTCCACCCCCTCCGCACGGTGCAGCGGCGCGGCGCCCTCGGCCTCCACAAAGGCGAAGGCGTGCTCCACCACCGGCAGCACCTCCTCAGGCGTCAGCGGACGGAATTCAAACACGGTGGAACGGGACAGAATAGCGGGATAAATATAAAAATACGGATTTTCCGTGGTGGAGGAGATTAGGGTGGTCTTTCCGTTTTCGGTGCTTTCCAGCAGGGTCTGCTGCTGCTTCTTGTTGAAATATTGGATCTCGTCGATATAGAGCAGGATCCCGTCGGGCGCGAGCAGCGTGCCGGTTTGGGAGATCGCATCGCGGATCTCGCCGCTTCCGGCGGTGGTAGCGTTGATCCGCACCAGAGTTTTTCCCGCATGGCGAGCCAGGATGTCGGCCACGGTGGTCTTTCCGATACCGGGAGGGCCGTAAAAAACCATGTTGGGAATCGTCCCGGATCGGGCGATGGCGCTCAGAAGCCCGGTCTCGCCCAAAAGATGGCGCTGCCCGGCCACTTCCGAGAGTTCCTTCGGACGCATTCGATCCGCCAACGGCTGCATGCAGACAACTCCTTTCCCGCGGCTGCGTGGATTCTGAAAAGGATACCATACCATCGTATTATTATAGCGGATAAACACGCTCCTTTCAAGCTTTTTCTAGGCATCACGGTTCCCGCCGGAAAGAGGGCTGATCTACAAAAGGCAGGCCGGTGGGGACCGCTGAGGGGAAGAGGGAAGATCGAAATGTGTCAGTTTGCAATTTTTGACGGAGGCCGCGCCGTTGCCTTCATCCGGCGCCTGTGGTATGATAGCAGCATGGAAAATATGATGTTTCACAAGCTTTTATTTTCGAATCCCGAGCCGCCGGTGCTGCTGGCTCCCATGGCAGGCGCGACCGATCTGGTTTTTCGCAAGCTCTGCCATTCCTTTGGGGCCGACGCGGCCGTGACCGAAATGGTCAGTGCCAAGGCGCTCTGCTTCGGCGACAAAAAAAGCCTTCTCATCGGGGAAGTCGCGCCGGAGGAGCGGCCGACCGCCGTGCAGCTCTTCGGTCATGAGAGCGAGACGATGGCCCGCGCCGCCGCCCTGCTTCCGGGGGAGACCTTCGATTGGATCGATCTCAATATGGGCTGCCCGGTGCACAAGGTGGTCTCGAGCGGGGACGGCAGCGCCCTCATGCGGGATCCGAAGCGGATCGCAGAGATCGTGCGGGCGGTTGTCGCCGCCGTGGACAAACCGGTCACCGTGAAGCTGAGAGCAGGAATCGACGGGGTGGAGAGCGCGCCCGAGTGCGCGCGCGCCGCGCAGGAGGCCGGAGCTAGCGCCGTGACGGTACACGCACGGATGCGTGAGCAGTATTATGCCCCTAGCGCAGACTGGAGCGTGATCGCGCGGGTGAAGCAGGCGGTACAGATCCCCGTGTTTGCAAACGGGGATATCGACTCTCCACAGGCGGCGCTCGCCGTGCTGCGCGAGACCGGGGCAGACGGCGTGATGATCGGGCGTGCCGCGCTGGGCAACCCCTTTTTATTGGGACAGGTGAAGGCCGCGCTTGCAGGGAGGGAGATCCCGCCCATGCCGTCGCCATGCCGTCGTCTCGAGGTGGCGAAGGCGCACATTGCGGCGTTGGTGGAGCTCAAGGGGATGCGGATCGGCATGCTGGAGGCCCGCTCCCACATGGGGTGGTATCTCAAGGGGATGCGGGGCGCATCGCAGCTTCGGGAGCGCTGCAACCATCTCTCGAGCCTCAAAGAGCTGGACGATCTGATCGTGCTGGCGCTCCGCTTTCAGGAGGAGGCCTCTTCCTGAAGCGGAAACGATGCACCGCAGCTTTCGCGGAAAACGGAAACACAGAGAAAGACAAAAAAGATAGAACACCCGCGCCACGCCTGTCTGAAAGCCGCGGGGAGTAAGGAAGCAGGAAAGGGATGAACATGCCGGACAAGAGAAGCGACGCCGACATTGTGCAGGCTGTGCTGGAGGGAGAGATCGACGCCTTTGAGGTTTTGGTTCAACGGTATCAGAAAAAGGTCTACAACACGGTCCTTCGTCTGGCAGGCCATGCTGCGGAGGCAGAAGACCTCTCGCAGGAAGTGTTTTTGAAGCTGTATCGCGGGCTCTCTTCTTTTCGAGGGGAGAGCAGCTTTTCTACATATCTTTACAGGATCGCCGCCAACACGGCCATCGACGCGCTGCGGCGCGCTTCGCCGCAGGCCATCAGCCTGTCGGCCGAGGATGAGGAGGGCGAACCCTATGAGCTCGCCCTCTCCAACGGAGAGCCGCTTCCGCTCGAGCTGCTCGAGAGAGAAGAGCGCAGGGCCGCCATTCGGGAGGCGATCGACGCCCTTCCCCCGCATCACCGCACGGTGATCGTGCTGCGGGAGATCGAGGGGATGTCGTATCAGGAGATCGCCAGGGTCCTGTCGGTTGAGGAGGGCACGGTGAAAAGCCGGATCAACCGTGCACGGGCAGGGCTGAGAGAATTGCTTTTCAGGGGGAACTATTTTAAGGGATATACGACAAAAGAAGCGAAGACCGAAAAGGAGGTGCAGCGGGCGTGAATTGCGAACAGGTGATTCAAAAAATGGAACAGCCGTTTGAGCAGCTCTCGCCCGCGGAACGGGGAGCGCTGCGAGAGCACATTTGCTCCTGTGAGCGCTGTGCACAGGCCTTTGCGTGGCAGTTCACCCTCTCGGGACTGGTGAATGAGCTGGAAGAGGTCGACCCGCCGGAAGGCTTTTCCGAGCGGGTGATGCAGGCAGTGCGGGCCGAGGCGGCAGAGTCCGGCGCTGCGGCGGAGTATACCGACTTGAAGCAGAAGAAGCGGCATGTCCTGAATTGGACGAGACGAATGGGAGCCGTGGCCGCCGCGCTGCTGGTGATCGCCATGGCGCCGACCGCGCTGCGCGTGGTTAGACAAAAAGGCGCCGCGCCCGAGCAGGCGGCAGATTCGGCAGCCGTGGAAACGGAGCAGTCTGAGCCGATGGTATTTGCCAAAAAGAAGATGGCGCCCCCGCAGGAATTTGAGAATACGGCCGATGAATCGTCGTATGGCGGTGCATCAGAGGAAGGGGTGCAGCTCTCCGAAGAAGAGATTTCCGAGCCCTCCGTGTTCGCATGCAGTGGGTTGGAAGACGATGTGCCCGAGGAGGCCGTGGCAAATGCGGGAAAATACGACGCGGGGTATACCGGAAGCGGAGAGACGCGCTTTTTCGCCTGTCCTCCGCCCGAGAGACCTTTGCCCGACTGGCAGGAGATCCTGCCGACCGACCTGATTGAAAGCGAAGAGCAGGTGACGGCCGTGACCTGGGCCGAGCAGCCCCCCGAGAACTACGACGAGTTCGTGCAGGGAGAGGAGTTCGACTGCTATGTGATCGCCTCCGACGGCGGTTATGTACTCTGCTTGGTCGAGCGGCAGGCGGAGTGACAGAGAAAGATAAAGAAAGGCGGCGGCAGGCTTTTTGCATGTCTCCGCCTTTTTGCATGTCTGGGCCTGCGTGGTTGTCCTCTGTTCATGGCAGAGCGGCGGGCCCGGGGAGAGCACGGCTTATGCGAATATCTGCCATGGGACCGCGGATTCATGGAAAAGCAGGAGCGAATATACGGCCGCTCTGGAGGAGAGAGCGGGAGGAGGGGCTCTTGCATTTTTTCAAAAACCGGAGTATAATAAAACAAATTCAATGCAGGGGAGCTTGTGCAAGCAGGCTGAGAGGAAGTCTTTGGGCTTCGACCCTTTACCTGATGTGGATAATGCCGCCGTAGGGAGTATCGAACACGCCCCTTTTCAGGAGGATGCCACAAAAGGCATTCTCCTGTTTTTATTGTCTCACCGAATGTTCAGAAAGGAGGATCGGAAACCACGTTTGTGGCGGGCTGAGGGGGAGCGCCCTGAGCCTTGTATATCAGCGATGGGAAGCCGTGTTCCGGCGTGAGAGGAAGCCAGCAAGCTTCGACCGACCTTCCATTTGGTTTCCGGGGGAAAACCGAATCGATGATTGGAAGCGTCGCGGTATACAGCCGTTTTCTGATCCTTTCAAATGGATTTCGCTCATGAACGAATCAGCAAGCATTCGACGGCCGGCACACGACGCAAAGACTGCTAATGAAGGAGAAGAGAAGTATGTTTGGATCCATTCTTGAAAACGTGAGAAAGAACAGTCCTCTGGTGCACAACATCACCAACTATGTCACGGTCAACGACTGTGCAAACATCCTGCTGGCCTGCGGAGCCTCTCCGATCATGTCGGACGAGCCCGACGACGTGGTGGATATCACCTCGATCTGCGCGGGGCTCAATATCAATATCGGCACTCTGAACAAGCAGACCATTTCCGCCATGAAGATCGCGGGGAAAACCGCCAATTCTCTGAATCACACAGTGCTGCTCGACCCCGTGGGGGCCGGCGCCTCCAAGCTCCGCACCGAAACGGCGTATCAGCTGCTGGAAGAGGTCAAGTTCAACGTGATCCGCGGAAATATCTCCGAGATCAAAACCCTGGCCTCCGGAAGCGGCTCCACCAAGGGCGTGGACGCCGACGTGGCGGACAAGGTGACCGAAGAGAATCTCGATGAGGCCGTCGCATTTGCCAAGGCATTTGCCGCAAAGGCGGGCGCAGTGATTGCCATCACGGGAGCCATCGATATCGTGGCAGATGCGAAGAAGGCCTATTGCATCCTCAACGGACACCCGATGATGTCGTCCATCACCGGCACCGGCTGCCAGCTCTCTGCCATGACCACCGCCTTTGTGGCGGCAAATCCCGATCAACCCCTGGAAGCGGCGTCAGCCGCCGTGTGCTCTATGGGTCTGGCGGGCGAGATCGCCCACAAGCGGCTGAGTCCGCTCGACGGCAACTCCACCTATCGGAACTATATTATCGACGCTATCTATCATCTCACTCCCGCGCAGCTGGAAGAAGGTGCGAAATATGAAGTGCGATAAGAAACACATGCTGCTCTATGCCGTAACCGATCGGGCCTGGGTCGGAAAACAGACCCTGTATGAGCAGGTGGAATCGGCCCTGAAGGGCGGAGCGACCTGCGTGCAGCTGCGGGAAAAAGAGCTGAATGAAGAGGACTTTCTGAAAGAGGCGATCGAGCTCGCCGCCCTCTGCAAGCGATACGGCGTGCCTTTCTTCGTCAACGACAACGTGGAGATCGCCGTTGCATGCAAGGCAGACGGGATCCACGTGGGCCAGGAGGATATGGAGACGGCCAAGGTGCGCGAACGGGTGGGAGACGATATGATGATCGGCGTTTCGGTGCACACGGTGGAAGAAGCGTTGATCGCCGTGGAGCACGGAGCAGACTGTCTCGGCCTGGGCACGGTGTTTCCCACTACGACCAAAACCGATGTGGATGTGATGCCCCGCGAGCTGATGCAGGAGATCTGCCGCGCGGTGGAGATTCCCGTGGTTGCGATCGGCGGCATCAACGAATCCAACCTCATGCAGCTGGCCGGCACCGGCGTGGACGGCGTGGCGCTGGTCAGCGCCATCTTTGCCGCCGAAGACATTGAAGGAACCTGCCGGAAGCTGCGGAAGCTCTCGGAGGAAATGGTGCAGGCATAGCACGGCCGCCGCCCCGTTCAAATGGGGACGGCAGGGAAGAAAACACAGAGAAAATGAGGGAATCGGCATGACAACGACCGAAAGACTGCTGGAGGCCGCAAAAGAGATCTGGGAGCAATTCCCCCGGCATCCCTTTCTGGTGGGGATTCAAAAGGGAACTCTGGATCGGGAGAAGTTCCGCTACTATGCCATTCAGGGGCACCTGTATCTGAGGGATTACGCGAAGAGCTTTGCGGTGGGCATGGCGAAGGCCGAAACCCAGGAGGTGGCCCGCCTCTTCCTGCGGCATATCGATGCGATCAATCAGGAGCTCGACGGAAAGAGCGGGCAGATGGAGAAGGTAGGAGTGACGAAGGAAGAGCTCGACGCGACCCCCCGCGCCCTGGACAGCATCTCCTACACTTCGTTTATGCTCCGAATCGCCTATGAGGAAGGTGCTGCAGAGATTCTTGCGGCGGTGCTCCCCTGCGGATACAGCTATGAGTGGATCGCCAGACAGCTGATTTCGCAGGATCCCGACTGTGTGAAGCGCCCCTTCTACGGAGATTGGCTCGAGCGCTTTGTCTCGGAGGAATATGCGGCGGAAAATGCAGATCTCCTGCAGGCGATGAACCGCCTGACGGAGGGATACAGTGAGCAGCAGCTCCGGCATTTGATCGAGATCTTCACCCTCTCCTCCCGCTACGAGTTGGCATTTTGGGATCTGGGCTGGAATATGGGAGGATGAGCAGCGTGTGCAGGACAGCCCCTGCAGAGATGCTTTGGAAAAAACACCCGAACTTGAAAAAGGAGTTCCCGGCAGAGTCTGCTACCGGGAACTCCTTTTTGCCTTGAAGAGGTTTTTTATAGTTCATAGGAAGATTTCAGCCGACGGGAATTTCTCTTTTCAGAAGCGAGGCGGCGCTCTGTCCGGTGGCACGATTGAAGCGGCCGAGGGAAAAAAGCTCCTCCTTATCGCCAGTGAGAAGGTTGACCTGCTCTCTGCAGGTCAGGGCGGCCTGAAGCCCCATTTTCCGCAGGACCGGAAGAGCCTCTTCGCTGACGCCGCCGAAGGGATAGGTGAAGGCGGTGGGTGTGACGCCGCACCGGCTCTGGCACAGCTCCTGCATCCGGCCAATATCGTCCTGCAGACGCTCCTGATAGGCGCTGACCGCTTCGCCCGAAACCTTCATCGAGCCCTTCCTGCCTTTTTCGTTGGTGTGCAGATCATAGGAGTGATTTTGGATCTCCACCAGGCCGCTGCCTTGCAGCTCGGCGATCTGTTCCCAGGTGCAGTGGGAGTAATTGATGTGATGATCCTCCTGCTCGGTGTATTCATCGGCATAACGCCCGATGACGGAGTAGACCGCCTTGCACCCCTTGGCCTGGAGAAGAGGAAAGGCATATGCATAAAAGCTCTCATAGCCATCATCGAAGGTGAGCATGACCGGCCTTGCGGGAAGCTCCCCCACTCCGTTGGTCCAGTCAATGAGTTGCTGCACCGTGACGGGTTCATACCCCTCCCGGAGCAGCCAGTCGAGATCGGCTTCGAGTTCCTCGGGGGAGATGGTGTATTTGCCAAGCTTGGTTTTGTCTTTCAAAATGTGGTGATACATTAAAATGGGAAGTTCCACGGCGGCGCTGTCCTGACCGGCGGGAACGGCTGTGCCGCGAACGGCGGAGAGGGCGATCAGCGCGCAGAGCGTGAGCGCGCCGCGTTTCGCACGGGCATTGTTCAAAAGGATACGACCACTCCCTTTCAGTGCAGGTTGAGAAGATGCGGCGGCCCCGAGGGGGTCTTTTGTATCCGTATGCGGCGCGCTTTGAATTCATACTTTGCCGCGGGCAAAGAGGAGGGGTTTTGGAGAAAACCGTGCGGAGAGCAGGGGGATACGGCGCGCCGTCGGTAGCTTTACGGCTCGTTTTTTTGGAGATCGAGGATGACGACCGTCATATCGTCCGGGGGGAGATGACGGTAGGCATTGCGACAGAACTCCACCATGGCGCGGGCCAGCGAACCCCGACGGCGGTCGAAGGATAGAATAAAATCGAGCAGCGGCTGCTCCGGCTCGCCTGGCATCAGCAGCCCGTCGGACATCAGAATGACGGCGTCCCCCGCCTCAAGTCGGCTGCGGGTGATGCTGGCCTCCCACTGCGGCAGGATCCCCACCGGCATGCCGCGGGCCGCCACACGGGTCAGTCTTCCGGAGCGCAGGATGAGGGAGGGTGCGGCTCCTGCCTTGACAAATTCGGCGTCGCCGCTGTAGAGATCGAGGATCACGGCGTCAAGCGTAGCGAAGACCTCGGATTGGTTTCCGGCCAGCAGCGCCGTGTTGAGCAGGCGGGTGGCGGCTTCCCTGCGCAGGCCGGCCTGCATCAGCTTTTCCAGCGTGTCCACCGCCATCCGGCTTTTTGAGGCGGCGGCGGCGCCCGACCCCATTCCATCCGAGAGGGCGGCGACGAACTGCATGTCCTCGGTGTAGAATTCACGCAGGCTGTCTCCCGTCTGCCGTTCTCCGCATGCGGGAGAGAGATGGCGTTCGACCGATACCCGCAGAGAGGGGGCCTCGTTGATGACGAAGTGCCAGCGGTTTTGGTCGCGCCAGAGGGAGGGCTCGGCCAGCGAGACGCAGCGGGCGTCCCGCGCGGCTGCGGCAAAGCGGGCCACCGGCGGACGGGTATCGCTCTCGCCGCGTATCCGTAGTCTCCCGTTTTTGCCCACGCCGGCGTGGAGAAGCAGCTCTTCAGAAGCAGTGCGGTCCGAAAGCAGCAATTCCTCCAAAGAGGGGTCTCGTGTCAGCTCCTCTTCGTCGCCGAGATCCTCCAACACCACCGAAAAGCATTTCACCTGCTCGCCCAGCAGGTCGGGCGCGCCCTGCAGGCTCTCCCGAAATCGGCGGGTCTGCGAGAGCTCCATGGCCTCGCGATTGACCATGTCCACAAAGCTGTCGCGATGCTTGCAGCGTTCCACAAAGGGAGCGGGCAAAAGATCGTCGCGCAGGCGGCCGTCCCGCCGCAGCGTGACCGCCATGGCGCCCAGCGCATCCTCCATGGACATGGCGTCAGAATTCCAGCACTTGGGCGCGTGTTCGCAGCGGCGACAGAGCTCCTCCACCGTCGGCGTCAGGGCCGCGGCGGGAGAGGTCGCTTCCCGTGCCGCATTCAGACGGCTGGAGAGCTCCCTCAGGGAGGCGGCCGTGCGTTTGGTGCGGTTTTGAAGATCGGGGGAATCGGTAGGGTCGACCGAAACAGGTGAAAAAATCGGGGACTCCCGTCGCATACGGCCCGCCGCAAAAACCAGCGCCGCAAAGAACAGGCAGAGAGCCGCGCCCTGCGCGGTCTGACCGAAGAGCAGGGAGGTCGCGGAGTAGCCGAGCAGCGCGAGCGAAAGCAGAAGAGCGCCCGCTTCCCCGCGGGGGAGATTCCGGTTTCTTTTTCCGGATGAGAGCGCCCGCCGTGCAGCGGAGAAAAGCAGGGTGAGGGCTGCGGCAAAGGGAGCCTCGAGCAAAAACAGAGCCCGACGGCCTCCGGTCAGTTCCATGGCAAAGCCGGTTGAAAGGGTCACGGTGGCGGATAGGAGGGGCTCATACCAGGGGTAGTCAGAAAATCCGAAGGAACGGTCGAAGAGCAGGCGCACGGCGGCCAGCACACAGCAGGCCGCGGCATAGCGCAGCGCCTGTGTGTCGCCCCGGAGCAGCAGCGCGGCCAGCGTTCCCAGCGCCGAGGCCGGCAAAAGGGTGGGCGGAGCGGCGGCCACAAAGGCCACGCCGGTCGGAGCGAGTAGATCTCCCATGCTGCAAAGGGCGAAAAAGGCCCCGCAGACAGCCGCCGAAAGATGCTTTGCGAAAACGGTGCGCAAGCCCCGTTTTGGATGGGTGGGTTGGTTCTCCATATTTGTTCCTCCTTGCCGTTTGGCCACCCGCCGAAGGGCGGCCCATCCTGCCGGACGCTCGGCCCGGTTTTCCTGTTATAGCATGCCTGCATGGAAAAAAACGGTCGGGAAATAGGACAAAACGGGAATGCCGAAAATTTTTAATTTTTTTGAAAAACCCATTGACATTGCTGTAAAAATCGGTTACAATTCGAGCATAAGTTATGGCGGTATAGCTCAGTTGGCTAGAGCATTCGGTTCATACCCGAAGTGTCGTAGGTTCAAATCCTACTGCCGCTACCAAACCCCCCAATCTGATCATTGGGGGGTTTTTATGGCCCGTTGGTCAAGCGGCTAAGACACGGCCCTTTCACGGCTGAGACAGGGGTTCGATTCCCCTACGGGTCACCAAGCGCCGGCACCCTTCTTCTAAGAGGGATGCCGGTCTTTCTTTTTTCGTAAAAAGGGTTTCTGTCCAGCGGAAAAGAATGGGGATTCCTGTGGAACGACTGCCCGCAAAAGGGCGAAAAAATCAAGGTTGTGCGCTTTACAGAAGGGGCTTTGCGTGGTATGATAATACAATAGAGTTCTGTTTGGTTTTTGCGGCGAAAAGGAGGGATGGCATGGGCAAGCGCATTGTGATTCTGTCCGGAAAAGGCGGCGTCGGCAAGACAACGACGGCCGCCTGTGTGGCGGGCGAGCTGGCCGGACAGGGCCATTCCACGCTGCTGATCGACGGGGATGTGGCGCTTGGCAATCTCGACCTGATGCTGGGAGTGGAAGGAGAGGCCACCCACGACCTGGTGGACGTTTTGAACCGCCGATGCCCGCTTGGCAGCGCCCTGCTGCGTATCTCACAGGAGCATCCGCTCTGGTACCTGCCGCTGGCGCTTTCGGCCAGAGAGGATCTTTCAGCGCTCTCGCGTCTGCCGCAGATGTTGTCGCTGCTGGCGAACTATTTTGACTTTGTCATCGTCGACTGTCCCGCGGGGCTGGGAGATGTGGTGCGCGGACTCACCGAGGGCAGCGATCTGGCCATTCTGGTGACCACGGCGGAGTTCATCGCCGCCCGAAACGCAAGGCGCGCCATGCAGATGCTGAGTGAGATGGGATGTCCTGCCCGTCTGGTTGTGAATCGGGTAAAACGCGGGCTCATCCGCAGAGGAGAGGCTCCGGATATCGATCAGGTGATCGACCTTGTGGGCGCGCAGCTGATCGGTGTGGCGGAGGAGGATAACTTGGTAGCGCCGCTGCAAAACAAGGGCATTCCGATCCGCTATCAGGCGGCGTCGCCCGCCGCGCGACAGCTTGCCGATGTGGCCCGCCGTCTGCTGGGAGAGCAGCGTCCGCTTCGTTTTGACTAAACGGGAAATCCTCCGGGAAAATGCTGACTCAGGCCCGCCTTCGAAAAGAACGGATGGGAAACAGGTCGATTTTGAATCTGAAAGAAACGGAAGGCAAAGAAACAACCATGAATTTGGCATTGATTGCTCATGATAAGAAGAAAGAACTCATGATCCAGTTTTGCATCGCTTATTGCGGCGAACTTGCAAAGCATACCCTTTTTGCGACGGGGACGACGGGACGTATGGTTTCCGAGGCGACCGGATTGACCATCACCCGGTTCCTCTCCGGCCCACAGGGGGGCGATCAGCAAATCGGAGCAAAAATCGCATACAACGAGCTCGATCTGGTGCTGTTTTTCCGCGATCCGCTGACGGCGCAGCCCCACGAGCCGGACGTGCAGGCGCTGCTGCGGTTGTGCGATGTTCACAGTATTCCGATTGCGACCAATGTGGCAACCGCCGAGGTTCTGATTCAGGGACTTGCCCGGGGCGACCTTGCGTGGCGGGATATCGTCAACCCCAAAAATCACAAATAAAGCATAACCGGCAGCGCCTGCAAGCGGGAGGGGCGAAAAGAGGTTCCTTGCACTTCTCTTGAAAGGTGAGCTCCGAGTTCGGTGTGCACATCAAAAAGGAGGACGATGCTCTATGGGGGGCTTTCTGAGCGGAAAGAGTGTGGCTCGCATCGAACGCCGCATGCAACGGCTTGAGAAAAAGCTGAACAAAGAGCGGACGCACCTTCGCAGAAGTTTGCGTAAGCTCAAGAGAAAAACCAAGAAGAAAGCAAAGCAGAAGAGCCTGACGGGGAGGATTGTCTCCGTCGTTGAAAAATTCAAGGCTTGAAGGCGGTCAGAGCAAGGAGGAATTCACCTATGGCAACGATGATTCAGCTTCCCAAGGGGACAAGAGATATCCTGCCTTCGGAGATCCACAAGTGGTATCACATCGAGGCGGTCGTGCGGCAGCTGTGCCAGGATTTCGGATATCAGGAGATCCGAACTCCGGTTTTTGAGAATACCGACCTTTTTGTGCGGGGCGTGGGAGACACGACCGACATCGTGCAGAAAGAGATGTTCACCATGGTGGATGCAGGCGGCCGCTCGCTGACGCTGCGCCCGGAGGGGACCTCCCCCGTGGTGCGCGCCGTGCTGGAAAACAGCCTGTATGCCGGCCCCATGCCGCTCAAGCTTTTCTACAATCCGCTGACCTGCTACCGTGCGGAAAAACCGCAGGCCGGCCGCCAGCGGGAATTCCATCAGTTCGGAATCGAGCTCTTCGGAGCCGCGACGCCTGCAGCCGACGCCGAGGTGATCCTGGTGGCCTATGAGCTTTTCCGCCGCTTCGGACTTGCCGACCGTCTGCTGCTCAAGCTCAATTCCATCGGCTGTCCCGTTTGCAGAGCAGCCTATCGGAATGCCCTGATCGATTATCTCACGCCCTATAAGGATGAACTGTGCGACACCTGCCGTCAGCGCATGGACAAGAACCCCATGCGGGTGTTTGACTGCAAGAGCGAGATCTGTCAGGGGATCGCCAAAGGGGCGCCGCTCATCACGGATTATCTCTGCGACGATTGCCGCGAGCACTTTGAATCCCTGCAGGAGACTCTGGCGGAGCTGGAGATCCCCTTTGAAGTCGACCCCACCATCGTGCGCGGGCTGGACTACTACCGCCGCACCGTGTTTGAGTTTGTCAGCGGCGACATCGGCGCGCAGGCGACGGTGTGCGGCGGCGGCCGATACGATGGTCTGGTGGAGGAGCTGGGCGGAGACCCGCTGCCCGGCATCGGCTTTGGCCTCGGCATCGAACGCCTGATCATGAGCCTGGAGAATGCGGGCTATGCCTTCCCCGAGCTGCCGAAGACGGCGGTGTATGTGGGAATGACCGACGGGTCTTTAGACGTTTTGACCACCCGGATCGTCACCGCGCTGCGCCGCGCCGGCATTTCGGCCGAAAAGGATATCGTGGGGCGCTCCGTGAAGGCGCAGATGAAATACGCCGGAAAGCTGGGCGTGCGCTTTGCCCTCATCCTCGGGGAAAACGAGATCGAGACAAACCGCGTCACGGTGAAGGATATGCAGGGCGGAGAGCCCTTTGAGGTCTCGCTCGACGGGCTCGCCGGGACAATCGAGGAGAAGCTCCGGGGCTGAGACCGTTCCCGGTCAAAAAGACGGGGAAGCATCCAATATGCAAAGTCATTGCCCAACAGGGAAGAAAGGACAGAACGCTCTATGATGGAGACCATTGCCGGACTGAAACGAACAAAATACTGCGGGCTCTTCCGTGAGGAGGATGTCGGCAGTCAGGCCACCGTTTACGGATGGGTGCAGAAGGTGCGCAATCTCGGCGGCCTGATTTTTGTGGATCTTCGAGACCGGACCGGTATCGTGCAATGTGTGTTTGATGAATCGGTCAATCGCGAACTGGCCGACAAGGCCTTTACGGTGCGCGGGGAATATGTGCTGGCAGTCAGAGGCGTGGTGCGCGACCGGGAAGTGATCAATGACCGCATCCCCACGGGAAAGATCGAGATTTTGGCCGAGGAGCTGAGGATTCTCTCCACCGCCAAGACCCCACCCTTTGAGATCGTGGAAGACTCCAATGTCAACGAAGAGCTTCGCCTGAAATACCGCTATCTCGACCTGCGCCGTCCCGACCTCAACCGGAATATCCTTCTGCGGTCCCGCACCTATAAGGTGGTGCGCGACTACTTTGCCGAGCAGGGGTTTATCGAGATCGAAACCCCCGTGCTGATGAAATCGACGCCCGAGGGTGCGCGTGACTATCTCGTACCCTCCCGCGTGCACCCCGGAAAGTTCTATGCGCTGCCCCAGTCGCCGCAGATCTATAAGCAGCTGCTCATGCTCTCGGGCTTTGACCGCTATATTCAGATCGCGCGCTGCTTCAGAGATGAAGACCTGCGCGCCGACCGTCAGCCGGACTTTACCCAGATCGATTTGGAGATGTCCTTTGTTGAGCGGGACGATGTGATCGCGGTCAACGAGGGCCTGCTGCGCAGGGTCTGGAAGGAGCTGCTGGGCGTGGAGATCACCACACCCTTCCCCCGTATGACCTATGCCGAGGCCATGAACCGCTATGGCTCCGACAAGCCCGACCGCCGGTTCGGGCTCGAACTCATCGACCTCTCCGAGGAGCTCAAGGGCTGTGGATTCAAAGTGTTCGCAGGCGCTCTGGCAGAGGGCGGCTCGGTGCGCGCCATCAACGTCAAGGGCGGATTTGACAAGCTCTCCCGCAAGGAGATCGACAGTTTGGGCGAGTACGTCAAGACCTATCGGGCAAAGGGACTTGCCTGGGTGCGTATGGGCGGGGAGACGACCTCGTCGTTTGCCAAGTTTTTAAGCGAAGAGGAGTTGACCGCCGTTTTGAAGAAGACCGGCGCCGAAAAGGGCGACGTGCTTCTGGTCGTGGCAGACGCTGCCAACCGCGTGGTGTTCGACAGCCTCGGCGCGCTGCGCTGCGAGGTGGCCCGCCGGCTCGACCTGATCGACAAGAGCCGCTTTGAATTCCTGTGGGTGACCGAATTCCCGCTGCTTGAATTCGATGAGGAAGAGGGAAGGTATGTCGCCATGCACCATCCCTTCACCGCCCCAATGGATGAGGACCTGCCCCTGCTCGACAGCGATCCCAGCGCGGTGCGGGCCAAGGCCTACGATATCGTGCTCAACGGCTATGAGATGGGCGGTGGCTCGATTCGAATTTACAATACGGAGCTGCAAAACCGGATGTTTGAGCTCATCGGGCTTTCCAAGGAGGAGGCGTCACGCCGGTTTGGGTTCCTGCTGGAGGCTTTTGAATACGGAGTTCCGCCCCACGGCGGTTTGGCCTTCGGACTCGACCGCATGGTGATGCTGCTTGCAGGGGAAGACAATATCCGCAATGTCATCGCCTTCCCGAAGGTGCAAAATGCGAGCGAGCTCATGAGCGGTGCGCCCGACGCGGTGGACGAAAAACAGCTGCAGGAGCTCTCCATCAAGATTTTTGACTACAAGGGAGAATAAAAGGCAATCGCCTCCGGATGAAGCCTTTCGTCCGGAGGCGCCTTTGCACAGAGGCCAGCGGGCCGGCAGACCCGCAGAGCTTTTGCAGAGCAGCGGGGACGACTGCCGGCAGGAGAAGAGATGTCTTTTGGAACAACAAGATTTGTGGAGGAATGCAGAGAATATGCCGGAAATCACGCTTCTTTCGGCCCTGGAACGGGCCATGACCGATCAGACCGTGAAGCTCGTTTTCAGCGCGCCGCGTAAGGGAAGTGGGCTGCGCCGCTGCACCGTGACGCGCGGCAAAGAGGCTTTTCAGGCCGAAATGCTGACCGAAACGCAGGCCTTTCACAGGACCCTCAAGCAAGAAGAGCTGCTCCGGTTTGCCAAAGAGCAGCTTGAGAGCGCCTTTACCCAGCTGCACGCCTTTGACAGCACGCACGAGGCGGCCGTCCGCGTGACGGGGAAGGGGAGGATCCTCTTTTCCCGCAAGCCCTGCGCCGCGCCGCCCGCAGCGCGGGAGGGACACAACAGGGAAAAGCGCTATCTCATCCCCGCCGAAGCGGCGGTGCCGGCACTGGTCGATATGGGAGTCGTGACCAGAGACGGGCGGGTCGTATCCTCCATGTATGACAAATACCGCCAGATCAACCGCTTTGTCGAGATGGTGGAAGACGTGACAGCCGACCTGCCGCAGGATCGTCCTCTCACGGTGTTGGATTTCGGATGCGGCAAGTCTTATCTCACCTTTGTGCTCTACCACTATTTCACGAAGGTCAAGGGGCGAAAGGTGAGAATGGTGGGACTCGATCTCAAAAAAGAGGTGATCGAGCACTGCAACGAGACGGCACGGCGCTATGGCTACGAGGGACTGACCTTTGAAGTGGGCGATATCAACGGATATCGGTTCGAGGGAAGGATCGACCTTATCGTCACGCTGCACGCCTGCGACGTGGCGACCGACTATGCGCTGTTCCATGCGGTGCAAAACAACGTGCCGGTTATCCTGTCGGTCCCCTGCTGCCAGCACGAGGTCAACGCGCAGATCCGCGCGGAGCATCTGACCCTGCTGACGCGCTACGGCATCGTCAAGGAGCGCTTCTCGGCGCTTTTGACCGATGCGCTGCGGGCAAATCTGCTGACCGCCTGCGGCTACCGCACCCAGCTTTTGGAGTTTATTGATCTGGCGCACACCCCAAAGAACCTGCTTATTCGCGCCGTGAAGGGCGGAGTTTCTAAAGAGACCAGGGCAAAGGCGTTGGATGAGGCGCGGACCTGTCTGACAGAGTTCCGGGTTTGGCCGTCGCTGCCGCGGATGCTTGCCGAGGCGAGGTTGATCGACGGCCTCGCGCCGGAGGCGGAAAACGAAGAGGCGCCTTGACAGGGTTTTGCCGAAGATCGAATCAAGACGAAGATGGAATAAAGAGAAAAAGGCCGGAGTCTGCACAGATTTGTGCAGGCTCCGGCCTTTGACGGTTTGACAGATTCTTCTGCTATCGCGGCTCGAGACCGAAATGCGCCGCCAAAGCTGCCAGCATCTCTTCCCGGGTGTCCCGATCCTCATCCTTTCGGATCAGGGTGAAAAAGCCGCTGTTCAGATAGGCCTGATACTGCTCAGGACTGTTGACGCGGGCAAGGCACTCGCGGAAGTTGGCGAGCGCAGCCTCTGGATCGGGGTTCTTTGCGATCTCTTGCAGGATCCGCTGCTTCTCGGGATCCGGCCGCTCGAACCAGCGGTCTACCGAAAGAGACTGCGGAGAGAGCAGGATGGCCACGTGCTGTGGGTCGGCGATGCGGCGCAGCGTTTTGCAGGAGAGGTTGGTATCGACGATCATGGGGCGTCCCTGCGCCGAACGCCGGATAAGTTCGGCGAGCTCAAAATCCGCAACCTCGGCCGCGGAACCTTTGGACCAGCGCTCGTATTCCTCCGGCGTGCGGTTCAGATAGTCTTGCCAGCTCGCCATATCTCTGAGAAAACAGAGGTTGGGCTGGTTTTGCCGGTCGGCAATCGTGAAATAGTAATCGGTGCCATAGTTTTCTTCGCAGTGCAGCATGGAATAGCGCTCTGCCAGCATGGCGCACATGGTGGATTTTCCGGCGTATGCCGTGCCGGTGATAAAATAGCAGTCTTTGAGATATCCTCGAAGCACATTGTCGGCAATCTGCATGCGGTATCCTCCCTCATTCAGAATGTGGCGGCTCCAAAAGGCAGCTATTTTAGAAGAGCTTTGGCCGAGGCCCCTTCGATGGGACGCAGCTCTTCCGTGAAAAGGCCGTCGTCAAAGAGCACGTCCCTCTTCGTTTGGGTGGACTCGCGCAGCGCGCTGAGCCCCTCGACCAAAGAGGAGTAGGTCTCGCTCTCGGGCTCGAGACCGTCTGAGACGCAGCACCCGTCGGCAAGGGCCTGCAGGAACTGCTCCCAGTTTTCAAAAGCGCCTTTTGCCAGTGCCGCAGCGGGTTCGACAAGGGCCTGCGCCTCTTCGTGGGTCAGCAGTCCGGCGCTGTAACCGAGCTGGGTCAGGAATGCGGCTTCGGAGGCGTCCACCGCCGTGAGCCCATCCTCTCCCCACACGGTCCACACCCGGAGCACCCGCCGATAGTGGGCCTGCACAAGCTCGTCGAGCTCGGCGAGGGCCGCCTCAAGCTCCTCCTCTCCGTAGAGAGCGAGGGCGTCGGCATCGAAGTGATAGTCCTCCCGAGAGCCGTGGTCGAAGAGAAACCGCAGTCTCTCAAGCAGCTCGTCGCGCGTTTCGATTCCCTGTTCCGTCAGGAGCTGCGCGGCGGTTTCCTCCGAAAGATCTCCGCCGAAACGCAAGGGGTTGCCGTCTTGCTCCTGCATGGAGGGAGCTGCGAGGGCCCGGGCCCAGTGGCCGAGATTTGAGGCTTCATCTTCATTGTGATCGATTTTGCCGCAGGAGGTCAGCGGCAGGCAGAGCAAAAGCGCCGCAAGAACAGCGCAAAGCAGTTTTCGTCCGGTCATACGTCTTCCTTTCTGAAAGGAGGCGCCGGCAGAAGCGACGCCCCGCTGTGCAGGGTGTTTCTGATAGCAGTGTATCACAACCATGCCTTCGATTCAAGCCAATCTGCCGCAGTGGGCCGCGTTCAGGCCGAAGGGGGCAGCAGATGAAGTTCGCGGAGCAGCCGGCTGCAAAACAGCCGCCGCGCAAGGTAGAAGGTCTTTTTCCCCATGGGGAGCTGGTGGGTATAACATAAAAGCTCCACAGGGTGCGCCTTTCGGTTGATGAGATTGAGTCCGATCGCTGCAGCCAGAGCCTGCCGCTGCTCCGGCGTGAAATCCGAAAAGGCGGCGTCGAGCTCGCTGCGTGCCGCAATCAGCGCTGTGGCATAGGGCTCGCTGACACCCTCTTCTACCACTCCGGCACAGATCTTGAGCAGGCTCGGACGAAGTGCGGGCGGTTCGCCGCGTCCCCGCCAACTCATCGAAACATCTCCTGAAGCATCTGCCAACTGTGGGAAAACCAGATTCGCCAGCGCCGGCAGATGTCGTTGCGGCAGCAAACGGTGCAGGTTTCGCAGGGGGAGGGCGGAAGCTGACGTCTTCCCCTGCCGTGGATATCCTCAACATGTTGATTCATAGAATCCCCTCCTCGATTGCCGGCGCCCACGCCGGTCTGCTCCATGTCTGCCAAAGCAGCGCTCCTTTCTTTCCGGCGATTTTCATAAAACAGGGTTCGCACCACACCGCCCCGTCGAATTCCAGATAACGCTCCCCTTCAAAGATGCCCTCGCAGCCACCGGCGCAGGCATAGATCGGCCGGTCAGGTCTTGCACACGGGCAGCGGGGGAGACAGGGCGACTGCCCGCAGATTTCACAAAACCCCAATGATTGCAGCTCCTTTTTGAATTGACGAATTGAAAAGTACCATAAAGAGAATAACTCAATATTTTCAATTTGTCAAGAAAATTACCGGAGATGTTGGATATTTGAAAAAAAACTGGATATTTTGTAAAGAATCTGATATACTGAAACACAAAGAGGGTTTTTTGCGAAAAAAGGAGGGAAAATCCATGCAGAGACTGCGGGAGCTGAGAAAAAAACAGGGGATCTCTCTGCGGACGGTGGCCGATGCGCTGGGCATTTCGGAGTCGGCGCTTTCACTCTACGAGAGCGGGCGCAGAAGGGCGAGCCATAAGCTGCTCTGTCGGCTGGCCGACTACTACCACGTGACGGTAGACTACCTTTTGGAACGGGATATCCTGATGCCGCCCCGGCGTATGCTGCCAATCTATGGGGTGATCCGTGCCGGAGGTCCCGATCTGGCGCGGGAGGAGATCGAGGGATGGCATGTGGCCGACGTTGACGAGCAGGACGACTGCTTCTATCTGCGGGTGCAGGGGGATTCCATGGAGGGCGCAGGCATTCACGACGGATCGTTGGTGCTGCTGCGCAGACAGTCGTTTGCAAACAACGGGCAGATCGTGGCCTGCTTGGTCGGGGGAGAGTGCGCCACCTTAAAGCGCTTCCGCCGGGATGGACGGGTCGTTGCTCTGCTGCCGGAGAACAGCAAGTATCAGCCCATTCTTCTGACCACCGATGATTTCGACAACGGGACGGCACGGATCCTCGGTGTGGCGATCGAGGTGACGAGAAAGCTTATATGAATGAGATTGTTTCCAAAGATGCTGTTACACCTACGGTTTTGCCGTAAAAAGCCCCCTGCCAATCGCAGATTGGCAGGGGGCTTGGTTGTTCAACCCAAGGAGGGAAGGGTTGGTAAACGCACAAAAGGGTCAGGGAATCAGATAGAAATCATCGTCCGGAAGGCTGCCGCCGACCGAGGCCGGATTCTGCTCAAAGAGCACATTCAGGTAGCCGGAAAGCGCTTCCTTCATTTCGGCACCGTCGATATAGGTGATATTGCAGAAGGGGATGGCCTTTTCGGCAACGGGGGCCTTGGTGATTCCATAGTTCTCAACCAGAACCGAGGCTTCCTTCGGATTTTCGTTGACATAGGCGGTCGAGGCCTTGTATTCCTCCAGGAACTTTGCCAGCTGCTGGGGATACTGCTCGGCGAATTCGGTGCGCACGATCAGGCCGGCCGTGATGAACTGGCTGCCGTTGTTCAGTGCATTCCACTCCTCGGTGAGATCGAGGACGACATTCAGGTTCTCCACAGAACCCTGGGCAACCGTGACAAAGGGCTGGGGCATCATGGCGATTGCGCTCTCTTGGTTGGACATCAGCGCAACGATCTCGGTGGGCTCGCTCTTCCATTCGACCGTGAGGTCGGCGGCAAGGTCGATTCCGTGCTGTGCGAGGAGGTAGGTGAGGGCATATTCCGGCGTGGTGCCCTTACCGGTGGCATAGATCGTTTTGCCGCGGAGGTCTTCCAGGCTGTGAACGGTCTGCTCGCCCTTTTCAACGATATAGACGACACCCAGCGTGTTGATGGCGGCAAAGCGCACGGCGCCCTTGGAGTTGTGATAGAGGATCGATGCGAGGTTGGCGGGAACGGCCAAAACGTCGAGTTCGCCCTGGAGCAGGCTGGGGGTCAGCTCATCTGCTGCGGCAGCAAGGGTGAAGGTGATATCGCTTTCGCATTCGCCTTTTTCAGCTTCGTCCAGCAGCTTGACCATGCCGATGGAGGTGGGTCCTTTGAGTCCGCCCAAACGGATGGTGACAGGCTCTTCGGCAACCTCTTCTCCGCCTTCGTCAGCAGGCTCTTCCTTGGTGGAGCAGGCGGTAAACAGACCGGCAAGAAGTACCAGGCACAGGAGAAGCGAGAGGAGTTTCTTCATGGTTTAAAAACCTTCCTTTCTAAGAGATGGTTATGGATTTGTGACACAATCAAACAAATCTGAGGTTCATGCACCGCATACAGTATAACAGAAGAGAAGAATAATTGCGTTGCACACGCAACATAAAATCAAAAACCAGGGGATTTTCAGGGAGAAAAGGCGGGAATTCGGCGGCAAAAGGGCAAATGCTTCGATGTGGAGGAAAAGGTTTGAGGGGACCCTCCTTTTTCTTAAAGCTGCAAAAGATGAGAAATATTTGTGAACAGCATGATCCGCTTCCGAATTGGCAAAGGGACGGCGTTAAGAAAAAGAAGCAGGCGCTCCTCATTTGGAGGAGAGAACGATAAAAAGCAGGGAGCAAAAATGCTCCCTGCTTTTTTGGATGGTTTGGATGCGTCCGCCTTCGATCAGTCGTTGACGAAGGGCAGCAGCGCGATATGACGAGCGCGCTTGATGGCGACCGTCAGCTGACGCTGATGCTTGGCGCAGGTGCCGGTGATCCGGCGGGGCAGGATCTTGCCGCGCTCGGAGAGATACCGACGCAGACGGGCAGAATCCTTATAGTCGATATGATCGATCTTGTCAACGCAGAAAGAGCAAACCTTTCTCTTGGCTCGCTTGCCTCTGGCGACAACCTTTTCTCTGTTGTTCATACCATGAGTCCTCCTAATTCAGTCTTCCCCGATTGGGGAAATGGTTCCGGCAATGCAGCGGCGGGAGCTCTTTTTCAGAAGGGCAGACCGTCGTCCTCCGTGATGACCTCAAAATCAGTCGAAGGAGAGGCATAGGCGGGTTCTGCCGCGGGAGCAGAGGCCGCATTCGACGCAGACGCATAGGCGCCGCCGTAACCGCCGGAAGCGGCGGCATTATCACGCTTGGAATCGGCAAAATAAACTTCGTCGGCCACGACCTCGTAGGAACGACGCTTGTTTCCCTGCTGATCCTGCCAATTTCTCACCTGAAGAGAGCCACAGACTGCAACCTGCTGCCCCTTGGTGAAGTAACGGGAGACGAATTCCGCAGTGCTGCGCCAGCAGACGATATCGATGAAATCGGCCTGACGCTCCTGCCCCTGTTTCGTATAGGGACGGTTCACCGCCAGCGTGAAATTGACGACCGGAAGATTGCTCTGCGTATGCTTGAGCTCGGGGTTCGCGGTCAGGCGCCCCATTAAAATGACCTTGTTCATTCCACATCACCTTTCCGGTTCATTTGGGCGCAGGGCCCAAACCTGTGAAAACCGCGAAGCTTCTACTCCTTTGCGACGATCATGGAGCGAAGAACGCCTTCCGTGATGTTGTAGACACGGTCGAGCTCTGCGGGGAAATCTGCCGAAGCTTCAAAGTTGATCAGCGTGTAGCAGCCTTCCTTGCAGTCGTTGATCTCATAGGCCAGCACACGCTTGCCCCAATCCTCAACGCTCTCCACAGTGCCGTTGGCAGCGATCAGGCTGGTGAATTTCTCCACCACTGCCGCAACGCCTTCCTCCCCCAGAGAGGGGTCGACAACCAGGATGGTCTCATACTTGTTTGCCATGGTGTTGCACCTCCTTTTGGACAGATGGCCCCCCGCTCTTTTGACGGGGAGCAAGGATTTCAGCAGCTTGAAAAAACCGCTTGGAATTGCATTATATCCAAAAAGAGCAGGCTTGTCAAGAGAGGGGCCGCGTCGAAATGCAGAAGGTATCATGTTTTTGGGGCCCCATGCATAGAATGGGAAAAACAATGCCGGAAAGCGACATCTCGCTGCGCAGGAAGAGGGGACAACAGGATGGAACAAAACGGAGAGTTTCGGGCCGAAGGAGCAGGCCCCATCAGAAGCTATAGCTTGGCAGAGCTGCATGCCGCCTGCGCGACGGGAAGGATTCTGGAGGGGCGTGCGCTGCTTTGTGATGAAGACTGCAATCTCACAGTGGACTTGGGAGGTGCGGTGGGCTTTATGCCGCGCGAAGAGTGTGCTCTGGGGGTGCGCGAGGGAAGAGTGCGCGACATCGCCATTCTGACCCGGGTGGGAAGGCAGATCAGCTGCTGCGTGACCGGATTCGACGGCGAGCGGTTTTTGCTCAGTCGGCGGCTGGCGCAGCAGCAGGTTCGGGATACCTTTATGGCGCGGCTACGGCCGGGCGATGTGATCTCCTGTACCGTGACCCGGCTGGCCGAGTTCGGCGCATTTGTCGATATCGGATGCGGACTGCCTTCGCTTATCCCGATCGACAATCTCTCGGTTTCGCGTATCCTGCATCCGAGAGACCGCCTTCAGGAGGGGATGACGCTGCGCGCCGTTGTGCGGGAGGTCAATCTGGAGCTCGCACGCCTTTCTCTCTCGCACAAGGAACTGCTCGGCACCTGGGAGGAGAATGCAGCGCTTTTCGCACAGGGACAAACGGTGCCCGGCGTCATCCGTGGGGTGGAGAGCTACGGCGTGTTTGTCGAACTCATGCCCAACCTGACAGGTCTTGCCGAGTGGAAAGCGGGGCTGACCGTGGGGGAAACGGCGGTGGCCTACATCAAGAGTATTTTGAAAGACCGCATGAAGATTAAGCTTCTGATCGCAGATCACTTTCCCACCCTTACGCCTCCGCCTCCGCCTCGCTACTTTACACAGGCAGACCACATCTCCTATTGGCGCTACAGCCCCGAGGGCTGTCCTAAAGTGATCGAAACGGTGTTTGAGGTGCGGGTATAGAGTCTATATAATAAATTAAGAAGAGAAGTGAAATAAGGATTTGAAACCAGAAAAAGGCTTTTTCAGCGGCGTGGGAAAAACAGAAGAATAACCGAACGACAGGCGCTTCATACTAAGGAAAACGGTCAACCACGAAAGGACGGATTCCGATGGCCATTCGAAAGCGCAGTTTGGTTCGCCTTCTCAGCTTTTCCTTTGCCTTGAGCCTGGTGTTTGGCGGCATCGCTTTGACAGAAATGCGGCAGGCCGGTGCATATCGTCTGCTTCTGAACGCCGCATCGGGGCGCGCGCTGGCAGGGCTCAGCCGAAGTCTCTCTGAGGTGCAGCAAGGGCTGACCCGCGGATTGACCTATCGCTCTTCCTCCATGCTGGGACAATCGGCTCTTGAGCTGGCGACGGCGGCGTCCGGCGGCCGTGCCGCACTCGACTGTCTCCCCCTCTCTGCGGGGGAGCTTAACGAGGTAGGGATCTATCTTTCCCAACTTGCCGACTATGCCGCTGCGCTGCAGCGGGAGGTTGTCGGAGAAGACGGTCTATCGGCGGACAGCAGGGAACGGCTTCGGGAGCTGCTCGGCTATGCGAAGCAGCTTTCGGATGAGATCTGTGGGGCGGAGGAAGAAATCTGCGCCGGCAGGGGGGAGATGGACTCGCTTGCAAAGAAGGTGCAGGAAGACGGGCGGCCCGCCCTGTTTTATGATGGGCTCTACTCGGCGCACATGTTGGAGACGCCTCTCAGCGCGGCGCTGAACGGAGCGGAGGAGGTGACCTGTCAGCAGGCACAGCAAATTGCCGCAACCCTGCTTTCGCTCGAGCCGGATAAGCTGGAGCTTGCGGGGGAGAGCACAGGGCCGCTCGCCGCATGGCGGTTTCAAAAGGACGGGATCACGGTTTCGGTGACAAAGGCAGGCGGGAAGCTGCTGGCTCTGGTCAACGATCGGGAGCTTGCGGCAGGTGCGCTCGATCCCGCCGAGGCGCTGCGCTCCGCCGCCGAATTTCTCTCGGCCCAGGGCTATTCCGGGATGACGCCCATCTCCCACGAGGTGACGGATACTCTGGTGACGGTCTGCTTTGCCTTTGAGAAGGAGAAAGTGCTGTTCTATCCGGACTGCATCACACTGGCGGTGGCGCGGGAGGGCGGCGATCTTGTCGGATTTTCCGCAGCGCAGTATCTGCTGCACCACGATGAAGATCGAAGTGTCGGCGCGGCGCGGCTCGAGATCGATGCAGCGCAGGGATATCTTCCGAAGGATCACAGCCTGGAATCGGCACGATATGCCGTGATCGCCTCCCCCGGCGGAGTGGAGAGTCTGGCGCTGGAGCTCACGACCTCACAGGGAGAGGATCGGTACCTGTATTATCTGGACGCCCAAAGCGCGGAGGAGTTGAAGCTCTCCCGTCTGCGGGAGGACGAGACCGGCCGTCGGATCGACTGAGAGAAACGGTCTCGCAGGGAAAGGCGGCAGGGAATATCGAACAATAAAAAGTGGCAGGAATCCATTCGGGTTCCTGCCACTTTTGCGGACAACGCGCAAAATGCCGACGGCACGGGGTTAAAAAGGTGGAAAAACTTGAAAGCCCTGCAAAAGCGTGTTACAATAGCATACATGTGAACCAAGCCTCTGGGCTTCCTTTGTAAGGGAGAGCGCGGCTCGGGCAGAGGCCCACAAGGAGAACGCTGAAAAAAACAGGGAATGGTACTGTGATTTCTTTGACTGTCCCGGACGAAAAGAGGAACGCTTTTGAAAAAGTTGACTGGAACGCAGCGGCTGACCCGCGCCGCCGTGACCGCCGCCATCTATGCGGCGCTGACCCTTGCCTTGGCGCCGATTTCCTTCGGGCCAATCCAACTCCGTGTTGCCGAGGCGCTGACTCTGGTTCCCTTCATGATGCCCTCCGTGGTGCCGGGGCTGTTTGTGGGCTGTCTGCTGGCGAATGCGCTGGCCGGTGGAGGTGTGCTCGATACCGTGTTTGGCTCGGCCGCCACGCTGATTGCCGCATGGATCACGAGCCGGAGCAAAAACCGCCTGATAGCGGCGCTCTCTCCGGTCTTGGTCAATGCCGTGATCGTGGGGCTGGTGCTTTATCGTCTGTATTATCTCGGAACTGAAGTGCCCGTCTGGGTGCCCATGCTTGAGGTGGGAGCCGGACAAATGGTGGCCTGCTTTGGACTGGGGCTTCCGCTGCTGCATATTTTGGAAAAGCAGTTTCCTCAGCTCGGTGAGCGGGAAGAAGAGATCCAAAAGAGGGGATAGGAATGGAACCAACTGAGCTTCCGTCACGTGAAAAGAAACAGGGAGAAGCGGAGCAAGGTCCGGCAGAGGCTCCTCTTGCAATGCCAAAGACCGCGCCGCCGCGGGAGGATGTTACGCCCCTGCAGCTTTTTTGGGAATTCTTCAAAATCGGATGCTTCACCTTCGGAGGAGGGTGGAGCATCGTTTCGCAGATCGAACAGAACTACATTTCGCGCCGGCAATGGATGACCTCTCAGGAGCTGCTCGACCTGACCAGCGTGGGGCGCAGTCTGCCAGGTGTGATGATCGGGAACGTCTCGTTTCTGTTTGGCTATCAGATCGGGGGGCTGCGGTGCGGCTATGCCTGCGTGCTGGGAATCGCGCTGCCGCCTCTTCTCATCCTCACCTTTGTTACCACGATGTACAGCATGCTTCAGGGAAACCCTTATGTGCTGCATGCGATGACCGGAGTGCGCGCCGCCGTGGCTCCCATTATCCTGAGCGCGGCTGCCATGCTGCGCAAAGGCGCCCTCGAGCGCCCTGCCTGCTGGGCCGTGGCGGCGGGCGCTTTCCTGCTGTCGCTGCGATACAACGTGGGCAGTGTGCAGCTGGTGGTACTCGGCATGGCGGCAGGGCTTGCTGTCTCCTGGTGGGACAAGAGAAGGGGGGGCAGGCCGCATGGTGCTGCTTGAACTCCTTTGGAGCTTTGTCAAGATCGGATTTACCAGTTTTGGCGGGCTCTCGATGATCCCTCTGATCAGCGATGAGATGCTCTCGCATGGCTGGATGACGGCGCTCGAGGTCTCGGATATCGTGGCCATCGCGGAGATGACGCCGGGGCCGGTTGGGCTCAACTGTGCCACCTTTGCCGGCATTCGTGCCGCAGGGCTTGCGGGGGCCGCTGCGGCAAATCTCGGAGTACTGCTCCCATCGTTGACGCTGTGTGCCGCGGCTGCCGTGTTCTTCGCCAGGGTGAAGGACAGCGAGCTGGTGCAAAACATGATGGTGGGGGTGCGGCCCGCCTGCTTCGGGCTGATCTGCGCAACCGTGCTCAAGCTGGGAGCTACCAACTACAGCGGTCCTGCGCTGCCGGCAACCGCCGCCATCGGCCTGCTCGATGTGCTGTTGCTTTTGAAGTTGCGCTGGAGTGTGCCGCGGGTGCTGGCGGTGAGCGCGCTGCTGGGACTGTTGCTGGTGCATTGAAAATGAAATAAACAAAACGCCCCTTGGAGCGCATTTGCGCACGCCAAGGGGCATTTTTTTCTGTGGAGAAATGGGAGGACGCTATTCCTTGCCCGCTCCGCCGGGCTTTTTTTTGCGCCGGATCTGCTGCTTGAGACGGATATCAGAGGGGAAATCCGGAATATCCTCAAACACCTTGCCCTTTTTTTCCCGCCAGAGGGCATATTCCTGAAGATCGGACCCGGCCAGCTTGAGACATACGGCGATCACCACGCTGTCGTCGATATAGCCGACTCCAGGGATGCTGTCGGGCAGGAGGTCGATCGGAGAGACAAAGTATAGAAGGGCGCCGAGTACCGACAGAATCGTGCCGATCGGGATATCGGGGTATTCCTTGCTTGTATAGCTTCGAACCATCGAGGCCATGCGGGGGATATTCGAAAGGATTCCCCCGACCACGGGGACGACGCCGAGCTTTTTTTCAAGCCGCTGGAGAAAACGCTCCAGCTTATCGGGGTCTTGCAAGAGCTCTTCCGCCTGCTCACGTCCCTCCTCAAGCACCCTTTCCGCCTGCAGCTCGCGGAATTCTTCCTCCGATTGCGGAGACTGTTGGGAAAAGTCAGTCACAATGCACCCTCCTTTCTGTTTGTGTGCTCATCCTATCACAAATGCGGGATTTCCGCAAGAGATCAAACCACACGAGGTGCGGGGATCCTCGCTGTATGCTCAGGCCTTGCGGTCGACCTCCACGGTGAGATGGCCATCGACGGCATCCACCGTCAGAGCGTCTCCCGCATGAAGGTTGCCCTCGACGATCCGGCGGCCGATCAGGGTCTCAACGTTCTGTTGCAGATACCGGCGAAGCGGACGGGCCCCGTAGATGGGATCGTATCCCTCTCGCAGGATCTGCTCTCTGGCCGCCTCGGTCAGACTGCAGGTGAGCTGGCGCTGAGCCAGGCGGCCTCCAAGCTCCTGCATGAGCAGGTCGAGGATTTTTGCGATGTCGTCGTGGGTGAGCGGCTTGTAGAAGACGATCTCATCCAGCCGGTTGAGGAATTCAGGGCGGAAGGAACGCCGCAGCAGCGCTTCGACTTCTCTGCGGGCGTCCGGCGTGATTTCGCCCGCCGCATCGATCCCGTCGAGCAGGATGGGAGAGCCCAAATTGCTGGTGAGGATCAGGATGGTATTCTTGAAATCAACGGTACGTCCCTGAGAATCGGTGATACGGCCGTCGTCGAGCACCTGAAGCAGGACATTGAACACATCGGGATGTGCCTTTTCGATCTCATCAAACAGCACAACACTGTAGGGCTTGCGCCGCACTGCCTCGGTGAGCTGACCGCCCTCTTCGTATCCGACGTATCCGGGAGGCGCGCCGATGAGGCGGGAGACCGAATACTTCTCCATGTATTCGCTCATATCGATGCGGATCAGATTCCGTTCGTCGTCAAAGAGCGCTTGTGCCAGAGCCTTGGCCAGCTC
>JAFRSP010000074.1 GCA_017427525.1 Clostridia bacterium
AATGGCATGATCCTCGGGTCATGCCATTTTCTTTTCCGTCAATGCGCTCAACGGAATGAATCCGACGAGATCCTATGCCGTTTTTTTTCGTTTGCTCGGGAACTCCTTTTCAGAGGATGAGATCATGGGTTATGAAGCTCCATAGAGGAAGAAAAGCTCTTTCCACACATCATAGTTTCAGCTTCTCGAGAAGGAAAAAGGCAGCCGAAGCTGCCTTTACAGCGTATTCAAGTAGTATCGCCTAATTATCGGAATCCGGGATTTTATCAATTCTCCAAGAAGTGTTCGCTCCCTGAGAACTCTCATAATACGCTCATTTCTCTTTAAAGTCAAATAGTCTAGTCTTTCTTTGAAACGATACAATGTCGTAACATTTCGTTCGCCGTTCTGCGCCATTCATATAGAGATAGATTTCCTCTTCCTGCGCAATGAGGATGTATTGATAAAACGCTCCGATATTCCAGAAGTGATCATGAAACCCGTTGAGATCACGGTCAAAGATCTTTTTCAGATGGGTAAGACCATGCGTTCTTTCATTTTGTCTTGTTTAGACCTGCTTTCTGGAAGCTGTGCTCTCTGTTATCCATCGATTCGTTCAAACGTTCTATTAATGATTCTGTGGCACTCATTCATCGCGGAAACGCTGTATGACTCCATGATGATCATAAAGAATTCTTCCTCGTTCCAGTCGTAGACATCGATGATAACGGTTCCCATGACGGCATTTTACCTGAGTCTTTTTCTATACCATGAAGACCCAAACGGCGATATGGTATTCCCTTAGCTGTCTCCTGAACATTATGCCAGGTGGCTGTATCGGAATCAGTCAGCTGTAAATCTATGTTTTCATACAGTCCGATGGTATTGAGATGGTTCACAAATTCTTCAGGGAAATTATTATCCTGAACGTTAAGGCTCTCAGACAGTTCGCTGACATCTGTTTTTCGCGGCGCGCCAAAGAAATAAATAGCCACGTCGTTCCTCATATTGCCGTCACCGACATAATAGGAGCCGTCCTCCTGTTTTTCCCATTCGTTAGGGATCAGGAAACGGAAGGTCTCCGCAACGATCCTTTCAGTCATATTGTCAGGCGCTTCTTCAGTGGTGGTTTCCGTCTCTTCGGTACTCTCTTCCGGTTCCGAAGTCGCAGAAGCTTCTTCCGTTGCGTTTTCAGAAGTGGTTTCCAGCGCTCCGTTCGCAGCGTCCGTTTTTGTGCCGCTGTCGTTCGACGAGGCGCATCCTGCGAGTGCGAAAACCATCAGCGCCACCATCATGATGGACAAAAGCTTTTTCATTCTGAACCTCCTTAGAATTCATTTTTCAGAGTCAGATTCGTCTGCCATTATATATAGATACGTGTGTGGATTGTCAAGTCGGAATCGAACGATGCGATCACAGGAATAAGTCTCTCACAAAAAGACAACGCAGGAATCGCCGTTTCGACTATTGCCTGTGACGTTTTTCATTGGCCTAGCAATATTGTCAGACAGATAACCAAAGCCTTTTGATCCAAAGTTCTTGATGTGCATCCGCCCTCGCAGGTGGCCTTTTTTGTGAGGAGGGATTGCAAAAAGGGAAGCTTCCTTCGAAGAGAAGCCGGGGCATGCAGCAAAAAAGCCCTTTTGGAACCTCACAATCAAGTGCGAAGTCGTTCTCAAAAGAGCTTTTTGAATCCAATTGCAGAAGTCAGCTCCGTCTGCGCAGATCGCGAAGAAACACTTCAAAGTATTCCGGCAGGGGGGAGCAAAAAGAGAGAAATTCCTCTGTGATCGGGTGGAGGAAACCGAGTTGCCGAGCATGCAGATACTGCCCGTTGAGAGGCAGACTTTTGCCGGAGCTATAGACGGGGTCTCCGGCGACCGGATGTCCGATCGATGCCATATGGACGCGGATCTGATGCGTCCGGCCGGTCTCAAGCCGGCAGGCGATATAGGAAAATGCGGGGTATTCCTCCAGAACCCGGTAGTGGGTCACGGCAGGCCGTCCGTTTGGCACAATGGCCATTTTTTTTCGTTCCTTGGGGTGACGGCCGATCGGGGCGTCGATCACGCCCTCTGCTTCCCGCAGATGTCCGTGGACGATCGCATGATACTCCCGTTCCATGGTGTGTGCCTGAAGCTGACGGGAGAGACCGAGATGAGCCTCATCGGTTTTGGCCACCACCAAAAGGCCGGAGGTATCTTTGTCGATGCGGTGGACAATTCCAGGACGCAACACGCCGTTGATTCCGGAAAGAGAGTCTCCGCAGTGCGCCAGCAGGGCGTTGACCAAGGTTCCGTCATCATTTCCGGCTGCGGGATGCACCACCATACCGCGTGGTTTGTCGACCACCAGCAGGTAGGGATCCTCATAGAGGATCGTAAGGGGAATCTCCTGCGGAATCGCTTCAAGAGGCTTCGGTTCCGGAGGAAGGGCACAGAGATATTCCCCCGCCTGTGTGAGATAGTTTTTGGGGCGCAGACGTCCCTCAACGGTGACCCGCTCTTCTTCAATCCACTTTTGCGCCACAGAGCGGCTGACCCCTGCCTGTGCGGCGGTTTCAAGGTCGAGCCGCATTCCGCCCTTGGAGACCCAGATGATCGGTTGACTCATGTCTGGCCTCCCTCTGTATTATTCAGCGGATCGGACTCGTTCAGCGCTCTCCAGTTGAGCACAAGATAGAGAATCAAAAGTGCGCTGCCAATTGAAATGGCGCAGTCTGCCACGTTGAAAATGGCAAAACGAAAGAGACGGATCTCAATAAAGTCTACCACATAGCCATAGAGGATGCGATCATAGAGGTTACCGATCGCGCCGCCCATGATGAGCGGGAAGGCGAGATCGGTTAAAGGATGGGCGAAGACCCGTTTCAGATAGAGCCAAACGAGCAGACAAAATGCGGCGATGGGAAGAACGGTCAACAGCGTTCTCTTGCCGGAGAGCATGGAAAAAGCGGCCCCTGTGTTTTGCGCATAGGTAAAACTAAGCACATTTGGCCAGACGGCAAGGCTGCCGATCGGGCGCAGGGTAGAGATGCACCAGTGCTTCACCAGTCGGTCGAGCGCAAAAACGGAAGCGATGATAACGACTGCTTTTGTGATCAGAAAAGTTGATCTCTTCATGGGGACTCCCTGGGTTCAAAAAATAGAGTGAAAATCCTGCGCTCTTTTTCACAAAAGAGCGCAGGCATTTGTTTCACAAGCCGGTTTTACAGGCTTTTGACAATGGCGGCGCAGCGCGGGCAGAGCGTAGGATGATCGGGGTCGCTTCCCACGTCGGTCGAGATTTTCCAGCAGCGCTCGCACTTTTCGCCGGAGGCGGTGGAAACCGCGATCTTCACGCCGGGGAAGGCCTCGCCTTCATGACCGGGGCCCTCTCCCTGCTCCACCTTGACGGCGGAGGTGATAAAGAGGGTGGGCAGCAGAGCCTCGTTGGCTTTGAGGAACGGATAGGTCTCTTCTGAACAGAAGAGGGTGACCTCGGCCTCCAGCGCGGCGCCGATCAATTTTTCTCCGCGGGCGAGTTCGAGCGCCTTTTTCGCGTCGTCCCGCAGCGCCATCAGCTTGGCCCATTTTTCCTCATCGATTCCCTCGCAGGGTACGGAGCGAATCACTTCGTTGTAATTGACGCTCTCGGGGTCGGCCCCTTCTTGATGAGACATGGACTGCCAGATCTCCTCCGCCGTGAAGCTGAGGATCGGGGCGAGCAGGCGCGTAAGCGCGTCGAGGATGAGGAACATGGCGCTCTGAGCCGAGCGGCGTGCCTTACTGTCGGCCTTTTCGCAGTAGAGGCGATCCTTGATGATATCCAGATAGAAGTTGCTCATATCGACCACGCAGAAATTGTAGATCGTATGATAGACAACGTGGTAGGCATAGCTTTCATAGGCGTCGATCGCCTTTTGCAGCATGCGGTTGAGCAAAACCAAAGCCCAGCGGTCGAGCTCCTCCAGGTCCTTCCAGGGCAGCAGATCCTGCTTGGGATCAAAGTCGCTGGTGTTGCCCAGAATATAGCGGGCCGTGTTGCGGATTTTGCGATACACCTCAGAGAGCTGCTTCAAAATCTCGGGGGAGATGCGGATATCGCTTGCATAGTCGGAAGAGGCCGACCACAGGCGAAGAATATCGGCGCCGTATTGCTTTTCGATGTCGGCGGGGTCGATGCCGTTGCCGAGGGATTTGCTCATCTTCTTGCCCTCGCCGTCGACCACCATGCCGCAGGTCAGCACCTCACGATAAGGGGCCACGCCGCGCACGGCGACTGAGGTCAGCAGAGAAGACTGGAACCAGCCGCGGTGCTGGTCGTTGCCCTCCAGATACATGTCACAGGGCCAGCTGAGCTCGGGGCGCATCTCAAGCACGCCGAAGTGAGAGGAGCCGGAGTCGAACCAAACATCCATGATATCGGTCTCTTTGGTGAACTCGGTCGCGCCGCACTCGCAGGCAAAGCCGGCGGGGAGGATCTCGGCAGCCTCGTGATTATACCAGCCGTTACTGCCCTCTTTGCGGAAGAGGTCTGCAACCGCTTTGATGCTCTCGTCGTTGATGATCGGTTTGCCGCAGTGCTTGCAGTAGAAGATCGGAATGGGAACGCCCCACAGACGCTGACGGGAGATGCACCAGTCGCTTCTGTCTCGCACCATGGAGGAGATGCGCTCTTCTCCCCAGGAGGGATACCATTTCACACTTGCGATGGCGCGAAGCGCCTCGTCTTTGAAATCCTCCACCGAGCAGAACCACTGCTCGGTCACGCGGAAGAGCACCGGCTCTTTGCAGCGCCAGCAATGCGGATAGGAGTGGGTGAAGCTGCGGGTCGCATAGAGGAGCCCTTTTTTCTCGAGATACACCCGGATGGCCTCGTTGCTGTCCCATACGTTCAGGCCCTCAAATTCAGGGCCGGCGTCTGCCGTCATGAAACCGCGGCTGTCCACGGGGCGACGCATCGTCATTTCGGGGAACTGATCTTTGAAGGCTTCGCAGATTTCAAAGTCCTCGGGGCCGCAGGCATAGGCGGTATGAACACATCCTGTACCGTCGTCCGCCGTGACGTGACTGCCGACGATAATGGGCTCCGTTCCGTCAAAGACAGGATCTTTGACCGTCACGCCGACCAGTTCCTGACCGGAAATGGTATAGACCAGCTTCGCATCCTCGATCCCGCCCAGCTTCAGAACCTCTGCCGCGATGGAGTTTGCCATCAGATACCCTACGCCGTCTTTTTCATAGATGCCATATTCGATGTCGGGTCCGAGACAGACGCAGGAGGAGGCGGGAATGGTCCAGATTGCAGTGGTCCAGATGACAACGTTGATCTTGCTTAAACCGCTGGCTGTAAAGAGTTTTCCCTTGTCATCAATCACTTCCAGATTGACGTAGGCGGTGGTCACCGTATCGTCCTGATACTCGATTTCAGCCTCGGCCAGTGCGGTCTCATCGTGCGCACACCAGTAAACGGGCTTTAGTCCCTTATAGATATATCCCTTTTTGGCCATTTCCCCGAAGACCTCGATCTGGCGGGCTTCAAACTCCGGCTCCAGGGTCAGATAGGGGTGGTCCCAATAACCCAGCACGCCGAGGCGCTTGAACTGGGTTCTCTGGTTGTCCACATAGCCACGGGCGAAGTCTTCACAGATTTTGCGGAACTCGCTCGCCGAGACTTCGTTGCGATTGATGCCAAGCTTTTTAATGGCCTGACTTTCGATGGGAAGTCCATGGGTGTCCCATCCGGGAACGTAGGGGCTGCAAAAACCGCTTTGGTTTTTATAACGCACAACAAAGTCCTTCAGGCACTTGTTGAAAGCATGACCGGTGTGAATATCACCGTTTGCATAAGGAGGACCGTCGTGAAGGATGTAAGTGGGCTTTCCCTCGTTGCGGGCCATGATTCCCTCATAGAGCTTCATGCGTTCCCAGCGCTCGAGAATGGCGGGCTCTTTCTGGGGAAGATTCGCCCGCATGGAAAAGTCGGTTTTCGGCAGATTGATGGTGGCATTGTAGTCCATGTGATTTCCCTCTCAATTCAAGACAACGCGGCAGACAAAGGCTGCCGTGTTGTCAGAAAATTCTGTTATCAGGTGCCGCTTACCTTGCTGCTTGAGGACTGAGCGAGAAGACCTCTTCAGGAGGCCGGCGGTGAGCGTCGAAAGGATTATTTCGAGAAATAGTGGGGAAGCTCCTCCTCCAGGATCTCAACCACGCGAGGGGCGGGATCAGAAGAGGGGAGGGGATCGTCTGCAGAATCTGCGTCATTCGCGGGTTCTCTGCTCTGCGAATCAAAATACGGCAGAGAGAATTCCTGGGTTTTATCGGAGGAATAGAGCTCAGCGGACTTGTCCGAATCTGGTTCCTCGTCGTCGCGATCCAGGAAAACGGGTGTGATGGACTTGGGAGCAGCGCTGTCGGGAAGGGGCTCGGCCGACACCGCTGCGGGAGCCGCCTCGGGGGCAGGCGCGGCGCTCGCCGCATCTTCCTGCGCCTGCTGCGGTTCAGCTGCGGTGGAGGGGAGCTCTTTGATGAGTTCCAGATGAGAGCGGTAGAGGGAAACGAGCCTGCTGCGAAAGGAGGAGACCTCTTGGTTGAGGGATTCCAGTTCCGAACGCTTGGCTTCAAGCTCTCTCCGTGTCTCTTCAATCAGCTTATCGGCACGGGCTTTTGCGTCCTGATCGATAAGAGCGGCCTGCTGCTTCGCCTGCAGCACGATGGAATCGCACATGCGCTGCACGTTCAAAATAGCGGCCTTCACGGAATCCTCCTGCTCCTGATAGGCTTCCACACGTTTGAGCAGTACCTCTACCTTCTTGCGGAGTTCGGCGTTTTCACCATAGAGCGCCTCATAGTCCGGAATGATCTTGTCCAGCAGCTGATCCACTTCGGCCATGGAATAGCCGTTGAATCTGGCGCGGGAAAACTGAGTATAGCGCAATTCACCCGGGGTCATCATCATTGG
>JAFRSP010000006.1 GCA_017427525.1 Clostridia bacterium
CCAGCAGAGAGTGCGACAGCTCGTGCGCCACGGTGAAAGGGAGGGCGGGCTCTGTGCAATCGGTGCTCACGATGGCCTCACAGGTGAAGGGGGAGTAGAGCCCGCCAACTCCGAGATAGCTCATACCGACCGAGAGCAGAGCCGGCTTGGGCCGCGCCGCATACCCCCGATAGACGGGATAGATTTCGGCAAGGCGGCGGTAGACGGCGCGAAGTTGCCTGCCGTAGCCCGAGACAGTGCGGTTTGTATAGTCGGCGTCAGACCGTGTTTGTGCGGCGCGCGCTGCGAGAAGCTGCGCGGTTTGCGCCACGTTTTCGGCCGTCACCGCCGTGTCGGGAAAAGCAAGCTGCTCGGCGAGCGGAACCTGGTGATAGCCGAATCCGAGGGTGACCTGAAACATCGTCATCATGACGCCGAAGAGGGTCAGGGCGAGCGAGAGAAACTCAAAAAGCCCGCCTTCCTCCTCCGGAGGCTCGGGACGAGCGGCATCTTTCGGACCGAATTTATCCCAAAGCAGCAGAGCGACCGCAAAAAGCGGGAGCGCGAGCAGCAGAACTTCAAGCAGGGCAAAGGGGACAAAAGAGCTCACCCATTTGATCGGGATTGAGAGCAGGCGGGAGATCGGCAGCAGCCATCGGGTCACCGCCCGGGCGGGCAGTAGCCGCTCAAGTGCCAGACACAGGCCATAGGCAAGCATCGCGCAGGCCGGTCGGGCAATAATGGGCGCGACGGATGAGCCTCTGCGGACGTGGCGGGTTCCCCGCAGAGACGTGCGTGACCTCAATGGACGGCCGGCGTGCAGCGACTGTGCAGCTCGGCCAGGAATTCCTCCCGCACGGCAGGATCCGGAAAAGCCCGATCGGGAAAGATCAGGCTGGTTCCGTCCTTCAGCGGGAGAATGATATAGTCTTTTTTCAGGCGGATCTCAGCAATGGTTTCATAGGGGTAGAGCTTGTCGAAGCTCTTTGACCAAATGCGAACCCCTCTGGAGTTGAGGGAAAAGGTGCGGGGCTCGAGCGCTCCCTTTCCGGAGGGCGAAGCCAAGAACTTTTTGGAGCGGCGGCGCAGCATCATGGCCATGGTCTTTGGCAGCACGGCATAGCAAAGCGCGGCAGCTGCCGCGCCGCACAGCACACACCCTGCCGAAAGCTCGAAATTGTTGGAGGAATAATAGAGCAGAGCGCCGACGATAAAGGCGCACAGGCAGGAGGAGACGGTCGTGTTGCGTCGGATGGTTTTATTGGTGCGAAAGGCCTCCAGGCCGGATTCCACCAGATCCGAAACGGTGGGGTCGTAGCTGATTTCCAAGGGAACATCCTCCTTGTCGTCATGGCAGCATATGGACACGGTAGTCAAAAACCTGAAGAATAGGGAAAAAGGGCGCTGCCAGCTTAAAAATCATCATAGCACGCCTTCAAGGACGCCGTCAAGCAGCGCAGAAAGGAGAAGAGCGCCCGCGGAAGCAGCCGTTGGAGCGGCAAGAAAAGCGACTCGCCGCAGGAAAAGGCCCGGCGCGCTGTCCTGGTCGGATACAGATAGATATTTGGAAAATTTTTCTATTACACGGGGAGCGTCCGGCTCTCCGGCGGGAGAGTTTAAAAACTTTCAGAAAGGGCGCTCCCCTTCGGAGGCCATACGTACTGCCCGTCGGTTCAAAGCCAGCTCCAGTTCGAAGGAGAGAAGCTGATCGGGAAGATGGATTTCATCGGGATGCGCCGCACGCAGATCAAGAGCTTGAGAAAGAGGAAGGCGCAGGGTGAAAACGGCTCCGTTTCGATTTTCCACATCCAACCTCCCGCCAGCGCGGCGGGCAAATTGATCGACCATGCTGAGACCCAGTCCCGAACCTGAGGCATTCGTGGTATACCAAGGCGTGAGGATATGGGGCAGTTCCTCCAGGGGGATTCCGGGGCCGTCGTCTGCCACGCGCAGAAGGCCGAAGGCGCCTTCCGACAGGACCGAGATCCGCACTTGAGCGCTGCAATATGCAATGGCGTTGGTGATCAGGTTGAGCAGAGCGCGCTCCAAAAGGATCGGGTTAGCAAGGACGATGGCTTTTCCCTCACACAGGCAGTCGAAGGCGACGGCCTGTGCCTTCGGGTCGGGGAGAATGCGGGCGAGCAGTTTCTCTACCGTGTCGGAGAGACTCACGGAGTCCTGCTCCTGAACGGGGCGCTCCGCCGCGAGAGCCGTGGTGAGCAGAGAGAGGTTGCGCTGCACGGCGGAGAGGTTTTGCTGCATGATCGAGAAGAGCTGCATCTCGCGGGGAGTCGGGTCCGCCTGGCAGTTTTGCAGAAGCGTCACACAGTTGCGCAGGGTGGAGATGGGCGTGCCCAGATCGTGCATCAGGACGGCGAGCGAAGCGTCCAGATTGGGCGACCTGCCGATGACGACGCTGCAAACGGTGCCGACCAGGCCGGAATCATAGTGCACGGGGAAGAGGTAGAGGACAAAGCGCCCGCATGCTTCATGGTTCAGAGGGAGAGCGACGGGGCGCAGATTCTGCAGACAGGAGAGGGCGCTTGTCCACATGAGATCGGGAAACTGCTCAGGGAGCGGAGTGCCTTTTGTCAGCATCGGCAGGCACTCCTCTGCCGCGGCATTGAATCCGGTTGGACGCAGGAGAGGATCGGTTACAAAAACGGGGGTCAAATTGGGTTTCAGAAGAGCACGGAGACTTTGAACCAGCGACATGGCAAGTTCCCTTTCTATCGGTAATGTGTTTGTAAGCGATGAGGCGGATTGTACACAGTATACTGCGTGCTCTCGTGAAATTTCAATAAAAAATGCCGGAAAGGTTGTCTTTTCTCGTGGAAATGATATAATAAAAACCACAGGAGAATACAGCTGCTACCTCAAACGATGTTACGAAAAGGAGCTTGTGTAATGAGTAAGGTAAAAATCGGAATCAACGGGTTTGGCCGAATCGGAAGATTGGCGCTGCGGGCCTCGATTGACGATCCGGAGCTTGACATTGTTGCCGTCAATGGCGGCGCATCCGACCTCGATTACTTGGTTTACCTCTGCAAGTACGATACCGCTCACGGCAGATGGGATGCCGATATTTCCCACGGCGACGACTGCCTGTATGTGAACGGCAAAAAGATCATGGTATACTCCACTCGTGAACCCACCGAGGTGCCGTGGAGAGATACGGGCGCCGAGTATATCCTCGAGTGCACCGGCAAGTTCACCACGGCGGAGGCCGCTTCCGCGCACTTTGTCGGCGGCGCAAAAAAGGTGATCATCTCCGCTCCCGCGAAGGACAGCGACACCCCCACCTTTGTCATGGGCGTCAACCACGACACCTATACCAAGGACATGAAGGTGATTTCCAACGCCTCCTGTACCAGCAACTGTCTGGCGCCGCTGGCCAAGGTGATCAACGACAAGTTCGGCATCAAAGAAGGCCTCATGACCACGGTGCATGCCATGACTGCCACCCAGAAGGTGGTCGACTCCAACAGCACCAAGGACTGGAGAAGCGGCCGCGCCGCCTCTGCCAATATCATCCCCTCCTCGACCGGAGCGGCCAAGGCTGTCGGCCTTGTGATCCCCGAGCTGAAGGGTAAGCTCACCGGAATGTCGCTGCGCGTGCCCACGGTGGATGCGTCGATCGTCGATCTCACCGTGAATCTTGCCACCCCCACCACCTATGATGAAATTTGCGAAGCGGTGAAGGAAGCCGCCGCGGGATATATGAAGGGATATATCGAGTATACCGATGAGCCCTTGGTCTCCAGCGATATTCTGACCCATCGCTGCGCCTGCGTATTCGACGCCCAGGCGGGCATCATGCTCACGCCGACCTTTGTCAAGCTCATGGCTTGGTATGACAATGAGTGGGGCTACACCTGTGCAATGCTCGACCTGGTGAAGCACGTTTATAAGGTGGACAACGCCTGAGTTTTCCAAAAGGCGGAGCGTATAAGCGGATAGACGCAACCGAACCAAAAATAAATCAAAAAACAAATCAATCCCAGAAAGTCATTCAAATGTGAAAGGAAGGAAACCATGAAGAAATTTTTCAAAATCGCAACGCTGGTCCTGATGCTGACCATGCTGCTCGGTCTGGCTGCCGGTGCCTCCGATTTCGATGCAATCGCGTCGGAACTCAAAGAGGTTGGGCTGTTCCAGGGAACCGATACGGGCTTTGAGCTCGATCGCGAGCCGAAGCGCGTGGAAGCCGCTGTGATGCTGGTCCGCCTGCTGGGCGCCGAGGAAAAGGCCAAGGCTGCCTTTGAGGCCGGAGAAGTCGCGCATCCCTTTGAGGATGTGCCGGCCTGGGCCGACGCGCATGTGGCATGGCTGAAGGCCAACAACCTGACCAACGGGATTTCTGAGAAGGAGTTTGGCTCCGAGGGACTCTGCAATGCGCAGATGTACAGCACCTTTGTGCTTCGTGCGCTGGGGTACAGCGATGCCGAAGACGGTCAGTTCACCTATGACAAGGCGCTTGATTTTGCACAGTCTGTCGGCCTTATCGATAAAGAACTGCAGGGCGAAAAATTCTTAAGAGATGATGTGGTTGCGCTTTCCTATCAGGGTCTTGCCACCAAGCTCAACGGCAGCGATAAGACTCTGCTTGAGAAGCTGGTTGACGACGGCGCCGTGAAGGAAGATGCCGCGAAGCCTCTGCTCGACAAGGCTGCCCTCTACAAGGAGTTCTCCGCCGCTATGTTGGCTGCAGATTCCAAGGCCGTGGATATGGATCTTGTCGGAACCATCAACATGGTGTTGGACGATGCGGATTCCGAACCCATTGAGATCACCGCCTCCATTCAGGCCGTTGCAGACGGCACCAAGGTGGAGTTTGCTGCGGATGCAACCGCCATGGGCGAGGCCATGAAGATGTGGCTGAAGGACGACGTGTTCTACATGGAGAGCAACGATCAGAAGGTCAAGATGGCGATGGAAGGCTATACCGAGCTGCTGAATAGCCTTGCTGAAGACAAGGCCAAGGAGCAGGTCGCCGAAGCCGGCCTCTATCTGGTCGATAAGATCGAGAAAACCGAAGACGAGGATAAAAACACCGTTTACACTGTGACCATGAACAGCGCGGTCAAGAAGGCTGCCAATCTCGCCATGGCCGAGATGGAAGAGCTGGATGTTGAAGGACTCAATACTGACTTTGCGTTTGATGTGGACGGTATGACCATGTCTGTCAAGATCGATAAGGATGGCGCACTCAAAAATGTCGGTGTCAAATACGCGTTTACCATCAAGGTCGCCGTGCTGGATCAGACCCTTGCCATCAAGTTTGATGCAGACCTTGACTGCACCATCAAGGCGCTCGGCGAGAGCGTGGTGATCGAATTCCCGGATTTCAGCGACTTTGTCGATCTGGAAGAGTTGGTTGAAGAGCTGCCTGCCGAAGAGGAAGCCGCCCCCGAGACCACCGTGGAAGAAGCTGCGCCCGAGGTTGCCGCCTAAGCAGTCTCTTTGAGAAAAACCAAGGCAACGCTCCTAGGAATAAAATGGCCGACCGGAGATCCGGTTGGCCATTTTAACATGGAGTCAAAAGGAAAAGCAGATCGATACAAAGCGCGAAAAAGGTTGAAAGAAAGACTATGCAGGGAAAAGGATTTATGGTATAATTGGCGACAAATACCATGCGGAAGCTTTGAATCGACGTTTTGCAGCAAAAAGCAAGAAGAGTGCCCTTCCGCACGGCATCTGTGGGAGGCATGACAGATGGAAGAAAAAGGCCGCAGTCCCTTTGTGGAATACAAATACCTGGCGCGCTTTATCCGATTGTTTGTGGGACTGATCCTGTTTGGTCTGGCCGGAGCGATGAATCTGCGCAGTGAGCTGGGCCTGTCGCCCTGGAACGCCTTTCATCAGGGGCTTTCGCTGGTCAGCGGCCTGTCGATCGGCAGAGTGACGCAGGTGGTCGGCGTCATTATCATCGTGATCGATCTGATCATGCGGGAGCCGATCGGATTCGGCACTGTATTCAATATGATTGTGGTGGGGGAGGCGCTCGACTTTTTCCTCGAATCCGGCCTTCTCCCTGTGCCCGATTCGCTGGTTTCGCGGTGGATCATGCTGCTGGGATCCATCGTGGTGGTGGCGTTCGGCACCTATCTCTATATGAGCGCCAGAATGGGAGCAGGTCCGCGCGACAGCATGATGGTGGGCTTCGCCAAGCGGATCACGTCAGTGTCGGTCGGTATGATTCGCAGCATGATCGAAGTGGGCGTGCTGGTTGCCGGCTGGCTGATGGGCGGTGTGATCGGAATCGGCACGGTGTGTTATGCGGTGCTGTCGGGACCGATCATGCAGATGTTCTTCCGTCTCTTCTCGTATGACGTGCACAGCGTGCATTCGGAAAACATGCTGGAAACGATTCGAATCTGGTCTGGAACGGTCATCCCGCAGGATCCGGGGGAGTAACAGCGGCGAAAGGCCATGCCGATGCATCCCGTGCCGTGCCGAGAGAGGTGTGCTGCGTGCCCTGTTGCATGAACGGGAAGGATGCGGTATGAATGGATTTTCATCATTGGTGTGAGAAAAAAGGCGTGTGAAGCTTACGGCCGGAATCTTAACACGCCATTTCAGTATACAGA
>JAFRSP010000007.1 GCA_017427525.1 Clostridia bacterium
CTCATACTCAACGTGAGCGGTGTTGATGGTGATGCCGCGCTCTCTTTCCTCGGGAGCCTTGTCAATCATATCATAGGCCTCAAATTTGGCCTTGCCCTGGAACGCCAAAACCTTGGTGATCGCAGCAGTCAGAGTGGTCTTGCCGTGGTCAACGTGACCGATGGTGCCAATGTTTACATGGGGCTTGGTTCTCTCAAATTTTGCCTTCGCCATTGGATTCTTCCTCCTTTAAAAACACATGTTTGATAAAAACGCATGTTCGAAACATTCAGATAAGACTAATATACCGTTTTTTGCTGGAAATTGCAAGAACTTTCTTTAAATTCCGCGATAAAGGACGCCGGTTTTGCCTTAAAAATGAATTCTCCGGTTCTTGCTCATCCTCTGCCGCGACTGCCGATAATGGCTTCGCTGACAGATTTCGGGACCTCAGTGTAGTGGCTGGGTTCCATACTGTAGACACCGCGACCCTGTGTTTTGGAACGAAGGTCGGTGGCATAGCCGAACATCTCAGAGAGCGGCACATTGGCGGTGATCTCCTGTGCGCCGGTGCGGGCTTCCATGCTCTGAATGGCGCCGCGGCGGGCATTGAGATCTCCGATCACGTCGCCCATATAATCTTCGGGGACGGTGACCACAACCTTCATGATCGGCTCAGTCAAAACGGGATCCGCCTTGCGCATCGCCTCTTTGAAAGCCATGGAGGCTGCAATTTTAAAGGCCATCTCGGAAGAGTCGACCTCGTGATACGACCCGTCGTACAGCTCCACACGCACGTCGACCACATTGTAACCGGCAAGCACGCCCGACTGCATTGCCCCCTGAATTCCCTGATCCACGGCAGGAATGAATTCCTTCGGGATCGCGCCGCCGACGATCTTGTTTTCAAAAACGTATCCGGCGCCCGGTTCATTGGGATAAATGCGGATCTTGACGTGTCCGTACTGACCCTTACCGCCGGACTGACGTGCATACCTGTGATCCACGTCGGCGCTTTTGCGGATGGTCTCCTTGTAGGCGACCTGGGGCTTTCCAACATTGGCCTCCACCTTGAATTCGCGCAGCAGACGATCGACAATGATCTCCAGATGGAGTTCTCCCATGCCGGCGATGATGGTCTGTCCGGTCTCCTCATCGGTGTAGGTCCGGAAGGTGGGATCCTCCTCGGCCAACTTGGCGAGCGCGATTCCCATCTTCTCCTGTCCGGCCGTGGTCTTGGGCTCACTGGCCACACGGATGACGGGCTCCGGGAATTCCATCGACTCGAGAACCACCTGCTTGCGTTCGTCGCAAAGGGTATCTCCCGTGGTCGTGTTCTTCAGACCGACCGCCGCCGCGATATCGCCGGAATACACCTCTTCGATATCCTGACGATGGTTGGCATGCATCAAAAGGATCCTGCCGAAACGCTCGTTGTTCTGCTTGACCGAATTGTAGATGGCCGCTCCCTTCTTCGCCGTTCCGGAATAGACCCGGAAGAAGCAGAGCTTTCCCACAAAGGGATCGGTCATGATCTTAAAGGCCAGCGCCGAAAAAGGCTCGGAATCGGAGGCTTTTCGCTCCGTGGGTTCCCCCGTTTTCGGATTCACGCCCTTGATGGCAGGAATATCGATCGGAGAAGGCATATAGTCTATCACGGCGTCGAGCAGCTTTTGCACGCCCTTGTTGCGGTAAGAAGTCCCGCAGGTCACAGGCACCATCAAATTGGCGATGGTCGCTGCACGGATAGCGGCTTTGATCTCTTCAATCGAAATCTCTTCCTCCATCAGGAATTTCTCTGTCAGCGTGTCGTCAAAATCGGCGACCGCCTCCAGGATGTTCTGCCGGTATTCCGCCGCCTTTTCCGCCATGTCGTCGGGGATTTCTTCAACCCGGACGTCCTTCCCCATATCGTCATAGTACACATAGGCCTTCATCTCGACCAGATCGACGATCCCGCGGAAGGTATCCTCTACGCCGATGGGAAGCTGAATCGGAACGGCGTTGCATTTGAGGCGCTCTTTCATCATATCGACCACGCGATAGAAATCGGCGCCCATAATGTCCATCTTATTGACATAGGCCATACGCGGAACCTGATACTTGTCTGCCTGACGCCACACGGTTTCGGATTGGGGCTCAACGCCTCCCTTGGCGCAGAACACGGTGACCGAACCGTCCAGAACGCGAAGGGAACGCTCCACCTCAACCGTGAAGTCCACGTGTCCCGGCGTGTCGATAATGTTGATTCGATTGCCCTTCCAGTGACAGGTGGTCGCAGCAGACGTGATCGTGATCCCGCGCTCCTGTTCCTGCTCCATCCAGTCCATCGTTGCCGCGCCCTCATGGGTTTCTCCGACCTTGTAGTTGACGCCTGTATAATACAGGATCCGTTCGGTCGTTGTGGTCTTGCCGGCATCGATATGGGCCATGATCCCAATATTCCTGGTCAGTTCGAGTGGGAACTCTCTAGGCATGTTGTCCTCCTGCATTCTTCGTTACAATTCAAAGGGAATGCCGATGTCTTGGCCAAAGCGGCGTTTCGGACCTCCCTCGTTGCGCAGCTGCACCGCAAAGGATGCGGCCGATCAATACCGATAGTGCGCAAATGCTTTGTTGGACTCTGCCATTCTGTGGGTATCGTCCTTCTTTTTCACAGCGCCGCCGGCGTTGTTGATGGCGTCGAGCAGCTCACCGGCCAGTCTCTCTGACATGGTGCGCTCCCCTCTCTGTCTGGAGTAGGTGGTCAACCAACGCAGACCGAGAGTACGGCGACGCTCGGGACGAACCTCCATGGGAACCTGATAGGTAGCGCCGCCGACACGGCGGGCCTTGACCTCGAGAACGGGCATGATGTTTTCAAGCGCAGCCTCAAAAACCTCAAGGGGATCCTTATCAGTTTTCTCTTTGATGATCTCAAAGGCGTCGTAAACGATCTTCTGCGCAACGCCCTTTTTGCCATCATACATGATGTTGTTAATGAGACGGGTCACCATCTGGCTGCCGTACAGCGGATCGGGCAACACATCTCTTACGGGAACAGAACCTCTTCTAGGCACGTTACTTCCCTCCTTCATATCCTTGATATCATCGGTACTCGAAAGCTTGAAACTCCCGCTGTGCCTCGAACAGGCCCGTTTCCGCGATCTATCGGAAACTGCCTGATACAGGCAAAGCTAAACATTTCATTTCATTGCGTGGGTTTGCGCCGTGACTGCAAAAAATACGCTGTGCGGCTTACTTCTTGGGACGCTTTGCACCGTATTTGGAGCGGGCCTGACGGCGGTTGGCGACGCCCTGGGTATCCAGTGTGCCGCGAATGATGTGGTAACGCACGCCGGGGAGGTCTTTCACTCTGCCGCCGCGGATCAGAACCACATTATGCTCCTGCAGGTTGTGGCCCACGCCGGGGATGTAGGCCGACACCTCAGTGCCGTTGGACAGACGAACTCTTGCGATCTTACGAAGCGCAGAGTTGGGCTTCTTGGGCGTCATCGTCTTGACCGAGGTGCAAACTCCTCTCTTCTGAGGGGCATACTGATCGGTCGCCTGCTTCTTCAGGGTGTTGAAGCCCTTCTGGAGTGCAGGAGCGGTCGACTTCTTGACGGTGGTCTGTCTGCCCTGCTTGACAAGCTGATTGAAGGTCATGGTGTTTCTCCTTTCTTTTAGAATTGCAATGGGAATCTGCTTTGCATCTGCGTTTCCCATTCGAAAAAGCAAGTGCAAAATCTCTTGCCTCTTCGAACAGAAAACCCACTTGACAAGGCCGGTTGGTACGCCTGACCAACCCTTTCTTCTGTGTTTGCACCGCCCGCTTCGCTATTCCGAAAGCAGCGCCACGGCCGCAGCGCCGACCTTCACCGAACAGGCCTCTCCAAGGCTCTTCATGGTATCGACCCACTCGATGGGAATCTCTTTCTGAGCTGCCAGCTCGATCAAAGGCTCCACCAGCGCCGGCTGCGCATCCCGCGCCACAAGAAGACGAACCGCGCTTCCCTCAAGCAGCGCTTTTTTGCTCTGCTTCACCCCCACGAATTTCGGCGTTTTCTGAAGGCTCTTCACCGGAATCCCCCTTTCGGACAGGGGCGAGTCCCCTGCCGACAAGTCGATTTGTCGGCAGGGGCTCACACCATAATATCATACTCCAGCAAGATTCTCGCTGTCAAGAGGAACTTCGTCCTCTCCCTTCTCGGGCTCTTCCCCCGCAACCCGAATCTCGGTATGCTGGTAATAGGGCAAACCGGTTCCGGCGGGGATCAGTTTTCCGATGATGACGTTCTCTTTGAGTCCCAGCAGCGGATCGATCTTTCCCTTGATGGCTGCCTCGGTCAGCACGCGGGTGGTTTCCTGGAAGGATGCGGCCGACAGGAAGGATTCGGTTCCGAGCGACGCCTTGGTGATTCCCTGAAGCACCGGCTCTGCCTTTGCCTCGGAAATCCCCTCCTCCCCGCTCTCGATGCGGGCTCGGATGGCGGCGTTGGCCCGCTGGAATTCGGCGCGGTCGACCAGAGACCCGACCAGCAGATCGGTGGAACCGTTCTCCAGCACCTTTACCTTGCGCAGCATCTGGCGCACGATAACCTCGATGTGCTTATCGCTGATGCCGACGCCCTGCAGACGGTAGACCTTCTGTACTTCACGAATCAGATAATTCTGCGTATCGTGGATCCCCGAGATACGCATGAGCTCTCCGGGATTGACAGAGCCCTCAGTGAGCTGCTGTCCCTTTTCCACGTGTTCACCCTGGGTCACCCTTATTTTGGAGGAATAGCTGATCTGATATTCCCTGCGGTCTCCGTTTTCGTCGTCGCTCACAATGATCTTGCGGAGCCTGCCGCTGTCCTCTAAATGAACGGTGCCGGCGATTTCTGAGATGGTGGCCTGGAACTTGGGCCGTCTCGCTTCGAAAAGTTCTTCCACGCGGGGAAGACCCTGCGTGATATCCTCAGAGGTCGCGATGCCGCCGGTGTGGAAGGTGCGCATGGTCAGCTGGGTGCCGGGCTCGCCGATCGACTGGGCGGCGACGATTCCCACCGCCTCGCCGGCATTGACATCCTCACCGCTGGCAAGGTTTGCCCCATAACACTTGATGCAGACCCCGTGCTTGGCATGGCAGTTGAGGACCGAACGGATGTGCACCGATTCGATGCCGGCCGCCTTGATCTTCTCGGCGTCAGCCCCATCCATCAACTTATCCTTGCTGACCAGGAGTTCCCCTGTGACGGGATGGCGGATATCTTCCACCGGATAGCGCCCAAGCAGCCGCTCTTCCAGCGGCTCGATGACCGACTTTCCGTCCTTGATATCGGAGACCCAAAGACCCTCGTCAGTGCCGCAGTCGGCTTCGCGGATGATGACCTCCTGTGCCACATCGACCAGACGGCGGGTGAGATATCCCGAGTCGGCCGTTCGCAGCGCCGTGTCGGCCAGTCCCTTTCTGGCGCCGCGGGAGGAGATAAAGTATTCCAGCACCGTGAGCCCCTCGCGGAAGTTCGCACGGATGGGAATCTCGATGGTTTTACCGGAGGTGTTGGCCATCAGGCCACGCATGCCTGCCAGCTGGCGAATCTGTTTCATGGAGCCGCGGGCTCCCGAATCGGCCATCATATAGATGGGATTGTAGGGATCAAGATTCTCGGAGAGCGCTTCGGTGACGTCTTCAGTCGCCTGTTCCCAGGTTTTGATAACCGCATCATACCGCTCCTGCTCGCTGAGCTGACCGCGGCGATACCGCTTGGAGATGAGCTCCACGCGCTCTTCCGCTTTCTCGATGATATCCTTCTTGGCGGCAGGCACCACCATATCGGCAACCGAAATGGTGGTCGCGCCGCGGGTGGAGTATTTGAAGCCCAGTGCCTTGATCTGATCGAGCACCTCGGCCGAAACGGCAAACCCGTGCTTGCGGATGCAGCGATCGATGATCTTACCCAGCCCGCTCTTTCCGCAGGTGAATGTGATTTCAAAATCGAAAACATGCTCGGGATCCGTGCGATCGACAAAGCCGAGATCCTGCGGGATCGGCTGATTGAAGATGATCTGTCCGACGGTGCAGTCGATCACGCGGGAGCGGACCACCCCGTCGATCTCCTTCTTGATGCGCACCTTGATGGCCGCATGCAGCGTAACTTCATGGTTGTCGTAAGCGAGAAGGGCCTCGTCCACCGACGAGAAGACTTTCCCCTCACCCTTGCAGCCTGGGCGCTGCAGCGTCAGATAATAGGCACCCAGCACCATATCCTGCGAGGGCACGGTGACCGGCTTGCCGTCCTGTGGTTTGAGCAGGTTGTTGGATGACATCATCAGGAAACGCGCTTCAGCCTGAGCCTCGGCAGAGAGCGGAACGTGAACCGCCATCTGGTCTCCGTCGAAGTCGGCATTGTAAGCCGTGCAGACCAGGGGGTGCAGCTTGATCGCCCTGCCCTCAACCAGCACCGGCTCAAAGGCCTGGATGCCCAGCCTGTGCAGAGTGGGAGCACGGTTGAGCAGCACGGGATGCTCTTTGATCACGTCTTCCAGCGCGTCCCACACCTCGGTAGTGGCCCGCTGCACCAGCTTCTTGGCTCCATTGACATTCTGCGCAAGACCCAACTCCTCCAGACGCCGCATGACAAAGGGCTTGAAGAGCTCGAGCGCCATCTCCTTCGGAAGGCCGCACTGATAGAGCTTGAGATCGGGTCCAACCACGATGACCGAACGGCCGGAATAGTCCACGCGCTTTCCGAGCAGGTTCTGGCGAAAACGCCCCTGCTTGCCCTTGAGCATATCGGAAAGGCTCTTGAGCGAACGGTTGTTGGGCCCCGTGACCGGACGTCCGCGGCGGCCGTTGTCGATCAGGGCATCGACCGCCTCCTGCAGCATTCTCTTCTCGTTGCGCACAATGATATCGGGTGCGCCGAGTTCGAGCAGCTTCTTTAAGCGGTTGTTTCGGTTGATCACGCGACGGTAGAGATCATTGAGATCGGAAGTGGCAAAACGGCCGCCGTCGAGCTGAACCATGGGCCGGATATCCGGCGGGATCACCGGCACCACATCGAGGATCATCCATTCGGGGCGGTTGCCGGAAAGGCGAAAGGCCTCCACAGCCTCCAGACGCTTGATGATACGGGCCTTCTTCTGGCCGGACGCAGTCTCAAGATCCCGCTTGAGCTCCTCGCTCAGCTGATCCAGATCGATCTCGGCCAGCAGCTTTTTGATGGCCTCGGCGCCCATTCCCGCCTCAAACAGATTGTCGTATTTTTCAAGATTGTCGCGGTATTCCTTTTCGGAAAGCACCTGCAGCTTGGCCAGCGGCACCTTGGGGTCGCTGACTGAAGTGACGATATAGGACGCAAAGTAGAGCACCTTTTCCAAAACGCGGGGGGAGATGTCGAGCAGCAGGCCCATGCGGGAAGGAATTCCCTTAAAATACCAAATATGCGACACGGGAGCGGCGAGCTCGATGTGACCCATGCGTTCGCGGCGTACCTTGGCTCTCGTGACTTCAACGCCGCATTTTTCGCAGATTTTGCCCTTATAACGGTGGCGCTTGTACTTTCCGCAGAAGCACTCCCAGTCCTTGGTCGGTCCGAAGATGCGTTCGCAGAAAAGTCCGTCGCGCTCCGGCTTCAACGTTCTGTAATTGATGGTCTCCGGCTTCTTCACTTCTCCATAAGACCAGGAGCGAATCATTTCCGGCGAGGCAAGACCAATTTTGATACTGTCAAACAGATTGTTTTCCATTAAAACACGTCCTCCTCGTTGTCCTCATACTCATTTTCTGAGAAAGAATCGGCAAACTCGTCGTCCAGTTCGGGCTCTTCAATCTCATACCCTGCCTCGGAGAACTCCTCGTCGTTTGCAACATAGTCTTCCCCGCCGCGGAAGCCGAAGTCATCGCCATCGTCAAAGTTCTCTTTGAGCTGGATCTCGGACCCATCTGCATCAAGCACCTTGATGTCGAGTGCAAGCGACTGGAGCTCTTTGATCAGAACCTTAAAGGATTCCGGAATTCCGGGCCGCGGCACGTTTTCACCCTTCACAATGGATTCGAAGGTCTTGACGCGTCCCACTGTGTCATCCGACTTCACAGTCAAAATCTCCTGCAGCGCATAGGCGGCTCCATAGGCTTCGAGCGCCCAGACCTCCATCTCTCCGAAACGCTGTCCGCCAAACTGGGCCTTGCCGCCCAAAGGCTGCTGCGTGACCAGCGAGTACGGACCGTTGGACCGTGCGTGAATCTTATCGTCGACCAGATGTGCCAGCTTGAGGAAGTGCATATATCCAACCGTGACAGGATTGTCAAAGGGTTCGCCGGTACGTCCGTCATACAGCACGGTTTTGCCGTTGCGGCTGAAGCCGGCATCTTCCAGCATGGCGGCGATATCCTCTTCCTTCGCACCGTCGAAAACCGGCGTCATCACGTTCAGCCCCAATTTCTGTGCGGCAAGGCCGAGGTGGACCTCCAGCACCTGTCCGATGTTCATACGAGAGGGCACGCCCAGGGGGTTGAGCACGATATCGAGCGGAGTTCCGTCCGGCAGGAAGGGCATATCCTCCTGCGGCAGCACGCGGGAAACGACGCCTTTGTTCCCGTGGCGACCGGCCATCTTGTCTCCCACCGAAATCTTTCTCTTCTGGGCGATATAGCAGCGCACGATCTTGTTGACGCCGGGGGCCATCTCGTCCCCCCGCTCGCGGTCAAACTCTTTGACGTCGACCACAATGCCGTATTCCCCGTGCGGCACCTTCAGCGACGTGTCGCGCACTTCGCGGACCTTCTCGCCGAAGATGGCACGCAGCAGGCGTTCCTCCGCCGTCAGCTCGGTCTCCCCTTTCGGGGTGATCTTGCCGACCAGGATGTCGCCCGAATGCACCTCTGCGCCGATACGGATGATACCGCGGGCATCGAGATCCTTCCTGGCCTCCTCCGAGAGCCCCGGAATGTCGCGGGTGATCTCTTCGCTGCCCAGCTTGGTGTCGCGCTCTTCGATCTCATACTCTTCAATGTGGATCGAAGTGAAGATATCGTCTCTCACCAGTTTTTCATTGAGTAAAACGGCGTCTTCGTAGTTGAACCCTTCCCAGGTCATGAACCCGATCAGCACATTGCGTCCCAGTGCGATCTCGCCGTTGTGGGTGGAGGGACCGTCGGCAATCACTTCGCCCTGCTCCACCTTCTGTCCCACATCGACAATGGGCTTTTGGTTGATGCAGGTGCCCTGATTGGACCGCAGGAATTTGATGAGACGATACTCGTCGATCCCCTCGTCTCCCGCATCAATCGTAATCTCATCGGCGCTGACGCTGCGCACAACGCCGGCGTGCTTTGCCAACACGCACACGCCCGAGTCGACCGCCGCTTTATACTCCATACCAGTGCCGACCACCGGAGACTGCGTGCGCAGGAGCGGCACAGCTTGACGCTGCATGTTGGAGCCCATCAGAGCACGGTTGGCGTCGTCGTTTTCAAGGAAGGGAATCATGGCAGTCGCAACCGACACAACCATGCGCGGAGAGACATCCATATAATCGATGAGTTCCCGATCGATCTCTAAAATCTCATCCCGATGCCGGGCTGCCACACGGCGGTTGACGAAACGCATTTCCTCGTCGAGCGGCTCGGAGGCCTGCGCCACAATATATTCATCTTCCACATCGGCCGTCATATAGACGACCTCGTTGGTGACCTTGCCGGTCTCCTTGTCCACACGGCGATAGGGCGCTTCAATGAAGCCGTATTCATTGATGCGCGCATAAGTCGAAAGATAGGAAATCAGGCCGATGTTGGGACCTTCCGGCGTTTCAATCGGACACATGCGGCCATAGTGCGTATAGTGAACGTCGCGCACCTCAAATCCTGCACGATCTCGAGAGAGACCGCCGGGGCCGAGGGCAGAAAGACGGCGCTTGTGCGTCAGCTCTGCCAGAGGATTGGTCTGATCCATGAACTGCGAAAGCGGAGAAGAGCCGAAAAACTCTTTGATCGCGGCGACGACCGGCCGGATATTGATGAGCGCCTGCGGGGTGATGACATCGAGATTCTGGGTGGTCATGCGCTCCCGAATCACACGTTCCATGCGGGAAAGACCAATGCGGAACTGGTTTTGCAGCAGCTCTCCGACACAGCGGATACGGCGGTTGCCAAGATGGTCGATATCATCGGTCGTGCCGATGTCGTATGACAGACAAACCAAATAGTTGAAGGAGGCGAACACATCGTCGACAATGATGTGCTTGGGGATCAGGTCGTCGATCCGCTCGGAAAGAGCATTCAGCAGTGCCTCATGGTCAGAGTCCCCGACCTCCTCAAGAATCTCGTTCAGCACCTTGAAGCTCACCTTTTCGGTGAGGCCCCGCTCGGCGCACTCCTCCGGCGTGATTTCCACAAAAGCGTCGAGATCCACCATGCCGTTGGAAAACACCTTGATCACGGCATCCTCCACCCGGAGACGCACCATGGAAACTCCGCTCCTCTCGATCTTCTTGGCCATCTCCTTGGTCAGCGGACGTCCATCGGCCTCCGCGACCACCTCGGCGGTCAGAGGATTCACCACCGGCTCTGCCAGAATGCGGCCGGCAATTCTCGGAGCAAGCGCCATTTTCTGGTTGTATTTGAAGCGGCCCACACGGGGAAGATCATACCGGCGGACGTCGAAAAACATGCTGTTGAGCAGGGAGCGGGAGCTCTCCACCGTGGGCGGTTCGCCGGGACGAAGCTTGCGGTAGAGCTCGAGCAGGGCGTCGTCCGTATTCTTGGTCGGATCCTTTTCGATGGTAGCGAGGATGTGCTCTTCGTTCCCAAAGAAGTCGATCAGCTGCTCATCGGTTTCCAGTCCGAAACAGCGCATCAGCACCGTGGCAGGGATCTTCCTGTTTTTGTCAATTCTGACATAGTAAACCCCGGCGCTGTCGGTCTCATACTCGATCCAAGCGCCGCGATTGGGAATGATCGTGGTAGAATAAAGCGGCGTGCCGCTTTTGTCCCTCGTCAGGTCATAATAGATTCCGGGGGAACGGACCAACTGGGAAACGATCACGCGTTCCGCGCCATTGATGATAAAGGTCCCGCTTTCGGTCATGAGCGGGAAATCCCCCATGAAGATCTCCTGCTCCTTCACCTCCATGGTCTCACGGTTGACCAGCTGCACCCGCACCTTGAGCGGCGCGGCATAGGTCGCGTCGCGCTCCTTGCACTGCATCACCGTATACTTGGGGGTGTCCTCCATGCGGTAATCGACAAATTTCAGCACGAGATTCCCCGCATAGTCCGAAATATATGCCACATCGTCGAAAACCTCGCGAAGTCCCTGCTCGATAAACCATTTGTAGGAATTCTTCTGAATCTCGATCAGGTTCGGCATACTTTGAATTTCCTCAATCCTGGAGAAGCTCAGTCGCTGATTCTTGCCGAGTTTCACGGTCTGGGGCATAGGTTCCATCACTCCAAAACTGATTTTTTGCGTCTGTTTCTGGCTTTTGATATCTGAATTTCGATCCGCACCGAAAAGCCGAAAATCCTTCGGATTTCAGCCATGCTTTTCGCACACCCGTCGTGGCGTTTCACCGTGTCTCCTTCCACGAAAAAAGGTATATTTTGCGGAAGATCGACCCTGTGAAAGCCATTTTTATTGGAATTCGTCATTTTTGCAGAAAATAAAATGAAAAATTCTTATAAACTGCACAAATAAAATCCAAAATTGGTTCGATGCGCATACAAACTCCATTATGATACATTTTGATACTATATCACAGGATTTCAACCTTGTCAATCTTTTTTTGCTGTTGGAGGACGTGATTTTTCCATTCTGATTTGTTCCATCCAAAAAGGGACGCGAGGCCTGTTTTTTTTGAAAACCCAGGCGCTTTCTCCCCAGGATCCGGTTGCTTTTCTGTTCTCTTCCCTGCTTTGCATTCTTTTTTCTCTGCCTCTGGTTCACGATCGCATTTCTCTGAGCTCCCTGTCGTCTCTCCCCGTTCCAACACTTTCTTTTCATGCGCCCTGAAAAAGCGCGCATACTGACCCTGTGGAACGGCACAGCAAACATGCAAGGAGGTAGCACCATGAAAACAAGCACCATGCTTGCCGGGGTCGTCACGATGGCAGCCATCGGAGTGGCCGCAGGGATGATGGCTCCCAGCCAGAGCACACGCAAAATGCGCCGAAAGGTCAACACGGCTATGCGCGCAGTCGGAGAGATGGCAGACAGCCTCACCGACCTGATTTCAGATGCATTTTGATCCGCGGCAAACCACGCAAAAAAGGACGCAGGGCGGGGCCCTGCGTCCTTTTCTTCTGAATTAGATCCACGTCTTGCAGCTGCAAAGCGGGTTTTGCCGCCCCGCTTTTGTCTTCAGCGATCGGCCGATCCCCTCTCAGGCGTTGAGGATAGCGTCGAGCTCGATCAGAGCGGAAATGAAGATCTTGATGCCTGTGGGCAGATATGCAAGATCCAACACCTCGTCGGGCTGATGCGCGCCACCGTGGTTGGCGATCATTCCCTCAGGACGGCTCTTGGTGGAATAGGGAGACTCAGCTCCGAAGGCCACCGCATTCTTCAGTCTTCTGGCATACGTGCCGCCGCCCATAGTGTAGGGCTTGGCCTTGTCGTCGCCGCTCTCTTCCCGATAAACACGGGCAAGCGTTTGAATACGATCGTCCTCGATCGGAATGTGATAGCCGTTGCTGTAGGTGGTGCCGATCAGGTTCCAGCCATCCTCTTCAAAGCAGCGCTTGAAGCCGGCTTCCACCTCGGACCCGTCGAGCGAGACGCAGTAGCGCACATCAAAGCTGACTGCGACGCATCCGTCGATCATCTTGGCAATTCCGTTTGCGCAGGTCAGGCGGCCGCTTCTCTCATCGGCAGCGGCGACGCCGATCGCCTCGCCATAGGAGTCCGCAAGCACGACCGCCAGCTTTTCCATGGCACGTCTGTCGCCGGCGGGCAGATTTTTCGCCTTGCTGAGAAGCTTTGCCATCTCCCAGGTCGCGTTATGGGAAGCGTCGGGCGTGGAGGCGTGGCTTGCAATGCCGCGCGCCTTCACCGTGATCACATCGCCCTCGACCGCGCAATCGACCCATTCGTTGTCGGCGCACAGTGCGGCGAGTTCTTCGGCCAGCGCGGGCTCCGCCTTGAGCGTGGCGACCACATTGTCACACACCACGTTGATGGCCTGTCCGCCGCCGAAGCTCAGCAGGGCCTCGCTCTTCTCCTTAAATGCGGCATAGGTTTTGAAGATTCCTTTTTCCCCGTGGCAGACCGGGAACTCCGTATCGGGAACCAGGGAAAAATCGGGCATCTTCTGTTCTTTGGTGAAGGTGATGACGTCGTCCATTCCGGTTTCTTCATCACTGCCCATAAAAAGAGTCAGGCGGCTCTTGATCGGAACCCCCAGCTCCTTCAGCGCACGGATGGCATACAGGCCGGCAATCACGCCGCCCTTGTTGTCGCTCACACCGCGGCCGATCAGATAACCTTTGTATTCAATGGGCTCAAAAGGTTTGGTATACAACCAGTCGTTGCCCTCGGGCACCACGTCAAGGTGACCGAAAATGCCGATGCTCTTCTCGCCGTCGCCATAGTGCATCAGGGCATAACGATCGCTATAGATCTTGGCTTCAAATCCGTTTTTGGCGGCAACCTCGCAGCCGACGTCGAGCGCGTCGCGGCAGGCTTTCCCGTAAGGGGCGCCGGGCTGCGGCTCACTTCTGACGCTGGGTGATCTGCTGAGCGTGCAGATATCTGCCACCATTTCATCGCGATGTTCATTGAGCCAGGCATCGATTTTACGAGACAGTTCTTGATTCATTCGCTGCATCCTCCTTCAAGTGGGGGAATCCCCAAAAATGTGCAAAGATTCTCTTCCATCTGCGCCTCCAGCACCTCTTTCGAGATCCCGCGGAGTTCGGCAACCCGGGCCGCCTGACTCTCCAAAAAGGCGGGCACCTCCCGAAAAGCAATCTGCTTTCCCGTTGCCCATGCGATTGCATCGATCCCGTCGGTCTCGAGCAGCAGGCGATGGATCGGAGCGCTGCAGGCAACCCTGCGCACCGCCTCATCTGAAAGATCCGGCCCCACAGAAAAGTAACAATCAAGCGCCAGATAGTCCTCCAGATAGTCCGTGCTTGAATACCAGTGTATCAGTTTACGCCCTGAAAAGCAAGAAAGGCGGGGCAGAATTCTCTTTTCACATCCCTTGGTGTGCAAAATAACCGGCTTTTGCAGCTGCTCTGCAAGTTCCAGCTGCCGGCAGAAGACCTCCTCCTGCCGTTTGAGGGGAACCTCGCACCACACGCTGTCCATCCCGATCTCTCCGACGGCGGCGGCGCGGGCATAATAGGGCTGAAATTCCTCAACCGAAAAACGGTCGGCCTGCCAAGGATGCAGGCCGACCGAGACAAACAGCCTCGGCTCCCGTTTGGACAGCAAGAGCCCAGCCTCCTCCGGCGTCTGCGCGTTTGCGATCAGGCGCATTTCGGGAGGAAGCTCTTTCAGCTGCGGGAGATGCTGCGGTATCAGGTGGGTATGAGCGTCGATCATCGTTTGCTTTCTCCCTTGAGAAAATAGTAGATCTCACCATAGAGCTCCCGTTGGGCAAACAGCCACTCGCGGTCTCTCTGATATCCCTCGACAACAATCTCTTTCCTGATCTCTGCGGGAGAGCCCCCGAGAACCAGGATCCTGTCGGAAAGATAAATGGCCTCCTCGATATCATGGGTGACCAGCAGCGTCGTACGTCCCAGCCGCGCCCGCATCGAAAGCAGCCAATCCTGCATCTCGCCGCGTGTGATGACATCCAGCGCGCCAAAGGGTTCGTCCAGCAAAAGAATATCCGCCTCGCACAGGGCGGTGCGCAAAAATGCGGCGCGCTGCCGCATCCCGCCGGACAGCTCGCGCGGATAGCGGTTTTCATATCCCTTAAGGCCAAAAACCTCCATGCTGGAAAGGGCAAGCTCTCTGGCCTGCTCCTCGCTGCGATGCAGTCTTCCATAGAGACAGACATTGGACAGAATCGTTTTCCACGGCAGTAGCAGATCCTGCTGCGGCATATAAGCAAAATGAGACGAGAGCCCCTTCACCGGCTGCCCGTCTACCAAGATCTCTCCCTTCTGCACCGGAAGGATTCCGGCCAAAATATTGAGCAGGGTTGATTTCCCGCATCCGGAAGGCCCCAAAAGGCTGACAAATTCCCCTTCTTTTACCGAAAAATCAATCTTCTCAAGAACCTGCTTCCCCTCGTAACAAAAGCAAAGCCCCCTTGTCTCCAGCTTCACGGCGGTTTTCTCCTTCCTGCAGACGTAATACCCGCGCTTTTGCGCCGCGTCCCGCAAGGAGAGCGCTCCTCTGCGGGGCGCGGCGTTTCCCCTGATTATTGATGATTATTGACCGACTCCCGGAAGGAATTCGTTTGTGAAGCAGTCTTCCGCCGGAACGTCTTTTGCGATCAAGTTGTACTCCATCATGAAATCGGTATAGTTGTCCCAGACTTCGGCCTTCATCAATCCCCAGGTATCTGTATCCTCCATGTATTTCCCTGCCAGATATTGCTGAGATTCCGTGAGCATGCCAAGATCAACCGTATCGGCCGTTTCATGCAAGATCTCGGCGGCGGACTCGGGATTTTCGATCGCATAGCGATATCCCTTCTCAGTCGCGGCAAGAAATGCGCGCACCAGTTCCGGATCCTTGGCGATCGTCTCTTCGTTGGTAATCAGGATCGGGGTGTAATAATCGAGGCGGTGATCCAGCGAACGCACCGCAAAATAGTTGAGATCCACGCCGTCGCGTTTTGCGGCGATCATGTCCCAGGCCTCATACGTCCACATGATGTCATACTGATCCTGAAGCCCATAGTATCCTACCGAATCGGAGACCACCATGGTCAGCTTGGAAAAATCCGCCCCCGCCATGTCCATCACGGCGTGGATGACGGCCTCCTCCGAAGGGGAACCCCACCCTGCATAGATCTTGCCCTCAAAATCCTTCACTCCGGCGATATTCTTCTCCGCGGCAGTTGCGAATCCGGATGTGTTGTGCTGAATCAGCGTTGCGATCGCCTTGATGGGAAGGGGCTCGTCGGCAGCTTTGGCATAGGTCAGATCCTCCTGATAGGTCACGCCAAACTCTCCCTTTCCGGTCGCGACCAGCGTGGGGGTCACGCCGTCGGCAGGCTCAATGATGTTGACGTTGAGACCGGCTTCCTCATAATATCCGAGCTTTTTCGCAACATAGAGTCCCGTGTGATTGGTGTTGACGGTATAGTCTAAAATCACGGTGACCTCCCGCAAATCCCCTTCACCGGAGGGCTCTGGCTCTGTTTTCTGACATCCGGAAAGAGCCGTGGCAAAAAGGATGGAGCATAC
>JAFRSP010000008.1 GCA_017427525.1 Clostridia bacterium
CGCCGGAAAGCTGTGCCGGATAGGCAGAAGCCCGATCGGCCAGTCCCACGACCTCCAGCAGCTCCTTTGCGCGCTGCACGGCTTTGGCTCTGGGGGTTCCCGTCAGCTCGAGCGGGAAGCAGATATTGTCGAGTGCGGTGCGCTGCATCAAAAGGTTGAAAGATTGAAAGATCATGCCGATCTCCTGCCGTTCCCTGCGCAGTTCCCTTGGAGAGAGCGAGGTGAGATCGACGCCGTCGATCAGGATCTTTCCCGAGGTCGGCTTCTCAAGCAGATTGATGCAGCGGACCAGCGTGGACTTTCCGGCGCCCGACAGGCCGATCACGCCAAAAATCTCGCCGCGTTGGATGGTTAAATCGATATCCTTGAGCGCCACGATCTCGCCGCCGGCGCCCTTGAACACCTTTGTGAGATTCTGCAGCGCAATGAGGGGAGTTGGCTCCATGAAAAACAACCTTCCTTAGTGATTCAAAACAAAAGAAAAACTCCCGTTCCTGCATCCAAATGATGCAAGGACGAGAGCAGAAAAAACGTCTCGCGGTACCACCTTGCTTTGCCCGCGCCTCACGGTGCGGAGCCTTGACAGGTACGGAAACGGCCGGCTCCGGCATTTCGATACCCTGACGCGGTAACGGGCGCACCCGTCGCAACCTGTGCGGATCTCCGCAGTCGGCGCGCGGCTCCAAGTCCATGTTCAGCAAAACCTTGCATACCCCTTCGCACCGTGCGGGGCTCTCTGTGATGCGCTGACTCTGCCTACTCTTCTTTTCATTGCCTTTGATGGAAGATTCGGTTATGGTTCCCACCAGCGGGAACAAGGCAAGTGTAGTCGTTTTTGACAGATTTGTCAACGGTTTTGATAAAATTTGTGCAAAAGTAAGATTCTCCTTCGGTTTCAGGGGAAGTTTTTGGCGCAACTGCACATTTGCGTGGGAAAAGGCCTGTCATGCCATGCGGAAATGGAAGAGCGCACACATGTCTTTGTATCAAAGACATGTGTGGGGAGTCAGAGTTTCCTCGGTCCGATGCTCAGCCCCGATTTTTTGGCCTGCACATGCTGGAGTTTGCGGGGAACGCGGTAAAGGCGGCCGTCCTTGATGAAACGGGCGCCCGTCTGCTTGAAGTAAAAGGAAAGGTTGGCTTCGATCGCCTGTCGGCGCAGATCCAGCACCCATTCCATGCGGCAAGGGCGCGCCTCGGAGCCGGATTCGCCGCCGGCCAGCAGCTGCTCAAAGGCGTTTGAATCGAGATAGCGGGAGAGATCGATCCGTTCGAGCAGCGGTTCGCAGATGATATGGCGGTGCCGGATGGGAAGACTTAGAAAAATGGGAAGACGATAGTCGGCCATCTCCTGATTTTCCACCGTGCAGCCGATGGTGACGTGGGGGTATCCTTCGCCCCAGTCGAGCGGGAGATTGACCTGCATCCGATCGATGCGCTTGGTGATAAAAAAGAAGTGCAGATCGGGCCGCGCGCGGATCATTTCCCAAGCCTCGATGCGCCAATCGTCCGCCTCCTCCAGAAAGAAGTCGGAGGTGAAGCAGGTATAGACGGTCGATCCGGAGAGGATCTTGTATTCTCCCTGTCGGTTGTGCGCCACAGGAAGACGGAAATTGCCGGTCAGCGTGGGAACCGTGGGGTCTCTGCCGTAGGCCAGGTCGCCGCGGTAGACATAGCAATGCTCGCATCCCGCGCTGATTTTATGGCAGCCGTGCCAGGGATTCCAGGTGACGTCGGGCATTTTCGATCCTCCTTTCACAACAAATCGATCACATTTCTGCATAGAAATCCAAGGGATCCAAACAGCACTTTTGCTCAGAGACGGCATGGACGCGCAGAGGGGAGGGGCGTGCTGCGAATGAAAAAGCTTCCCGGCTTTTGCCGGGAAGCAAAATCCAAGTTCCCTATGAGAGCAGCTCGATGCCGCGCTGAACGCGCCGCAGGGTCTCCTCTTTTCCAAGCAGGGTCGAAAGCTCAATCCCGCCGCCGGGGGTAAAAGCTTTGCCCGAGACCGCCACGCGCAGCGGCCAGAGGATCAGTCCGTTTTTCACGCCCAGGCGCTCGATGAGGGCAAAGAGCGCTTCGTGCAGGGCTTCCTGCGTCCAGTCAGAAAGACCTTCCAAAACGGGGAGAATCTCTTTGAGCGCCGTCAGCGAGTTTTCCCGATTGGTCTTCATCTTTTTGTGACAATAGAGCTCGGTGTCATATTCCGGGAGACAGTCGAGGAAGTCGACATGCTCCGGAATATCGCTCAGCACCTCGCAGCGGGGCTGCAGCAGCGCGGCCACGGCCTCCTTGTCGATCTGCGGAGAGGTAATGGCCCGGTCCAGATAGGGCTTTGCCATCTCGAAGAAGACCTTGGGTTCCAGCCGGCGGATATACTCGCCGTTGAGCCAACGCAGCTTGGAGGTGTCGAAGATCGAGGGGGATTTGGAGATGCCCGAGATGTCAAAGGCCTGCACCAGCTCGGGCAGGGTGAAGATTTCCTGCTCGCCGCCGGGGCTCCATCCCAGCAGTGCGATATAGTTGAGCACGGCCTCCTTGAGGTATCCCGCGGCGATCAGATCCTCATACGAAGCGTCGCCGTTGCGCTTGGAAAGCTTGTTGTGGGCGTCTTTCATCACGGGTGGGCAGTGCACATAAATCGGGATCTCCCAGCCGAAGGCCTCATACAGAAGATTGTATTTGGGCGCGGAAGAGAGATATTCGGTTCCGCGCACCACATGGGTGATGCCCATGAGGTGATCGTCGACCACATTGGCGAAGTTGTAGGTGGGAAGCCCGTCGCTCTTGAGCAGCACGTTGTCGTCGAGCGAATCGTTCGGAGTGGAGATTGTACCGAACACCGCATCCTCAAACACGGTGGAACCGCTCTCCGGGATTTTTTGCCGGATCACATAGGGGATCCCGGCCCTGAGCTTCTCTTCCACCTCTTCTTTGGAGAGGTTGCGGCAGTGCCCGTCATATTTCGAAGGCATCTTGGAAGCCTCCTGCACCAGACGCAGCTCATCGAGCCGCTCCTTGTCGCAGAAGCAATAGTAGGCGGCTCCCTTTTCGACCAGCTCGAGCGCATACTTTTTGTAGATCTCCTTGCGTTCGCTCTGCACATAAGGCCCCACGGGACCGCCGATATCGGGGCCCTCATCGTGTGCCAGACCGGTTTCGGCCAGCGTCTTATAGATAATATCAACAGCGCCCTCCACCTTGCGTTCCTGATCGGTGTCCTCAATGCGGAGGATGAAAGTGCCGCCGTCTTTTTTTGCCAGCAGATAGGCATAGAGCGCGGTGCGCAGATTTCCAACATGCATATAGCCGGTGGGGCTGGGAGCAAAGCGGGTACGAACAGAGCCCATGGTGCACATCCTTTCTGAGAGCCAAAGGGGTTTGAAGCGGGCGCAAAAAACCCCGAAGAATCCCCCGTCAACAGGGAAAAACAGCGCCGGTTTCTCTGCAATTGCGCTGGGTTCAGGTTGTCTTTATTGTACTAAACGACTTTGGGATTGTCAACGAAAAACGATTGACAAAAGCTATGGAAGATGATAAGCTATATAAGCACTGAGCTGGTACCGGCGCTTAAAGCGCGGCGGTTCTGCCCGATAGGGAGAGATGTCCGAGCGGTTTAAGGAGCTGGTCTTGAAAACCAGTGACCCCCAAAGGGCCGTGGGTTCGAATCCCACTCTCTCCGCCAGAGCGTCAGAGGAGCGATTCGCGAAAGGGACAGAAGCTCTGATTCAGAAGGATGATTCCTGTGAGAATAGGGCTCTGCGGCTGAGTTTTCCGGCGAAAGCTTCCTATTTATAATATTAGTTTTTGAGAGATCACGCAGTTAACGTGAAAGGGAGAAGGTTTTTCAAGCTGAGAAGCTTGCTGAAAGCACAAGAGAATAGCGAATCAGATCGATTCAGCAAACTATGGAGAAGTACTCAAGTTGGCCGAAGAGGCGCCCCTGCTAAGGGTGTAGGTCGGGAAACCGGCGCGCGGGTTCAAATCCCGCCTTCTCCGCCAAAACAAAAAACAGGCTTTCGCCTGTTTTTTGTTTTGCATGGAATCACGGCTTTGAACGGGAGCGGGAGTGAATGGAGCGCCGGCGGCGCTCCAGAGCCGCGACCCGGCCTGCGCCGCAGCGCAGGTCAAATCCCGCCGTATCGTCGAGGCCGAATATCACCTGCAGCGGCTATTTTACAGAGCAAGAAAACAGTGCGGCTGTTTGTGCCAAGTCGTCTTGTTTCTTGGGTTCAGGGACAGGAAGCTGGAAGGGATTGACATATCGCGACTTGGGATTTATAATATGATTTATAAATTAAGTAAAAATGGGTGCGGGTCCGAAGTGTCGGAAGCCACCCGACAATGAAATTGGGAGGGAATAAAATGGAGCTGAAAACGGCGTTGAATCAGAGAAAATCCGTGCGCAGCTATACCGGAGAGCCCGTTCGGGAAGAGCAGCTTGCACGCATTCTGACGGCGGCATACGAAGCCCCGATCGGAATGGGGAAATACGACAGTCTCCACCTGACCATTATCACCAACAAGGAATTGCTGGACGCCATCGATCGGAATGCCGCGGAGTTTTTCGGCCGTCCCGAAACCCATCCGCTGTATGGAGCATCGATGCTGATCGTGGTCTCCTCGAGTCTGGAGGGAAATGTGGGCAGTGCGAACACGGCGGCCGTCATTCAGAATATGTCTCTTGCGGCGGTTGAAGAGGGTCTCGGAAGCTGCTACATCTACGGAGCGACTGCTGCGATGGCGGAAAACCGTGAACTTCTGGTAAAACTGAAGCTTCCGGAGGGATTCTTTCCAACCGGCTCGATCCTTTTGGGGGAAACCGATGAGCCGTATGCAGCCAGGGAAATCCCCGCAGAGCACAGATTTGCTCAGAACCGGATCGACTGAAAAATGGATTGTCTCGAGGCAAAACAAGCAGCCCCTGCACGTCGTGCAAGGGCTGCCTTTTTGCATAATATCACAGGGAGGATTCCTCCGAAGCGGAAGATTCCGGAGATTCCGGGGATTCGGATTCCTCGGCTGCTTCGGATGGATGTTCGACAAGATGGCGCTTTTCAACGATGCGCAGCACAATATTGCCGGGATCGGTCTTCAGTTCGATTTGGTCGCTTTGGAGTTCAGGGATGTCTCCAACCGTCAAGACCGTGCCGATTGGCAGAGGTTCCAGATTGATGACAACAGTGTCGATCAGGTGTTCCGTCTCGGCGGAGTAGGGAATCTGCATCTGGATCTGCTCGAGCACCCCCTGCACCTTGTCCCGGTTCAAAAGTACAATGTCGGCAACGCTGTTTGTCTTTCTGCCCTTTTCGAGGCTTTGGAAGCTGATGTGGACAACCTCGTCGGTCAGGTTGTTGTATGCCAAATCCTTGATCAGGGTGTGATAGAGTTTTTCTTCCAGCTGAATGTCCATCAAGCTGCCGTTGCGCTTGGTCAGCCTGATCTGGCGGGCGACGGATGCGGGAATCTGGATAGAGATCGAGTCCTCCAGAGCAGATCCGTAGATCACACACGGAACAACGCCGAGGCGCCGGAGTTGCTTTGCTTTTACATGCCTGTCGCGTAAGCTTGCCAAAATCAGATCCATAGTCTTACCTCCTTTTGAAACAGGGTGGATCGATCAAACGAGAAGGTTCTTTCACCTTGCAGTCTGACGGGCAGAGAGAAAAACCTCAAAACGACTCTTTCATGATTATTAAAAATTATAATATAAAAATTGATATTAAGCAAATTTTGCTTGTACTAATAGACAATATATCGAAAGAATAGTAAATTTTCAGGAATCCACGATTCTGCCTGCGTGCAAAGAGCTTAAAAACAAGGGAAGAAAAGCTTTCGCTCTTTTTGCCCTGCCGAGTGGACTTGCCTTATATATACTTCACTGGGTCTGACAGGAAAAGAGAGAGTTTTAAGCCGCAGTCACGATTTCAGGATCTGGGGACAGAGAAAATGAAAGAGGGATTACCGCGGAAAAGCAAACCATAGGGATTTTAAGCAAAAAATGCAGGTTTTCTTCCTTTTTTCGGGATCATCGATTGACTTTTCCCATCGCTCTTTTTATAATGAGTTTACACAAATGTGCAACTAACAACAAAGGAGATGCCAAAATGGATCTTAATGCATTAGTGGGTACTTTGCTCAGCGGTGACAGCCTTTCGAACATGGGCAAGATTTCCGGAACTTCTCAAAATGAAGTGCAGGATGTGCTGGCTTCCGTTCTTCCTCTGCTGCTGAACGGAGCGCAGAATCAGGCGCAAAACAAAAATACCGCAACGGGTTTTGCCAACGCCCTGCAGAACCATGCCAAGGCAGACACCTCGAATCTTGCGGCCTTCCTCTCCAATGTCGATCTTGACGACGGCGGGAAGATTCTGGGACACCTGCTCGGCGGCGAGCAGCAGGTTGCTACGCAGCGCGCTGCGAAAAAAGCCGGACTCGATATCGGGAAAACGGCTACCATCCTTGCGGCGGCGGCGCCCCTGCTGATGAGCCTGATGGGTCAGCAGTCTGTGCGCAAAAACAACGCGGCCAGATCAAACGCCGTCAGCCCTGCCGGCGGGGACTCTCTGTTTGGCTCGGCGGATGTTGTGAAGCTGCTCTCCACCCTGCTCGGCGGCAGATAAATGCAAGCGCACCAAAAATCAGAAAGCTGATAAAATATACAGGTTCGGGCTTCAAATCGACAGCGCTTTGAAGCCCGATTTTTTTAAATCAGAGCGGGCAGGACCGCTTGGTTGTGAAGGCCTGTTTCTAACGACAGAGAGGGATTTGCCAAAACGCAGGGAAGCGTTCGGATTACAAATCAGAAATCATGTGAAAGAGATGGTATAAAAATTGGCATAACCCCTTGATTTTAAAGGGAATATACGATAAAATTATTGGTACTTGTAGGGATGGCTCGCCCATCAAAGTTGGTTTGTGGCCGTTTGTGCACGGATGCAGGCGGTCCAAAGCTGCGTCATCCCGTGAAAGGATTGTCTTTTTCATGGGAAAACCTTTCTTTGCTTGTGTCGGAGCTCATTTGGCACAGGAAAGGAAAACACTATTAAAAGAGGTGGAAAAAATGAAGGATCCCAAGAAGCGAGTATTCGCAGCGCTACTCGCACTTTTGCTGGTGTTTAATCTGTGTGCATTGATGGCGCCGGCAAAGGTACTTGCTGCGGATAAGGTCGGATCTCCCGACCTGAGCGTTGAGAAGCTCGGGAAGGTTGACTGGCCTACGTATCATTTCCATTATCATCACCATGACCACGAGCCCGAGCCAATTAAGGTTCCCTATGTCACAGAGTATTATCTGTACGATGGCGAAGGGTATTTCCCCTTCAAGCTCGAGGATGTGGATTATGGTCAGGGAGCCATTGGCGAAGAGGTTGAAGCCGTCGTGAAGGAGTTCGATGGCTTTGCGTTTAACCCGAAGGCCCCCGGAACCGTGACCAGCGGAACCCTTGAAGCGATCCACTCTCCCGGGGATGTCGTGGTTCTCAGACTGTTCTACGATGTGGATGCAGTCGGCGATTGGCACTCCCCTGAGGACACGGGCGACGGAATCCCCGACAGATATCAGAAGAAGGTCACCTTCAAGATCGAAAACGGCACCTGGGATGGGTTTGACAGTTCGGATATCGTGGTATATCTCACCCTGAAAGACAAAGAGGGAAATTGGGATGTCAACGGTGCGGCGAGATTGTATGCCCCGATCGGCATGGTTGCCAAGTTCGGTTACAACCAGTGGAGCGGCAGATGGGATACCCTGCCTCCCGTTTGGGCTTTCGGAACCGAAGATGCGGAGTATACCTTCAGCTTCGATCGTTTCCCGGTTCCAGTGATCCCCCACGACGTCAAGGTTACCTACAAGGTTGAGCATTACCTGGCTGGGGAAGACGGCAGTTATCCGGAAGTTCCCGCCCTGGTCGACCATGAGATCGGCGATCTCGACGATACGGTCAATGCGGTTCCGAAGCTCTTCAAGGGCTATGCCCTCAACCTGCTGGCCGAGGACACCGTGTTCAGCGGCAAGCTTGAAGAGGGAGAAGAGAAACTCACCCTGAAGCTGTTCTACGATGTGGATGTGGTCGGCAATCGCTACAATCCCGAGGGCAGAGGCGATGGAATCCCCGACAAGTATCAGAAGAAAGTGACCTTTGAGGTCGTCAATGGCACTTGGCATGGATTCAGCAGCAGAGATATCGTCTTCTATGCCACGCTGCGCGATGAAAGCGGCAAGTGGAGCCAGGAGGGCACCGCGAACCTGATTGCGCCGGTCGGCATGATTGCCAAGAGAGGCTACAGCCAGCGCAGCGGCGCTTGGGACGTTGTTCCTCCTGAAACTGTCAGCGGAACCGATCCGGTCGTGTACACCTTCAGATTTGAGCGCTGCCATCCGACCACTCCGGTCACCCCGATCGACCCCAGCGACAAGGTGCTCTATATCACCGAGCACTACAAGGCTGATGCAGACGGCAAGTATCCGGAAGTGGCCACCGATATCGATTACACGCAGGGCACGATCGGCGATAAGGTCGATGCGGTTGCCAAGGAGTATGCCGGCTACAAGGTCGACCTCACGGCTGCCGGCACGGTTGCCAGTGGAACGCTCGTGGCTATCAACGCTCCCGAAGATATTGTGACCCTCAAGCTGTTCTATGTTGTCGACGATAGCGGAGATCCGCCCACTCCTCCCATCCCCGGCACGACCAAGGCGGTTGTAACCTACAAGATCGTCCACGGCACTTGGGAAGACGAGACCACGACCATTCAGGTCACGCTGGACAAGCTGGATGGCGAGGGCAACGTCTCCGAGACCGGCAGCGCGGTTCTGGGAACCACCATTCCCGATATCGCAAAGGTCATTGCCGCTACCGGATACAAGACCACCGGTAAGTGGGATGTCACCCCGACCGCCGCAACGGCAGTCACCGAAGACACCACCTATACCTTCACTCTCTCGAAG
>JAFRSP010000009.1 GCA_017427525.1 Clostridia bacterium
AATCCCTTCAAATCCCTTGAGACCCGCAGCAGGTGGAAGGCCTCTCTAACCATGAGATTCGGGTGCGCCGACCCTTTTTGCAACCGGACTTGCCAAGGAGACAAAAAAGCCCGGGTGCTCTTTTCTGAGAGCAAGAGCGGCCTGCTTGGCCATGCTGTTGTGGGCAAAGACGCCGAAGACCGCCGAACCGCTTCCGGTCATCACCGCGGAGATCGCGCCGCGCTGCACCAGCTTGTCACACAGGGTTTGGATGATGGGCACCATACCTACCGCCACTTCTTCCAGTGCGTTGCCGCAGGCGGCCGCAGCCTTTGCAAGATCGCCGCCCATCACTCGGAGAAGCTCCCCGCAATGAGACGCCTTCTCCCGCTCCCCCTCGTCATACCTCTGGTAGACGAGCGCAGTTGAAAGACTGGCTTTCGGCTTTGCGATAACTAAGGTGCAGGGCGGCATGCCTGGAATCTCCCGCATCTGATCTCCCACTCCGCTGCAAAATGCCGCGCCGCCAGACAAAAGACAAAAGGGCACGTCGGAGCCGAGCGTCCGCCCGATCTCACAGAGCGCATCAAAGGTGAGCCCTGTTTGATAGAGCCGGTTCAATCCCAGCAACACGCCGGCCGCGTCGGCACTTCCGCCTCCCATGCCTGCGCCGACGGGAATCCGCTTTTTTACCGTGATCTCTACCCCATAATCCGCCATGCCAACGGTCTCAAAAAAAGCGTTCGCAGCCCGATAGGCAAGGTTTCTTCCATCGAGCGGGAGAAAGGGCAGACTGGTAGAAAGGGTGATCCCCCGCTCCTCCCGCTTGCGCAGGGTAAGCTCATCAAAAATCGAAACAGCCTGCATCACGGTTTCGACCTCGTGATATCCGTCTTCCCGCCGGCCCAAAATATCGAGCGCAAGATTGATTTTTGCGGGCACGCGCAGCTGCAGAGACTCAAATTCCTTATCCCTCTGTGCCATTCCCGCGCCTCCTCTCTTTCGGAAAGGAATCCATTCTTCTCATTTTGCTTGTTGTCCTGCTTCTTACATTCCGTTACAGTCGAAAACCGCGAAACTGCCGAATCCGGATCGCCCGCACCGGACACATCTCCTGACAGCAAAAGCAGCGGATACAGGCTTCCCTGTGGATGACCGCCTTGCCTTCTTCCAGTCGAATGGTTTGCGGCGGACAGCTTGCAGCACATTCCCCACAGCCGATACAAACCGTTCGGTCAACAACCGGGCGGGGCGCAAGCAGTTTGCGAATGGCCTTGCGCAGCGGTGCGGGAACCGCATCCAAAAAGGTGAGATCCTGCTTGGAGGAGGCTCTGACAAAACTGCACCGGTAAGGTCCGGCGTCGTCTCCCACGGCGGACAGGAGGTCGGAGCGAGGAGGGCAGAGCCCTGCGGAGACCGCATGCCGCACCGTGAGAACCTCATCGGGCGCAAACCCGATCAGATCGCTTGCAAAGAGATCCAGCGCAAAGGGATTTTCGGCACACAGCGTCAGCCCCAAAGAACGGGGATTTCCCCCTGACGGGCCGTCTCCTTCCATCCCGACCACCGCATCCATAAAGGTGAGAGCCGGCGACGCAAGGCGGCAAAGATCGACCAGCATTTTACAAAAATCACCGAGCTGTTGGAACCGAAAGTGCATTCCCGGCTTTTCAAGCCCCGGGATGAGCCCGAAGCAGTTTTTCACAGCCCCTGTATACGCCGTCATGGCGTGTGTTTTCAGCTTGCAGGCGGAAAACATCACATCGGCTTCATGCCACGGTTCGATCAGGCGAAAGGCATGGCAGATGTCCCCCTGCGGGAAGGAAGCTTCCCGCACGCCAAGATCATAATTGAGCCGAACACCCGCATGCTCAGCCGCCTGCTCCAGTCCGCACTGACGGTAACACCGCTTCAAATGCTCCACCGTATACCTGCCTCCGGGGCTGTCTGCAATCACGACCTCGCCTCCGGCCTCTTTCGCCAGCTTGGCAATCGCCCACACCAGCGCAGGGTGTGTGGTGGTGGCCGTTTCCGGGTCTCTTGCCATCAGCAGATTGGTTTTGATGAGCACCTTCATCCCAGGCTTCACAAAGCGGGAAACCCCGCCAAACGCCTCAAAATGTGCCCGAACGGCGCGGAGCATTCCCTCTTCTTCGTAGGTTGGCGTTTTGCAAACCGAGATTTGATCTTCCATGTATCCTTCCGCCTTCCCGCTCTTTGTGCCGTGCCGACAGGCGCGGCTTCTGCGGCTATTCTAACAAAGAATCACAGGGTTTTGCAAGCGATTTCTCCTTGCTTCCGCAAGCCGACCCTCCTCCCTTTTCCGCAAACGGGACGCGAAAAATATTCCAATTGCTTTTTGCATAAACGACGCCGCATCGTAAATGCTAAAGACAACATCACGAAATGTGAGGAGTTGAATCAAGCATGGATCAGTTCGCGCTGGCGCTCACCATTATCGGCGCCATCAATTGGGGCTGCATCGGGATCTTCGGGTTTGATCTTGTCGGCTGGCTGTTCGGCGGACAGATGGCCGCCCTGTCCCGCGTTGTGTTCACGTTGGTCGGTCTCGCCGGAATCTGGTGCGTTTCCCTGTTCTTTCGCGATACCGAACTGGTTGAGACCAGACCGTAACCTTCCCTGTGCGGCTGCTTCGGCTGAGGCTGAAGCGCAAGACACAGTTCCCCGTTTCACAGAAGTGGCATGCCCTGCAGGGCGTGCCATTTTTGTTTTTGCAATAAAAAGAGGACAGACAGCAAAAGAGCCGCCTTCTGAGAAAGCCGCCTCTTTTAGGTTGCAGATGCCGCAAACAGATGATCCGTCACCCTGTGGTTTTGATGTATTGTATGGGGTGAAACCAGATCCGCCGGGCGCTGCCAGCATCCGGCGGGTGTTCCTGCGGGATACGAGTATCCTCAAAACCAGCAACCCTATCATAATGAACTACTATGACTATGTGGACGGCCTGCGAGAGAGCAAGCTCCGTCCCGTGCTGGAGCGTCTGCTGCCCGTTCTGCTCATGAGCGCATGGGGAGAGGTGCCCGCCGACGTGGATATCCAATTCCCGCCGCTCTGGACCCCGACGGCGCGGGAAGTGGCCGACATTGCCAAGGCAAAGACCGAGACCGTGATCAACGCCTTCCAGGCGGGGCTTATGGACCGCTCCGAGGCCATGCAGGAGCTCAAGAAGCTCTCCGACGGAACCGGCCTTTTCGAGAGCATCGCGGAGGAAAGCATTGCCGCGGCCGCCGGTCAGACCTATCAGGACGTGACCGCCTTAAAAGACCCGCTTGCGGGGATCGAAGAGACAAGCGCCTTTGACGCCCTCCCTCCCGTCATGAGCCTTGACGGTGGAAAAGGGAGCGGGAACTTCGGCCACGCCGGCAGGCCCGGAAAGGTCGGCGGAAGCGCTCAAGGAGGCGGGAGCTCTTCAGGAGCGTCAGAATACCGGAAACCCACGGGGATTGTTCTGAACAAAAATGGAGAAAAAACTCTTGACAAAGCGGAACGAAAGCGGTATTTTGATATACTCATTGGAGAAAAGACTATTGATGGAGTCAAGATAAACGGCTTGTATAACCACATGTTTGACCGAGCCGCGCAAAGAAGCATTTCTCCTGGAGAGATTAGGAATTGTATTAAGACCGCAAATTCTGTTTATCCAGGGAATGTGACAAACAGGAGAGTGTATCAAACCCCAAAAATGAAAGTTGTCGTTGATTTCAAAGAAGGGGAAATAGTGACGATTATAAGGAGGTAGTGTTGTGCGTTTTTCATCAGAACAGGCAAAATTCTTAAAAGATGAATTTCATATCTCGGTGGAGGCTGGAACCAGTACAACTCTTTCGAAAGAGGAGTGGCAAAGAATCAAAGACCTCGCATTTGACATCGAGGGTGAAGAAGCGTTGCGTTCGGGTGAATTGACTGAGCGCGGGAGAATAGCGGTTAGTATTTGCGACATGGAGTGGGAGCAATAGCCATTCCGAAAGCGGCTGCTTCCTTCCGGCATAGTTGACAACACTTTTGAAGCACTGTGTGAGAGCACGGTGCTTTTTTCATGCCTATTTTCAGGCGGTGAAGGATGAACCAACACGAAAGAAAGCTGATTCAAGTATACCTGAGGGCGGAGACCGACATCATCAACGAGATCGCACGTCTGCGCTCCCTTGGCCTTGCAGACTATCACGCAGTGGCGGCCCTTCGCCGCGTGCGCCGCATTCTCTCCTGGATGCAGTCTGAGGCGCGGACCTACGCGCCCAAGGCCATCGAGGAATATTTCTACGCCAACAGACCGGAGCTGCGGATCATGCCGACAACGCTGATGTTCCAGTGCCTGGTCAATCAAAGACATACATCACAACCTGTGCGATAAACAAACTCTACGATGTACAGATTCCGTGAAGGTCTGCTTTTCCCAAAGGCAAAAGAAAACCAAAACCGGCGTGACCATAATGGTCCCACCGGTTTCCCTGTAGAGTTTGACTGCCGGCGCTCCCGCAAGGCAGCTTCCTTACGACGTGCGCTCGGTCGGGCGCACCCTCTTTCTCGTTCCTGCGCACCGCTTTGGCACCGCGCTAAAGCGAATCGCCGCCCGCTGTCAGGAGAGATTCCAAACGACCTCATCCCCTGCTGAAAGCGGCGCCTCCGGGGAGGCCTCGGTTCCGTTGATGCTCAGCTTCCAATCCTGGTTTCCGCTCTTTTCGTGACCGTCAACCGAGAGCAGCCGTCCGAGCTGAAACTCGATTTCGATCCCATTGGCGGCACAGAAGCGACTGGTCAGACTGAGCGCCGATTCCTTGTCGAGCAGCCCAAACCGGCCGGTCTGATGAAGAACCGTCCCATTCGCCACGATGCTGAGCGATACCACGCCGCTGCGCTGAATGGCAGTGTTCCACCAGCTCCCGCCGTAGTCGACGGCCTCCAGTGCGGCAAGCGCCGCGCTGGTCGAATCCGGATCGGCCGCAAGGTCGGGCTGCACAGAAAAGCCGCCGGATTTGGTCTCGCAGTTGAGAAGCGCGCTGATCAGGGGGCTCCATTCGGTTTTGGTCAAATCCTGTCCCGCATCCACAAGGCCGCAGATGGCGGCAGAAAGAGCCGCACAGTCCGGCGGCGGATCAAGCGTGCCCGCGCTGTATTGCTTTAAGTACTCCACCGCGCGTTCCTCCAAAATGGCGGCGCGATAATCCTCTCCAAAGCAGGGAAGCAGCGACAGAGTGAGTCCTGTCAGCGTCAAATCCGGTTCTGCTCCCTCTTGGGCGCAGAATCCCCCATCCGGGCGCTGTGCGGCAATGAGCAAACGGATCACTCCATCCCGATCATAGCTGGCGCCCACGTTTTCCAGGGTCAGCGCGGCGCTGACCGTTTCCTCCAGAAAGCCGAAGGAGCCATCCTCCAGCTGGCGTTCCGCCAACAAGGCGACCAGATTCTGCCCTAAGTAGCTGCGGCTGTCGAGCTTGGCAAACTCCGCCAGATAGATGGAGCTGCAAAGCGTGGCGATCGACTGAGCCTGATCGCCTGAGGGGAGCAGCCGCTCCACCGTCTCTTGGGAAACAAGTCCGCCTGCCGAAAGCAGGATCAGCGCCTCGGCGCTGTTGTTCAGCTTCGATTCATCCGCTTCGGCATAGTATTCAAGCAGCTTATCCCGCGCGGACTTGGCAGAATTGGCCGTCACCCCAAAACAGGAGCTCAGACCAGCCGCCAGAAAAAGACAGAGGACGGCAACTGCCCAAACGCTTTTTCGTTTTCGGTCGATCATAAGACGGCGCCTCCTCTTTTGCAAAATCCGGCGCAAGAGAAGCATCCTGTCTGCCAAACAGAAAACAGGCCTGCGCGGGTTCCCATGCTTCGCTTGCAATCCATCTTTTTTCAGCAACAGGCGGGACGAGCATTCCCCCGCCCCGCCTGTTTTTTGACTCAATATCCCCTCGGAAATTCCGATGAGGCACAGTGCACGATCTTATTTACCGATGATCGCCTTGGTGTCGAGCGCGATCATGAGCTCTTCGTTGGTCGGGATCACGAGGGTTCTCACCGTGGCGTCGTCCGCAGAAACGTCGACCTCCTTGCCGCGGGTGTTGTTCTTTTCGGGATCGATCTTGATTCCCATGAACTCCAGGCCCTCGACGCACTTTTCACGCATCGAAACGCTGTTTTCGCCGACGCCGGCGGTGAAGACAACGG
>JAFRSP010000010.1 GCA_017427525.1 Clostridia bacterium
GAGAGCGAACAGTATGATCTGAAAGCGGAAGCGGAAGTCTTACGGCAGGAAATCGAAACACAGGAACAACAGAACCAGAATCTTGAACAGTTCATTCAGAAGGTCAGAAAGTACGCAGAACTGACGGAACTCACGCCCTACGCGGCCCACGAGCTGATTAAGGCAATCTATGTCGGGGCTCCTGATAAAAGCAGTGGGAAACGCCGACAGAGCATCCATATCTGCTATGATCTGATTGGGTTCATCCCGCTGAGTGAACTGATGACACAGGAAATGGCATGACCCGAAGATCATGCCATTTCCAGAAAACTATAAAACTGTCTTACGAGAGCCGCCCTTACACAGGCTCTCTTTTTCTTTTTGATTTTGGGCTTTCTCACTCTTTATCCTTTTTGGTGAGGTCATTCCGGCATCGGGTACAGATCATTTTCCCCTTGTACTCACGCAGCCCCTTCGTGCTGTTGCAGAAGGTGCAGTGATTTTCGTATTTCTTCAGAACAATCGTATCTCCCTCGCTGTAGATTTCCACAGCGTCGCGCGGAGCAATTCCCAGGGTGTTTCGCAGTTCGATGGGCAGTACAATTCGTCCAAGCTCATCTACTTTTCTCACAATCCCTGTCGATTTCATAATCTTACTCCCTCCTTAGAAAAAATATTTTTGAGGCAAAAACCCCACTTTGTGCGGCAATCTACCCCTTAATCCTCATATTTCGACCGAGTATGGCCTAATTATGTAATATTCTACAACAGAACCCATTTTATGTCAACTGGTAAAATTGCCTAAATTTGTATTTAAAAACATAGAATTATAAATAGAATTATAACAAGATCGTCTGTTCGCTTATTTTGAGATCCACTGAAATATTTGAATTCCTCTTTGTTGTTTTGGGCGTTTTGTCTCCCACATTCCATATAAAGGAGAGCTCTCCCATGCTCAATTTGATCTGGGCCGGCATGATTGTTTCGGCAACCGTAACAGGGCTGATTCTGGGGCGGGGCGCGGCGCTGTCCTCGGCGATCTTCACGGGCTGCGCCGCCTCTCTTGAGCTCGCGCTGACCCTGCTCGGCGTGGCGGCCTTCTGGAACGGACTGATGGCCCTCGCACGGGAAAGCGGCCTTCTTGCCTCTTTTTCCCGCTGCCTTCGCCCTGTGATCCGGCTGCTCTTCCCGGGGGTGAAAAAGGGCAGTGAGGGGGAGCAGTCGATCGCCGCCAACCTCACGGCCGAGATGTTCGGTCTCTCGGGGGCCTCCACCCCGCTTGGACTGCATGCCATGGAGGTGCTCTCCCGCGGGCAGCCCGCAGGCTCTGCCTCTGACGATATGATGATGCTGGTTCTTCTCAACACGGCCTCTGTGCAGATCGTTCCTGCCACAGTGGTCGCCATCCGGCAAGCTTCGGGCGCCTCAGACCCTTTCTCCATCATGCCGGCCGTATGGATCACCTCGCTGCTCACCATCGCGGTAGGAGTCGTCAGCCTACGTCTGTTCATTCGGCTGGAGTCCTTACGCCGACGAAGCAAAGGACCTCCCCGCCGCTGAGTCTCTGCTTTCCTGCAGCACACGCACTTCCGTCTGTACGGGTTGCTTTCGATCTCATTTTGATCCCATTTGAAGGGAGGTCCTCTCATGCTCCGTTTTCTGGCCTCTGCCATGCTGCCGCTTGTGACCTGCATCGTTTTGCTCTTCGCCCTGCGGCGAAAAATTGATCTCTTCTCCTGCTTCACCAAGGGCGCCTCCGACGGCATGTCTGCAATCCTGCGGCTGGTTCCCACCCTGACCGCTCTCATGGTGGGGGTCGAGATGCTGTCGGCCTCCGGCCTTTTTGAGCTCTTTACCTACGCGCTCTCCCCCGTTGCCCGCGCAGTCGGATTGCCCGAGGAACTGGCCGCTCTGGTTCTCATGCGCCCCATTTCGGGCAGCGGCTCCATGTCGGTGCTGCGCTCTCTCATCGAGACCCACGGGGTCGACAGTCTTGCCGCAACGGCCGGCGCCGTCATCCTCACCTCCACCGAAACCACGCTCTACACCACAGGGCTCTACTTCGGCTCGGTCGGCGTCAGCAACACCCGCTGCACCCTTCCCGCCGCCCTTCTGGCCGACTGCACCGCGGTGCTGTGCGGCAGCCTGTTGACCCGCCTGCTGCTCTTCCGGTGAAACGATATCTGTCACAAATCCGCCATGTTTTCCTCTCTTTCCTCTCTTTCCGCTTCTGTCAAGACAGCGCTGATTTTTCTCCAAAATCGGCGCTGTCTTTGTTCTATGCCTGTGTCTTTGTCTATTTTGCCAGTTTTTCAGGATATTTTGGTCAATATTCCTCATTTTTAGTGGATTTCACGGATTGCAACAGAGTCGAAATTGCGATACAATAGTGATGCAAACAATGGATTCTGTTTGGCGCAGTTTGAGCCGCCGTCATTCTATGGACAGTGAGGAGCGATTGCCTGTGCAGCTCTTGAAAGACCGCATTCAGAAAGACGGAATTGTGATGGAAGGGAATGTCTTAAAGGTGGACAGCTTTCTGAACCACCAGATGGATATTACCCTTTTCAACGAACTCGGAAAAGAGTTCCACCGCCGGTTTGCGGATTGCGGCGTCAACAAGCTTCTCACCATCGAAGCCTCCGGCATCGGTATCTCCTGTATCACAGCGCAATACTTCCGTGTCCCGGTCGTCTTTGCCAAGAAAATGAAGACCAAAAACATCGTGGGCGATGTGTACCACTCCCGCGTTGCCTCCTACACCCATGGGAAGGATTATGAGATTTTTGTGTCAAAGCGTTTTCTCGGCGCAGGCGACCGCGTTTTGATTCTCGACGATTTTCTGGCCAACGGCGAGGCCCTCCAGGGGCTGATTTCCCTTTGCCGTCAGGCAGGCGCCGAGGTCGTGGGCGCAGGGATCTGCATCGAAAAGGCTTTTCAGCCCGGCGGAGATATCATCCGCAGTCAGGGCATCCGCGTGGAATCCCTTGCCAGGATCAAGTCCATGAGCGCGGAGTCCGGCGTGGAGTTTTGCTGAACACAGCGTTATCAATCCCTTCGGGGTCAATGATAAATAAGCAAGAAACCGGAAAACCAATTTTATCTGGAGGAAAAAACATGAAAAAAATCATCGCCCTTCTGCTTGCTCTGGCACTGTGCGTGGGCCTCGTGGCCTGCAACAAGACCAGCAGCGACGAGCCCGCTGACGAGCCTGCTAACGAGCCCGCCACCACGACGGTCAAGGCTGGATTCATCTTCCTGCACGATGAAAATTCCACCTACGACCTGAACTTCATCAACGCCGCCAAGGAAGCCTGCGAGAAGCTGGGTGTTGAGTATCTGCTCAAGACCGGTATTCCCGAGGGTCAGGAGTGCTACGACGCCGCCGCCGAGCTCATCGACGAGGGATGCAATTTCATCTTCGCCGACTCCTTCGGTCACGAGCCTTTCCTGCTCCAGGCTGCCAAGGAATTCCCCGATGTTCAGTTCTTCCATGCCACCGGCACCCAGGCCCACACCGCCGGAGTGTCCAACTACCACAACGGCTTTGCCTCCATCTATGAAGGCCGTTTCCTGGGCGGCGTGGCCGCCGGTCTGAAGCTCAACGAGATGATCGCCAACGGCGAGATCACCGAGGATCAGGCCAAGGTCGGCTACATCGGCGCCTTCCCCTATGCCGAAGTCAAGTCCGGTTACACCTCCTTCTTCCTGGGCGTCCGCTATGTGTGCCCCTCCGCCACCATGGAAGTCACCTTCACCAACTCCTGGTATGATCCCACCCTGGAGAAGGAAGGCGCAACCAAGCTTATCAGCCGCGGCTGCGTTCTGATCTCCGAGCATGCCGACTCCATGGGCGCCCCCACCGAGTGCGAGGCCAACAACGTCCCCTTCGTGTTCTACAACGGCTCTGCAGCCGATGCCTGCCCCAACACCTTTATCGTCGCCTCCCGCATCGATTGGGCTCCCTACATGGAGTATGCCATGGAGTGCATGAAGAACGGTGAAACAGTTCCCGCCGACTGGACCGGCACCATCGCCACCGGCTCGGTCAAGCTGACCGAAATCAACGAAGCTGCCGCTGCTGCCGGCACCGAGGAAAAGCTGGCTGAGGTCAAGGCTCTCCTGGAGAGCGGCGCCCTCAAGGTGTTCGACACCACCACCTTCACCGTGAATGGCGAGACCCTCACCGAGTACCTTGCCGACGTTGACGATATGGGCGATTTCGTTCCCGAGACCAACGTCATTGCCGACGGTTTCTTCCACGAGTCTGAGTATCGCTCCGCGCCTTACTTCGACATCGATATCGACGGCATCACCAATATCGACGCCTGATGATCTGTTTGTTCAGGGAGCTCCGGGAAAACCGGAGCTCCCTGAACCATCCCTTTTCTGCTGTGAAGGGCAACGCGGCGGCCTTGGTTCGTCACTGCGCTGCCCTTTGCAGCAGTCGGTCTTTTTTAAGACAATCAGATATCCTCAAAGGAGGAACGGCCCTTGAACAACAAAGTCGCGGCTGTCACCATGCGGAACATCTCGAAAAGCTTCGGCTCCGTCCTTGCCAACGACAAGGTCTGGCTGGACATCTACCGGGGAGAGATCCTCGCTCTGCTGGGCGAAAACGGCAGCGGAAAAACGACCTTGATGAATATGCTCTCCGGGATCTATTTCCCCGACGAGGGAGAGATTACCATCGACGGAAAGCCGGTGGTCATCCGTTCCCCCAAGGATGCCTTCGATCTGGGCATCGGAATGATCCATCAGCACTTCAAGCTGGTCGACGTTCTCACCGCCACGGAAAACGTGGTGCTCGGGCTTCCCGGCAAACTCGATCTGAAAGCCGCCGCCCGGAAAATCCGTGAGATCTGCGAGGCCTATGGGTTTGATGTGGATCCCGACCAAAAGGTCTACGATATGTCTGTCTCACAAAAACAGACGGTGGAGATCGTCAAGGTACTCTACCGGGGAGCCGACATCCTGATTCTGGACGAGCCCACCGCCGTCCTCACTCCGCAGGAGACCGACAAGCTGTTTGCGGTGCTTCGGAACATGCGCAACGACGGCAAGGCCATCGTGATCATCACCCATAAGATGCACGAGGTGGAGGTGCTCTCCGACCGGGTCGCCATTCTCCACCACGGCCGGTTCATCGGCGATATGCTCACGGCGGAGACGACCGCCCAGGAAATGACCAACATGATGGTGGGGCACGCCGTAACGCTGAATATCGATCGTCCGGACCCTGTCGATCCCAAGCCCAGGATCCAGGTGGAAGGCCTTACCGTGCGGAACATCGACGGCATCCTCAAGCTGGACGACGTGAGCTTCACGGCGTATTCCGGCGAGATCTTGGGCATTGCCGGGATCTCCGGCAGCGGACAGAAAGAGCTTCTGGAGTCCATCGCAGGGCTCCAGCCGGTTGAGCGCGGTTCCGTCTGCTATATCAACGACGACGGCTCCCGAGAAGAGCTCCTCGGCAAGGATCCTCTGCGGATCCAGGAGATGGGCGTCAGCCTTTCCTTCGTGCCGGAGGACCGGCTTGGCATGGGCCTGGTCGGCAATATGGATCTTTCCGACAATATGATGCTCCGCTCTTTCCGCCGCGGACATTCTCTCTTTACCGACCGGCGTTCTCCCAGGGATCTGGCGGAAACGGTCGTCCGGAATCTGGAGGTCAGCACGCCCAGCGTGCAGACTCCCGTACGCCAACTCTCCGGAGGAAATGTGCAAAAGGTCCTTGTCGGCCGCGAAATCTCCTCAGCGCCCACGGTGCTCCTCACCGCCTACGCCGTCAGAGGACTCGACATCAACTCTTCCTATACCATCTATGATCTGCTCAATCAGCAGAAGACCAAGGGCGTGGCGGTCATCTATGTCGGCGAAGATCTCGATGTGCTGCTGGAGCTGGCAGACCGCATCCTGGTGCTCTGCGGAGGAAGGGTCAGCGGCGTCATCCCCGGCAAAGGCGCCACAAAGCGGGAGGTCGGCATGATGATGACCCGTCTGGGAGGAAACAGCCATGAATAACAATCAGCGGACTCCCCTGTTCCATATCTCCAAGCGCTCCGCTCTGCCCTGGTACAGCGCCTGGGCCATCCGTGGAAGCGCCATTTTGCTGGCCCTGCTGCTCTGCGGAATCATCACCTCCCTTGTCACCGGCGAAAACCCCTTTCAGATCTATGTTGCCATTTTCAACGGCTCTTTCGGCACCATCCGCAAGTTCTGGGTACTGCTGCAGAATATCGCCATGCTGCTCTGCGTCTCTCTCGCGGTGACGCCCGCCTTCCGAATGCGCTGCTGGAATCTCGGCGCAGAGGGGCAGTCTTTGATCGGAGGGCTTGCCGCCGCCGCCTGCATGATCCTGCTGGCAAACAAGCTCCCCAACTGGGCAGTCATTGTGTGCATGATCGTATTCAGTATCCTTGCCGGCGCCGCTTGGGCCGCCATCCCCGCCATTTTCAAGGCCAGATGGAACACCAATGAAACGCTCTTCACCCTGATGATGAACTATGTGGCCACACAGCTCGTGGCCTATTACTGCGTGGTGTGGGAGTCTCCGAAGGGCTCGGGCAATATCGGCATCATCAATCCCAACACACAGATCGGCTGGTTTCCCACCATCGGCAATCAGAAATACCTGCTGAATATCCTCATCGTCGCGGTGCTCTGCGTCGTCATGTATATTTACCTCAACTATTCCAAGCATGGATATGAGATCTCCGTGGTGGGTGAAAGCGAGCGCACCGCGCGGTATGTGGGCATCAAGGTCGATCGCGTCATCGTCCGCACCATGCTGCTGTCCGGCGCCGTATGCGGCCTGGCGGGGCTCCTGCTGGTGGGCAGCACCAACCACACTCTGACGCCGACCATTGTCGACGGGCGCGGCTTCACTGCCGTGATGGTCTCCTGGCTCGCCAAGTTCAATCCCATTTGGATGATCCTGACCAGCTTCCTGCTGGTGTTTCTCGGCAGAGGCGCCAGTGAAATCGCCACAAATTTCGGCTTGAACCGCTCTTTCGGCGATATTCTCACAGGTGTGATCCTCTTTTGCATCATCGGAAGCGAGTTCTTTCTCAACTATAAGATCAACTTCCGGAAATCCGCGGAAAAGGAGGACTGAGCCGTGTTTGACTTCATTTCCTTTATCCCCCGCGCCGTTGTGCAGGGCATCCCTCTGATGCTCGGCAGCACCGGAGAGACTCTTACGGAAAAATCCGGAAATCTGAATCTGGGGATCCCCGGGATCATGTATGTCGGCGGTATTTCCGGCGTGATCGGCTCCTTTTTCTATGAGCAATCCGCCGCCGGCAACATCAAGCCTTTTTTGGCCATTCTGATTCCGCTGGTCTGCTGCCTTTTGGGGTCCTTCCTGATGGGGCTTCTGTACTGCTTCCTCACCGTGACCCTGCGGGCCAACCAGAACGTGACCGGTCTGGCGCTCACCACCTTTGGCGTGGGGTTCGGCAACTTCTTCGGCGGCTCTCTGATCAAGCTGTCCGGCAGCGATCTCCCCTCCATCATCATGACCGCCACCAGCAACTGCTTCCGGCGCACGCTTCCGATTGCTGCCAAGCTGGGCTGGTTTGGAAAGCTGTTTCTTTCCTATGGGTTTCTCGCTTACATCGCCGTGGTCATTGCGCTTGTGGCCGCTTTTCTCCTCAAGCGCACGCGGATCGGCCTTCATCTGCGCGCTGTCGGCGAGAGTCCCAACACCGCAGACGCGGCGGGAATCAATGTGGCAAGATACAAATACACCGCCACCGGCATCGGCGCCATGATCGCCGGTCTCGGCGGGCTTTACTACGTGATGGACTACGCCTCCGGCGTGTGGACCAACGACGCCTTTGGCGACCGCGGCTGGCTTGCCATCGCCCTGGTGATCTTCACCGTCTGGAGGCCGGACACCGGCGTTTTTGCTTCGATCCTCTTCGGCGGGCTTTATATCCTGCACATGTATATCCCCTCAGGCA